>JAVZEV010000001.1:1092212-1456283 GCA_038873195.1 Candidatus Bathyarchaeia archaeon | reverse complement strand
TTGTTAAATATCCTCCGAGGAGCGCAACAATTGTTGAGGCTAAAAGAAATGAAGAATTCCAGTTTACAATAATAAATGACGCATAATTTAGCAGTTTGTAAATGTAGACAAGGAGGAATATGGCTAAGCCAATTATTGAGCCTAAAATTAAGGGCAGCACCCAATACTTTGCTACTTCAAAGAATCCTTCACTGCTCAGCCTCAAATTTTGTCTGCTCCTCATCTGCACTCTGCTCTATTTCTGCCAGCTTTCTAATGTCGCACGTTCCATACTTTTTGACGACTATAACCAGCAAAGCTAATACTATGGCGGTTACGCAAGTGTCCGTGGAAAAAGCAAGTATCAGAAATGCTTCGCCTAAAGTTCTATTCAAAGAAGAGGCTAACAGCACAAAATTCATTGACGCTGCCACCGCAATAATTTCAATGGAAATTAACACTTTAACAAGGTGACGCTTGGTCAATAAGCCGTAAATGCCAACGGCAAGCAAAACAACCGACAAAATCATGTAATCCATTAGCTTTCACCATCATTTCGCTCATATAGGACTATTGCAATGCCCAGAGCAACGGTCATTATAACAAACCCCTGCAGTATCACGTCTATAGCTCTTAAATTCCAAAGTGCATCAGCAAATGAAAAACTTGGAGAAACATTACCTGGCGTAACAGAAACAGATAAGAAAATTGACGGAAGAGATAAAACAATTGCAAGCAAGGCAACTGGAAAAATTTTCTTTAAGGGCTTCTCCTTTTCTGGTTTCGCGCTTAACATTTCACCAGCCAAGAAGAGAACAGCCAAAGTTCCAGCACCAACAGCCAACTGGAAAACAGCTACAAACAAAGCATCATTTAAAGCATACAAAATAGCCATTAAAACAAACATGCAAGCCAAAGAAGCAACGGAATACACTGCCTCATCAAGGTAGATTGCCAAACAAGCCGAAACAACCAATCCAACAGCAAGCAACTCAACAATCATCCTACAAAACGCCTCCGCTCAAGCTATCTGCTTTAGGCTTTACAATCAAATCGGATTTATTTGTTGAGGCTAACTCGAAAATCTCCGAACTTTTAATCGCATTTCTGGGACAACTTTCAGCACACTGATAACAGAATATGCAGCGGTCCAGATGAAAAAGCGGCCTCAACTTTCCATCAACCTCAACCATCTCAATAGCCTTTGCAGGGCAATCCCTAGCGCACAAGCCACAACTAATGCAGAGATTTATATCAAATACTTGTCTGCCGCGGAAACCGGCGGGAACACGCGTCTTCTCTTCTGGATATCTGTGGGTTGCAGGCTTCTTAAAAAGGTGAACGAGCACTTCCTTCAAAATTGGCGATAACTTAGCCATTCACCTTCACCTCAACAGGTTAAACCACAAGCCCACTCCAACAGCCGCAGCAAGAGAAAGAAACGCAAAAGGCAGAAGCACCTTCCAGTTGACAGCAAGCACTTGATCAATACGCAACCTCGCAAAAACGCATGTCAAATACTCTGTAAGTGCCACAACCACAAGTAGTTTAAGCGTAAACCACAACGTATACCACAAGGCAGATGGACCATAAAAAGTTGGTCCATAGGGGCCGCCTAAGAAAAGTTCAACAGCGATGGCTGCTCCAAGCACTATTTGCACGTCTTTAGCAAGTTTAAGAAAAGCCAATCTTCTACCCGTATATTCAGTTTCGTATCCACCAACTATCTCCGTCTCAGCGTGCGGAACATCAAACGGGTCTTTCTCCAACTCCGCTTGAAGCGTAATAATAAACAGCACGAAAGCCCATGGGATTATAAAGGCAAATGGCACATCCTGATCAGCGGCAATAACTGAAAAACTAAGACTTTTAGCCAAAAAAGCTGGAGCCAATGCAAGAATGAAAAGAGGAATATCATAACCCAAAAACTGAGTCAAAACTCTTGTAGCGCCTATTGCACTGTAAGGGTTAAATGAAGACCAACCTGAAAGGAAAAGAAAGAAATTGGCAATTGAAACTAATGTTAAGACAATAATTAAGTCGCCTTCAAAGTTTGAATTGAAAACGATATTTGCTCCATCAATTGGCAGGAAGACGAATGAGAAAACAAAAATCGAAAATGAGAGAATTGGAGCGAATTTGAAAGCGAACTCTTTTACGTTAAATGGAACAATGTCCTCCTTGGTTAAAAGTTTAACACAGTCAGCAAGCGGTTGAAAAACGCCAAGTGGACCAGTATATGTAGGTCCCATCCTATTCTGCATCCGCGCCTCAATTTTCCTTTCAACCCAATCGCAAAACATTGTAAACAACAAAATGAAAGTGAACCCTGGAAAAACTAGAACACGAAGAATAAACGCTATATCCAAACCCATTTTTGATGCTCCTCTTACCTGTCTGTGCATGAAAAGCACGGATCAAGGCTTACAAAGCTTGCTGGCACATCTGCTATGTTACCGCCTTCAGCGATTTTAACAAAGGATGCAATATTAGCGAAAGTTGGAGTGCGCACTTTAACACGCTCTGGAAAAGCCGTTCCATTACTTTTTATATAGTAAAACAACTCACCCCTAGGCGCTTCAACACGTCCGATAGCCTCGCCTGCTGGCACAATCCTTGGCACCCTGATTCTGTAGGGGCCACTTGGCAAATGTTCTAGGGCATATTGTATTATGTTGATGCTTTCAATTATTTCATCTAAACGAACCATAAGCCTAGCCCAAGCGTCACCCTCATCATAAGTGATAACCCTAAAAGGTATTTCGTTATATGCTGCGTATGGCTCATCCCTTCTAACATCCATATCCACACCAGACCCCCGCGCCACAGGACCAACAACACACAATTTTAACGCGTCTTGCTTGCTTAAGACTCCAACATCTCTTGTTCGCATTTTTAATGTTGAATCATTCTCAAAAAGTTGCCTATAAAAACTCATTTTCTTCTTTAAGTTTGCCAATCCCGCATTAATTTTTGAAATAGCCTCTTCTTTTAAGTCTCTTCTAACGCCGCCTATAGTGATGAATGATGCGATAATTCTGTTGCCGGTAAGTTCTTCCATCATGTCTAATACTGGCTCTCTGTCGCGCCACATGTAATGGAATAGGGTTTCATATCCAATTTCTAAGCCAGCATGACCCAAAAGAAGCATGTGACTATGAATCCTATTCAACTCCAAAATTACCGTACGCAAATACTCGGCCCTAGACGGCACATTCACTCCCATTACCGCCTCAACCGTCTGGCAAAAACAGGTAGCATGACAAGCATTACATATGCCACATATTCTCTCAACCAAGTAAATGTTCTGCAAGTAAGTGCGACTTTCTGCAGCCTTCTCAATACCCCTATGAACATAGCCAATTCTAGGCTCAACTTCCTTCACAATTTCCCCATCAACTTTCAAAGAAAACTTTTCAGGCTCTATCAAGGCAGGATGCTGGGGCCCCACTACAATATTCACTACCCCTTCAGTGGCAGCTACTTGCATATTATCCTCTGAAATGGGAAGGCTATTACTTTGAACATTCGCCACCACAGCATCCTTTCTAAGCGGGAAAACATTTTCCGGCCAATCTTCTGGAAGAATAAGCCTCTTTGGGTTTGGGTGTCCCTCGAATGTTACGCCAAAAAGGTCAGACGCTTCCCTTTCATGGAAATTCGCTCCAGGAACTAGGTCGGTTATGCTTTCAATTTTTGCATTTTCCTTTGGAACATCGACTCTTATGGAAATTATTGTGTTGCAAGTGCGGATGTGATATATTAACTCAATCGTTTCGCCGAGGTCAACGCCTGTAATTGCAGAAATACCCGCATTTCCATCCTGTTTAAGCAGAACTTTTACAGCGTCTCTGTGGGCTCCAGCCTCAACTTGAATACATGCTTTTTCGGGACGCAGAGATTTAGTTTGGAGTACCCTCTCTCCAATTGCATCACTTAAGGCTTTTAAAATTTCATTAATGTTTATCGACATGCCTTGCCTCCCTAATCGAATTAAGCAGTTTTAAAATACCGTCAATTATCGCCTCCGGCTTCGGTGGGCATCCCGGAATATAAATGTTGACTGGAATGACTTTCTCAACGCCGCCAATCACATTGTAATTTCCTTCAAACACTCCGCCTGAACAAGCACAAGCTCCTATGGCAATAACAAACTTTGGCTCAGGCATCTGCTCATAAATACGCCTCAACCTATCCGCACATTGGCGGGTGACAACACCAGTGGTTAATAGAACATCAGCATGTCTTGGCGAAGGTTCAAGTAATATTCCAAAACGTTCAATATCATATCTGGGCGTTAAAAGTGCAGCAACCTCAATGTCGCAAGCGTTGCATGCTCCAGAATTAAAATGAAGAACCCAAGGTGATTTTAGCCTCGCCCAATTTAAAAGACCGGCTCTTCTCGTTAACTGTCGCCTCCATCTAAAAGCAACAAGCCAGACAAAATAACAATAAATAAGTAAATTATGAAGAACAAAACATTTGCCATGTGAATAGCCAATGCAGCAAAAGTCGCTAACAGCACCGACGAGTCCAAAATCACAAAGTATATAAGATACCTATAATGAGAAACGCTGATTTTCAATTTATCAAAATTCACCTTCTCACCACAAGCATAAGCAGATTTACCATTTTCACTACACATAGATTTAGCGGACAACAAACGCCCAAGCGAATAAATTATAGACGATACAGCCAGAATCAAAACAAACGCAACAGCCAGCTCAATAATCACAGACTTACCTCCTTAAACCCGATAATTATGCTTCACTCCTTGCACTTTAACCACCTTCTTTAACCAAGTGCCACAACAACACATAAGCTTTGTAACATGCGCGAAACATGGAAGTTATACTGCTCTTTATTGCACTCATGGAAACAAACGGCAAGATTTAAATTTTATCAAAAATGCTCAAAGCTTCATACATAAGAGTGCATCCAACATCTTCACATAATGTTCCGTTAGTTGCAGCTAACAGAAGCAGAGCATGAAATATGGAATATATCTTTGTGAAAGAGAAAAGCACTGAAAGTTTTAGGCGAAGACGTGGTGATAACGACATATTATGATTGTCTAAGAATCATCCAGATGATTGCTTCTCTTTCAAATATTTGCTGAGTTGCTTCATAATTTCGCTGTAGAACAAGTTTGTAAGCTCTTTTTCGCTTATTTCGTCAATGTTGATTTTATAGTCTAGAAGAATATGTTGCAAACTAACTTGTGCCATCGACTTGAACATTTTTCGGACTAAAGGATCTTCGTGTAAATTTTTCAAAAATTTCCTAAATTGACTTAAAGCCTCGATGTTCGGAATCGCTGGAAAATGGACGCTTTCCAGCACTGCTTGTATTTCATTATCCGGATTTTTTAGTATCTCAGGAATACGATTCTTTAAAGTTTCAGGATTCAATGTAAATGCAAGTAAAACTCCTTTAACAGTCAGAAAGTATTTTGAACCATCCTTTTTCACATAATGTTTTCGCATAAGTAGATCGAGACTTCTATACAGCGCAGCATTTTCCTTTTGCCGTGCGTGATAAATTATCGCTTTAGCATGAGGATCCTTACACCACTCGGAGTAATCCTGAGCTCTAAAGGTTTTAATATACTCAAGGGCTAAATCCCAACAAGATTGTTCGCCTTTAGCTGCAAGCCAGCATAAGATAAAAACGTTCCTTGATGCTTGCTTGCCCTTAAGGCTTGGAATATGATTATATTCACTCTTGCTACGCCTTAAGATTTGTTCGAAATTTTGCAATATTACAATTGACCCCCTTAAACGAGATATTGCAATACTCAATTTGAGAGCATATTTTGATTTGAGCATTATATACATATTTTGGCGGTTGTGACGCCATGGCGAAAAAGGAATTAGTGAATTTGAATGTCAGGGTTCCAGCAACTTTGAAAGAGCTACTCGAGCAATTCGTGAGACTCGACCTGCATACAAATGTTTCGGAGTTTACCCGAGATGCCTTAAGGGAGAAGCTAGCCAGAGACGCACCAGAGCTTTATAAAAGACTTTTTCAGGGGGAGAGGTAATGGGAGAGGTCGTTGAAGTTCAAGTTTCTAAGGGGTTAACTAAGCAAACCAGCGAAAAAGAATGGACTAAAATTGAATATACGGTTAAGGCTAAGCTGGACAGCACAGAAGAACTGAATGTGGCTAAGGCTCAGCTTGAGGCTACCATTGACAGTTGGCTTCAGCAAAGGCTCCAGCAAAAGGCTGAGCAACAACCAGTTTCTAAGCCATACTTGAAGCATGCTGAGGTTTACGAGAAACTAAATTGGGAGAACGGTAGTGGCTCTAGAGGAGCCTACCAGATGATTCGACGAGACAATGTTAATGATGTGCAACTTTACAATCATTTGGAAAACACGCTTAAAGAAAACAAAGGCAACCTAAGCATTGGTAACTGGCATTACTGGCTTGGACAAGAAGGCTTCATTTTCAGACGCGTCAGAAAACTAAAGCAGGCTTAGGAGCTACTTCGAATGGCTGAATCTTTGAAAGCTACTGCCAGACAATATTGGCTTGAAGGCTGCAACATTGTTTTGCTCAGAGGCAAGGAGCCATTGCATAAGTGGCAGAGGTGGCAAACTGAAAGGCAGAACGAGTTGGATTTTGAGGCCTTGCCCTGGGCTGAAGCTGACAGTTTTGCCATAATCTGCGGACAACAACTGCACAATGAGCTATATGTTGGAGCCATAGACTTTGATGTTAAAAATTTGCCACTTGAAGTGGTTGAAAAAGGCAGGCAGATTCTGAAACATTTATCAATAACACAGATGGAAGAGACCCCTTCAGGTGGACAGCATTATATTTATTTCAGCCATGCTAAGCCAAAGACTATTTCGGCATATCATAATGATTGTGCTTTGGAAATTCTTGGAGAAGGAAAACTCTGCATCATGGCTCCAAGTCAAGGCTACAGAAAACTAAATGACAACATGCCAACGGAAGTTGAAGATTTGGAAGCCTTGTTTTATTCGGCTTTGGAAAAAGCTGGAGTTAAAGTTGAAAAGCCAGCCAAGCTTTGGTTTGACAGTGAAGAGTTAAGTGGCAAGCCTTATAGGGGCAAAGACCCGCCTTGCATCCAAGCATTGCTCAAAGGAACTCAGGAAGGCTTGCGTAATGAGTTTGGTATTAGGTTGGCAAGCTATTTCATAAACTTCAAGCAGTATCAGCCTAAAACTGTTCGAGAAGACATTTTAAAAAGTTGGAATAGGCTGAATACTCCACAGTTACCTTGGAAAGAAGTGGATGACATAGTTAAGTCGGCAATTCAAGGCAAATACGTTTATGGTTGTACAGACCCAATTTTGAAAAGCCAATGTGACCGTGAAAAGTGTCCAATAGCTCCTAAACAAATAGCCAAGCTGTTAACTCATGAAGAGAAGGAAAAGGCTGAAAGGCTGCTGGTTGACCCTAAGCTCTTGGATTATATTTTGCAATTTGGGAGACGTAGACTTATTGGAGAAGACAATACTTTGTTGACAAACTTTGTCACTATATGCAGTGGGCAAACCAAATATCCTTTAAGCAGCATCTTGACTGGTTTTAGTGGAAGTGGCAAAAACGAATCCATCAGAGCAATTAAGCCTCTAATTCCCCATGAATGGCTTTTCGAGTTTACAACCAGCACTCCAGAAGCTGTCAAATATATCCCGGAAGAGTTTGCCGGCACTTTGGTTATTTATGAAATTGCAGGCATGGAATCCAAAACTGGCACGCTAGGCTTGCGTAGTGTTGGAGAGGGAGAAAGCATCGAAACCATTTTCCCGATGAGGGATGAAGAGACCGGTAGGATGATGCTTGGAAGACATAAGACCAACGCCAGAAACTTCATTACGACAGAAAGCGACATTGATATTCATGCAGATTTGTATCGCAGAGTTTTAAAGTTGAGCCTGAACCATTCAGACGTTTTGACTAGGCGTGTTCTGGCTAAGAAGCTTAGGGATTCCATGCTGCCTGAAGGGCTACGTAAAAAGCTTGGTTTAGATGTCGGCAATAAAATTCCATATTCAGAGAAAGATTTTCAAAGTGCTTTGAGGCTGCTCGACTGGAATGTGGAAGTTGTCCTTTTTCCGCCAACCAGCCTTCTGCAACTTGAAAAACTAGCCATAAAGAAAGAGCAGAAAGTAGCCCTGCGAAGCCAGATTGAAAGAATCTTGAATTTTATTCGAGTATTGGCTATTATCCACCAGAGGCAGAGAGCCTATATTGAAGATAAAGAGGATGGCTCGAAGTTTGTTATTGCGAACGTTGAAGATTTGGAAAGAGCCATGAAAATATTAGCTTCAAGCATAATTGAAACAGTGAGCAGGTTGGAGAAAAGGCAAAGTGAAGCCTTAGAGCTTATGGAAAACAGTAACGAAGAGTTCTGGGATAAAAACAAGTTGGCTGAAAGGCTTGGAGTATCTGCTCGGACAGCATCTAGAATCTTGAAGACGTTAGCGAACCAAGGGTATTTGAAGGAGGTTCAGACAACCAAACCCTATTCTTACAGTCTGGCTGAAACTGGAGAAAAGCCTAAACAACTTGCCCTATTAGAAAAGGCGAACGAATACAAGCTGTTTTACGAGAAGGAGCTTGAAGCTTTCTTAACGAGCATCGTGACAACTTGCCAAACCATGCACGTGAGAAGGACGGCTTCGGATGTTGTGCAGGATACTGAAATTACCGCTAAAAACAAGCGAAATTCAGCTAAAACTGATTCCACAGAAACAACTCATCCTCCCTCTCCCCCCAAATGGCAAAGTGTCCAGGTGCCAACTGAGCCGATTACAAGCTCTCCTATGCATAACAGCCGAGAATTGTTTGCCTATTCTGAAAGGGCAATAGAAAACAAGCTCTCTGATCCTAAGCCAGAGAGGCTACTTGAATGCCAGATTTGCAAAGAGGTTGGCAAGCCAATGTTTTTCTTTACTCTTGAGGATTTGAAAAGTCATGTTAAGGCGTTTCATGGCGGTTATCCTGATCATATGAGGTCAAAATGAACATGAAAGAGGAAGCTTGCAGACGTGCTATAATCTGTAAACTCGACAAGGAACTTAAACGTCTCCAGGGCTTGCTGGGTCTTGAATGCAATTTTCAAGTTTGTTGGCAGCCTGACCTCTATAAGGGGGTTGCAGGAGAATTTAAAGATGGAGTTATCTACATTTATGAGACGGATGAGAATAGGGCTGTTGAGGTTTTGCGCCATGAGCTGGTGGATTATCTGCTTACTACTAGGCTTGTTAAACCGTTGGTAGGCTTGATTAACTTGCTTATTAAGTGTAGGGAAAGCGAGATTTACCGAGAAAAGGAGAGACTTGTAAACATGTTTTGTAAGCTTTTGGATCCCTTGGAAGCTTAAAGGCTCTTTTTGATTAGAATTTTCCCGCTTGGAAGAATCGCTTGAACATCCCACCCTTGGGCTAAAAACTTTTCAAGCTCGTTTTCGTTTACAATTTTTTTCGGGTCATTATTTAAGTTTTGATTTTCTATGTTAAGCTTCGTTATGCCGAGGCTTTCCCGTATTATTTGGCTTAAGGCTTCCTCTTCGCTTATTTCAGGTATTTCCTTCTTCAGTTGAGCGATTCTTATTTCTATGCCCTCTATTCCGAGGCTTTTTGCAAAAGCCTTTATGGCTTCAATTTTAGCCTCATCCTTCCACCTTTTCATGTCAACACTTTCCGTAAAGATTGTTAAGTGAGGCATACACCGTAAATAGTCTATGGCTCTCTCCTCTTCAGGCCTCTTATAATACGTTTTCAAATAGCTGCCATGGCCCATTAAGGCATGGGCTGCTGTCTCGCCTATTACACCCACAACCCTTGAAAAGAAGAACTTTCTAAAGCTATGGGGATGCAGCTTACGCCTGCCAGTCACCGTTTTTTCTTTCGCTTTTCCAAGCCCAGCCTTTTCAATACACTCAGTTATCGTCCGCCAAGCGCGGTCCTCGCTCATATGACGGCTTTCATCTGCTTCTGAAGGGAAAACCCAAACTTCAGGAACGCCTATCCTATCGCCTAAATATTGGCGGAGATATTCAGCAGCCTCGTCGCTGATATAGGTTATTCGACCTTCTCCAGTTTTGCTTGCCACTTTCGGCGAAAGCCTAACCTTAACAGGTCTGCTGTTAAAATCAATGTCTTCAACCTTAAGCTTAATGGCTTCGCCAAGCCTCATTCCGCTGCTGGCCAAAACAAGAATCAAAGCCTTAGTCCTCAATTTTCCCCAAACAAGAATCCGCCGCAACTCCTCCACAGTCGGCGCCCTATCATCAGGCTCCTCAACCCTCGGCAAGCCAACCTTCACACGAAAAGCAGTCTCATCCCATTTCGCATCGTTATAAGCGAAATACTGCTTAACCCTAGTCACATATCCATTAATAGAATGCGAGCTTAAACCAGCTTTATCCAATTCCGAAACAAACCTGTCAAAAACCTTGTAAACATCCAACTCGCCTCGCTTAACCCTGTCAATAACAGCCTCCACGGGCTCGCCGAAAACCTTATCAAAAGCTTTCAAAGCCATCTCAGCCGCATGCCGACTATTAACAGAATGGCTACGCCTAAAAACCCTATCTAGCCAAGCCTTCCTGCGCGCATCCAAACCAAACACCAAAACACAATTAGCACATGCAAACTATTAAAATTTACGGATAACACGCGGAAAAGGCGCGGGGTGCGGGATTTGAACCCGCGCGGACGATTTACGCCCACAGGCTTAGCAGGCCTGCCCCCTACCAGGCTAGGGCAACCCCGCACTGTTTTGGTTTTGCATGGTTTTCTATGGTGTTTGTTGTTTATTTACATTTTCTGAGGTTTGGAAGGTGAGGGTTGTGGATGTGCGTGTGTTGGTAAGGTTTTTAGCTTCTTTAGGCTATTGTTGGACTGGTGAGTGGTGTTTGTCTTCGTTGAGTGACTTGGTTACGCGAACCAGCAATATGCTTAGGTTGGGTGCTTCTAGGCAGGTTTTGGATTATGAGCAGCGTTTTTCTTCTCTCAAAGGTCTTTATGACAGTTTGCTTTCAAACCTCGTGATAACTGACTTAAATCCGAGAGAGGCGTGCAAAACAGCTGAAGAATTTTTCGGCGCTTCGAAGGTTCGTTTTGCTGGTATAGATGGTACGATGTATTCGCGTCCGTTGTTTGATTTGGTGATTTTCTTTGGCGGTGCTTATGCTTCTACGGGTATGATAACTTTTTCTGAAAAGGACAAGCCCAAGGTGGAGTATGATGAGCGGACGGTTCAGCATGGCGCTGGCATTTCAAGCGTTGTGCCTGTTTATGTTAATGAGGTTCCAGATATAGATCAGGCGTTTTTTGAGGCGAGACAGCCGGATGAGGTTAACTTGGGTAGATTGTTGACGGATGAGTCGATAATTAATAATGCTACGATTGCGAATTGGATTATGACTTTTGCTGAGTATTATCTTGCTTACAAGTTTGCTACTGATTTGGAGCGTGAGGTTCGCATTATTTTTTTGGATAGGAGTTTGTCTGTTGAGCGTGCGAGTTTGCTTTATGATACTTCCCGAAGTGATTTGTGGAAGGCGAAAAGCAGCATCATTGGATACGAGGTTGACGGCGAACCCTTTGATGTTAATGATTTGACTATCGCGCGCCAGTGGGTTTGTAATCAGGCTTTGGGTTTGCCTCCATCGCGAGCTGATTATTTGCGTTATGCAGTGATTGATTTAGCTAAGCGAAAAGGAGCTTTAACTGTTAGGCAGGTTTTGGCGGAGTTTGGAATAAGTGATGAGAAAAGAGCAAAAAGGGTGGAGAGATGCGTTAGACATCTTGTTGAAAGGGGAATATTCAGCGAGAAGCATGGAAATTACGTTTTGAATTCGAAGTATGTGACTACGTGGGAACGTGTTAGAAAGCTTGTGACAAGTCTTGGTGACCGTTTCTTTTTTGCTAAAGCAGCGGAGACGGAGACTGCTAATTTGATGAAGATTATGAAGGGTGGTAAGGAGTATTGGTTGACGACTCTTGATATTGCGTTTTTGACGCTTTTTACTTTGCATTTGCTTATGGAGGAATGCTGGAAAAGGCGCATTTTGCTTATTGGCATTACGAAGGATACGGCTGCGAGAGATTTCAAAAGGCAGTTGATTCCAATAATGCAGAATGAGGGTTTATTGAAAACGAGTGTTTCGCGGGAAGTTTTTGATAAGTTGCCAAACACTGACCGTATGATATTGCAGTCTGCGAGCATTTTTAACTCGGAGAAGGTTAAGCCGCCATGGAGCTTAATCGAGTATGATTCTGCTTTTAGAACGATGGTTTCGGATAGGCAGAATCGTAAGGGTTTCGTTTGTGGCGCGATAAAGAATAAGATTGGGTTGGAGAAAGTTTTTGTTAAGACTTATGTGCAGTTGAGTCAAGCTAAAACTGATCCTTTGTTGCGGAGTAATGTGTTGCTTGTTGACCGTTTGGTTTATCCGGAATATGATTATAAGCCTGAGAGTGTTGTGCGGTTTTGGAATGAGCTTAGTGATGGTACGAGGGAGCCTTTGGAGGTTATTTTGTTTAGGGATAAGGGTGTGCCGAATAGGTTGCAGGGTTTGGTTTTGAGTATTTTGGCGGTTATGGCGCCTTCGAGTATTCCTGAAGCTTTTGGGCATAATAAGGCGTTGTTTGTTGCTGATAAGATTGCGAAGTGGAATTATGGGCAGTTTAAGTGTGTGGTGGATACTACTGCGGATTGGATATTGAATAATCATAGGTTGAGGAGGTTCATTTTTTACATGAGCACGTTTAGGGAGAGAAGAGCGTCAATAGAAGCGGCGAGAAGAGAGCAAGGTTAATATGCGCGTGTTCTGTTGCAGTGGCAGGTTGGTATGCCCCTTCTATGGTACAATCTTCGGTTCTAATTCTTCCTTTGCACTACAATGACACGCTGCTTCTTTGAAGATATTTGTAAGAAATATAGGTTCGAAGATTGCACTAAGAACCATAAGCAGTACAAACACATCGAGTACAGAAGCGCAATACTTATATTCGACTACCCCTAATTAACCTATGGGTAGTATTATGGGAATCACAAAATCGGTGGCCTTCATTGGAGTCATTGTGGGCGTGTTAACTATTGTTCTCTATGGGTTTCTACTAAGTCACGCAATACTTGGTTTTTCCGTTGCAGAATCACCTGAAGATAAAAAAATGATGATAATGAGGGCAGAGACTATCTACATATTTGAAAACGGAACAAGAATACACATGGGACCTTTCGAGATCCCTTGTCATATAGATGGAGCAACTGAAGGTGGCTTGGTCGTAGTGCCTGACTATCCTATTCCTTCTTTATCTGCTGAACAGTTAAAAGATTCTGATCCACAGTAGGACGACGGACATGGACTGGTCAGCCACCTCGAACATGGATCTATCTCAGAGCAGATTTTGGTTACACTTTCTCTGCGATTCCCTTCGTATCGATAGGCACGATATATTCGTATTCGGACTACGGACATATCGAAGATAGAGATAACCCTCATACTGCCATAGGGATATACACTAGTTACTTCTAGTATCGTGTACAGCCCGGTGATCAAGGCTACGCAGGCGTTGATTTCATAGCCACTGGTTGATTTTGTCCTTCTTTTTATACTCTTAGGATAACTTAAATCTACGTTTCAAGTATGGCAAGCCTAGTTCTAAAATTATTCCAGTCGTTTGGTTACAACCCCAAAAGAGTATAGGATATTTTTAGGAGAGAGGTGGTCATATTAATGATAATGTGAAAAATATTTCAATTCTAAAATATACCTTGAATTTCTGGTTATAACTTGAGTATAATGCGCTTCTGTATTGGACGGGAATAGCTTAAATTGAAAAGGTAATCTATACACATCATAATTTCAGAGGCGAACAATGTCTTGAATGCGCAGAAAGAAAACAGGTTGAACACGTTTTGCTTTACAGATTTTGACGGTAGGTTTCACGCGAGACTGGCGGCAGTGGTTCCGAGATATTTTGGTGCCACTGAAGAGTCGAAGCTTGCTGGCACAAGCGCACGTTATCAATGCCGCGTCAAAGTTGAATACCAAAAGGATTTGATGGGCTTGCTAGAGGAAGGAATGCTTTTGGCTGTTAAGAATTTTAAGCAAACTGGTCAAGGCGAAGAGCGTTTTACGCTCATGGAGATTAGCCGCGTTTGGCCAGAACATTTCGGCTTGCGTGGTTTATCTGACCATGGCTACTATCCAATGCAGTTTGAGATTATTGAGCAGTCCGAAGAAGATTGGCAGACGGACGACAAGTCTACGATGATGATTCAGATAGACGCGATACCAATAAATTATGATTTAATTTTGAATGAGAAATGCGATTTCCAGTTTGTTAAGGGCTTCTCTTACCCAGTTGTTGGAAGCCAAGTCTACATATTAAACAGTGAAATGATAAATCGCATGTATAACCAAAAAATAGCTCAAGCTTTCGGCATTGACCCGTCCAAGACTGTGCAAGACGCGAGAGTCGACCCGAGGCTTGGATTGATAAAAATGTTCCAGGCAAGCGAAACCGTGATTCCCATTTACGTGGACTTTGAAAAGCTTGTGCGTTATCATTTTGGCGTTTTTGCTTTCACAGGTGGCGGAAAAAGCAATTTGATGTCGAACATTCTGCGAAGGATTCTGTTGCACACAAGCGACACGAAAGTTTTAGTTTTTGACATAAGCTGTGAATACGTGTTCTTGCTTTTGGATTTGCTTGCCGACCCAGCTTTTCCAGCAAAAGTTATCATGGAAAACAAGATTGAATCTTTAGAGCAGTTTTTCAACTCTGTTGTGAAGCCGAGAGAGTATGAGACAGACGAGCGAATCAAAACGGGATTACAGCAGATAATGGAGCAAGGCAAACTCGCATATTACAGAAGACCAAGACGCAAAGTTCCAACATACAGCCAGTTCATGGACGAGCTAAACGAGCAAAGAAGAGGCGCATCAGACAAGCCAAACTACATTAACGCTATTGACGAAATTCACGACGCAATTTTAGCGTACATGGAAGAACACGCAGCCATGGAGAATCAGGAAGTAACCGAAGACTTCGTCAACTATATCGACGAAGTTGCAAGAGCCAAAGTTGAAGAGTTCAAAGTTCACGAAAAAAGCGGATTATACGCTTGGGGAACAACAAGAAACATGCTCATCGACAGAATAAGAAGGAAAGATGAAATTGAGGAGACAGACACGGGCGGTTTAGCGATTGAAAAAATCAGAGATTTGCTAGAAGACAAGAAGACAAGGCTTGTTTGCATCTCAATTGCCGACCCCTACACAATAAAAGATTTAGTGTTAACCCTAACGCAAGATTTGCTTGTTCGCAGAAAACGCCGATTCCAAGTCAAACCCTACATACTGCTCGTTTTCGACGAGGCACAAGAGTTTATCCCAAGCAACGCATCAGGCATAGAAGCCAAATGCTCCGTGCATGTTGAGACTTTGCTTAGACAAGGCAGAAAATATGGTTTGGGCGCATGCATAGCCACACAACGTGTTGCTTATCTGAACACAAACGCACTACAACAGCTCCACACCTATTTTGTGGGCACTTTGCCACGTCCATACGACCGCCAAGTAATAAGCGAAACCTTCATGCTAGACAAAGGCATACTTGAGAAGACTTTAGAATTCGCACCAGGCGAATGGCTCTTGTCAAGCTACATCGCTACTGGCATGGAAAACGTGCCCATATTCATAAAAGCAGACAACGCAGAAAACGAAATAGAAAAATACCTGAAAGAAAACGCCTAAATGAGATTGCTCAACTTTATTCTTTTGTTTTTTCTCCTCTTATGAAAAGGTAAGTTTTGTATGGTTTGAAGCCGACTTTTGAGTAAACATGGACGGCTGGGGCATTATCGCTTAACACGTGAATCAACGCTGTGGATGACGTTTTCAAGATTTCTTTCAATAGCGCAGAGACTATGGATGTTGCGTAACCCATATTTCTGTATTGTTCGTGCGTAGCCACTATGCCAATATTGCATCCAAAATCTGTCAACCGAGTACTGCCAACTGAAACAATTTTGCCGTCACGTTTTATTCCCAGCCACAACGCGTCTTCCATCATTTTCTTCTGCATCTCAGCTGTTATGTCGCCCCACCATTCAGGATTCGTACTTCGCATTAAATCCGCGATTTCCTCTGCATCCTCAACCGTGAGCCTCTCGGGTTCATGTCCAACTTGAATGTGTTCTTCCCCTTCCAGTAAACGCATCAACATCATCTCAACCCGAAAAGTAAGCTTATACTTTCTAAGCACCAAATCTTCGCATTCCAAAGGCGCTTGCAACTCAACCTTGTCCAAGTCAAGACTGCCTAAAAGTGTCTTAACAGCTTCACGGTTGCCTCTCAGTTGGACAATTGCGTCTCTGTAAATCAGCATTAGTCCTTCAACATTTTCGCCTTCTATTGCCATCAAAATTCTAGTTTGGTCTCTGCGTTGTTTCCAGTCGAAAATAAAGAAATAGTAATTCGCTGGGTCTTGGTTAACATGGCTCCAGAAAACTTTTTCACAACTCTCGTTTAGAGGCACAATTCTCAATACTGTTTTCTCCAATCATACTATTACGAAAAGAAAGAGAAAATTAAGGTTTACATTCCGCATTTTTTAAGTAGGCGTTTCCACCGTTCATCTGTTACTCGCTGGATTTCCTCGGTTAATTTCTCAAATTTCGGCGTGAACAAATGTCTAAATCGTCCCTGCACCTGCAAATACTCCTTGACCGGCTTCTTCTTTTGCGGAGCCAAAGCGAAAACTTTGCTCGGCGTTGAAAGCTGATACTCGCCGTTTACGGCTTCCCACAACGGAAATATGCATGTTTCCACAGCCAAACGTGAAAGCTCAATCGACTTAGCTGGGTCGCTTCTCCATCCACGTGGGCAAGGCGCAAACACATGCAAAAACGCTGGTCCATTCACTTCCAAGCCCTTTCTGACCTTCACAAGCAAGTCGCGCCAATAGTAAGGCGAAGCCGTTGCCACATAAGGCATGTCATGAGCCACCATAATATCTGCAATGGGTTTTTTATGCTCTAACTTGCCGGGAATAACTGTGCCGGCTGGCGAAGTGGTTGTTGAAGCGCCTAATGGTGTTCCTCCACTGCGCTGTATGCCAGTGTTCATGTAAGCCTCATTATCATAGAGCACATAGAGAAAGTCATGTCCTCTTTCAACTGCGCCAGAAAGCGCTTGTATGCCAATGTCGTAGGTACCGCCGTCTCCAGCCAAGGCAATAACGTCCACATGCTCATGCTTACTTCTACCCTTCTTCTTCAAAATCTTCAATGCAGCTTCAATTCCCGAAGCGTTCGCAGCAGCATTCTCAAAAGCCGTGTGCAGCCATGGAATAGCCCAAGAAGTGTACGGATAAATTGACGAAACAACCTCCATACACCCAGTCGCATTAGTAACTATCGTGGGTCCTCTAACCGCTTTCATTATTAACCTCAAAACAGTTGCTGGTCCACAACCCGCGCATGCTCTGTGTCCTGACAGGAACAGGTCTGGTTTTTCAGCGATGTCTTTTGCGGTGAATTTCCATTCAGCTTCTGTTTGCATCTTTTCATCTCCTCCTATTCCCTTAATCCCAAATACTGCACGCGTGTTTCAACGCGTTTTATTCGCAGAATCTTCTGTAAATCCTCGTAAATCTTGCGAATTTGCATTGGGCTTGTGTCTCTTCCGCCTAAACCATAAATGTAATTTACAATGTAAGGATGCTTGTCCGCGTCATAAAGTGCATGGCGAACTTCATGGAAAACTGGTCCGCCGTTTCCGCCGAAACTCATGCTTCTGTCCATCACAGCCACCGCCTTCGCATTTTTCAACGTGTCAACTATTCTTTCAACGGGTAATGGTCGGAAAGTGCGAATTCTAAGCAGTCCAGCCTTGACGCCTTCCGCTCTCAACTCGTCCACAACAGCTTTCACAGTGCCCGCCGTAGAGCCTAAACAGACAATAGCTACTTCCGCATCCTCAACATAGTACGCATCAACCAGTCCATCTCCGTAGCTTCTGCCACTAATCTCAGCGTACTCTTTGTTTACGTCTTGGATTACTTTCAAAGCGTTTTTCATAGCTTCTTCCTGTTGCCGCTTAAACTCAAAATAGTAATTCGGCAACGCTATCGGACCCATACTCGTTGGGTTGTCTGGGTCAAGCTTAAAGGGAACAGTTCTGCCCTCGTGATTCGTGACGTTGATGAACTTGCGGGTCCCAACAAACCTTTTAACCGCATCGTCCGAAAGCACATGCACATTTTCTAATGTGTGACTTAACGTGAAACCGTCCAAACCCACAATAACAGGTAAAAGCACATCGGTGTTCTCAGCTATCTTAAACGCTTGAATAACCGAATCATACGCTTCCTGCGCGTTTTCAACGTATATTTGTATCCATCCGCTGTCACGTTCCGTCATAGTGTCAGAGTGGTCGCCGTGAATATTCAACGGCGCAGACAAGGCTCTGTTCGCAATCGCCATGACCACGGGCGCGCGGCATCCTGAAGTCACAAAGAGCATTTCATGCATCAAAGCCAAACCAGCGGAAGCGCTGGCTGTGAAAGCTCTTGCACCGGTTACTGATGCTGCCAAGCAAGCAGTTAAAGCGCTGTGTTCGGATTCTGTACACACAAATTCGGTTTCCACTTCGCCGTTCGCAACGTACTCGCTGAATCTTTCCACGATAATGGTCTGTGGAGTTATTGGGTAAGCTGCTACAACGTCAACGTCTGACTGCTTAGCAGCGAAAGCGACTGCTTCGTCTCCGTTTAAGGCTAAAACTTCCTGTTTAACAACACTTTTCATTTTGTCATACACCTTCCCTATTCAAGTTTCATCTCTATCGCTTTGGCTGGGCACTCGTTAGCGCATATTCCGCAGCCTTTGCAAAAGTTATAGTCAAATTCTATGTCTCCTTTTTCAGGCTTCCAGTGTATTGCGCCGTCAGGACAGAAAAGCACGCATAATAAGCATCGAGTGCACTTTTCCAAATCTCTCACTGGCTTGTAAGTTTTCCAGTCTCCAGTCAAAAATTGAGTGCTAGATTTCCAGCACACGCCTGCCGGCGAAATTTCTTTCCAACTTTTCTCTTTTGCGGTCACTCTGATTTTACCTCCTCATAAGCTTCTTTTATGACTGCAAAATTTTTCTCGGCAAGGTCTTTTCTGAAGCGTTCTTTAACGACTTTTTCAATGCTTTCTAATTTGACAATTTCCGTAATGCGTGCCACGGCTCCGAGCATGGCTGTGTTGCCTATGGGCATTCCCAAAATTTTTATTGCTATTTCTGTTGCGGGGACAGCCCACACCTTACCTTTATTGGAGTTGAGTATTTTTCTAATTTCTGTTGGAGCGTCTTTCGAGTTAACTATGATTGTTCCTTCTTCGCTTAGTCCTTCAGTGACCGGGACAGTTTTCAGTAGTGTTGGGTCGATTACGGCTACTATGTCTGGATTGTAAACTGCACAGTGAATCTTTATTGGTTCAGTGCTTATTCTTGTAAACGCTGTGACTGGCGCGCCCATTCTTTCTGGACCAAACTCAGGAAAAGATTGAATGTATTTTCCTTCATGAATAGCCGCACGTGCCAGTAATTCGCTTGCTGTCCATGCTCCTTGGCCGCCTCTTCCGTGCCATCTAACTTCCATGATTTTTTTCAATTTTTTTGTTCTCTCCATTGGTCTTTCAGCTTAATTGGGAAGTCTAACATATACCTTTTTCTCAGCAGGTAACTGAAATGGAACATGGTAATGAGTTGTTGATAATCATGCAAAGTTAGGCTGTTACCATAAGCATTAAGTAGAAAGTGCGTCAAAATTTAAATCTCTAAAATTTGGAATTAAAATATTTGGAGCCGACGGCGATTTGTCAAAGAGACAAGCAGACAATGGCAAAATAATATTGACCGCTGACCGAACCTTGATGAGTGATTACCATAAAAACATATTCTTAGGGTTCGGAACATGTGCTCCACCAAACTTTCTTCCCGACTGGTTTTACAGTTGGCTCTTTTTCCCGCCGATTAAGACAAAAAAAGGCATTCCCGAAGCTGCGCCGTATGGCTTGCGGAAGGTTGAGGCTCAACTTTTAAGCGAAGGTTTTGATGTTTTGACAGTGTCGCCGTTGCACGTGGGCGAGTACATTGACGAAGCGAAGGTTTTAGGAATTCATGTGATGGACCCATTTGGATTGGGTCCAGCTTCAACCACTTTCGCTTTTGTTTTGAAAAAAGAACCGTATCTTGCACAGCATTTTCGCGCGTTGTTGGCTACCCCGGAAATTAGAGAAGCCAAAAAACGTGGGTTAAAGATTATTGTTGGCGGTCAAGGTGTTTGGCAGTTTTTGCATCGTCCAAAGTTCGTTGAAGAGTATGGGATAGACTGCATAATTTCTGGTGAAGCTGAAAAAGTTGTTGGGAAAATCTTTAGGGCTGCCTTGAATGATGAGCCGCTTCCTAAATATTATGAATCTACTGTTGAAGAAACGCCGAGTCTTGATGAGATACCCGATATTATGAAGCCTTCAGTTGATGGTTTAGTGGAAATTGGTCGTGGATGTTGCCGAGGATGCCAATTCTGCAGTGTGACTTTGCGTCCTTTACGTTGGTACCCAATTGAGAAGGTACTGCGCGAGATAGATGTGAACATGGAAAGTGGCTACACGAAAGGCGTGGCGCTTCATGCGGAGGACGTTATGCTTTACGGCTCCAAAAACACTATTCCAAACGATGAAAAACTTATAGAGCTTCATGAAGTGATTGCCAAAAAATGCGAGGGTGTGGGTTGGAGTCACTGTTCGCTTGCTGCAGTGGCGGCTAAACCGAAGCTTCTGTCGAAAATTTCTGAAATTATTCTGCAGAAGCAGGCGTGGTGGGGTGCTGAGGTAGGGATAGAGACGGGTTCTGGAAGACTTGCTAAGAAAATTATGCCCGCGAAAGCACATCCGTTCAAGCCGGAAGAGTGGCCGGAAGTTGTGCGTACTGGTATGGGGTTGATGCATGATAATAAGCTGGTTCCGGCGTGCACGCTTATTGTGGGTTCTCCGGAAGAAACTGAGGACGACTTGGTTAAAACCGTGGAGCTGATGGATGACCTCAAAGGGGTTAGAAGTTTGATTGTACCGTTGTTTTTTGTGCCTATGGGTAGGTTGAAGAATGAGGATTGGTTTAAGGAGACGGAGATGACGGAGCTGCACAAAGAGCTTTTGCTTAAGTGTTTGAATCATGGCTTGTACTGGATAAACGAGTTAATTGACATGTCGTTTACTGATAAATGGTATAGGCGTGTAATTCGGCATTTCTACAGACTTTTTGCGGGAGTAGTCAAGTATAAAGTGAGAAAGGCTGGAATAGTTTAGAAGCCATTTCATAACTAGACTTAAATACGACTACAAAACCAAAATTCTTAAACGCTCGTGTTTGCCGCCGTAGCTCAGTTCGGTAGAGCGGCTGGCTGTTAACCAGTCGGTCGTAGGTTCAAGTCCTACCGGCGGCGCTTTCAAAATTGCCTTTTGATGAAATGTTGCTTGACAAAAAAGTGAAGATTAGGGTGTTGGTGGAGGCGGCGGTGGCGGTGGTGGAGGCTGAGGCGGCTGTTCTTGTGGAGCTGGAGCGGGAGCAGCTGGAGCTACTGGAGGCTTTCTCTTGCGTAAAATTATAGCTGCAGCAACTATTACCACAACTATGACTACTATGATGACTATCCAAATCCACCAGTCCAAGCCTAAGAAGCCGGGACCAAACAACCCGGTACTCCACATGTTAGTCTCTGCTGGAGTAATTGTATAGGTATAACCACCATATGAGGTGCTTGTTTCTAACAGTACTCCGGTCGCTTGGTCCCAATATACTTGTCCAGTCCATCCAGAGTACGGGTCAGTAGCAGTGGCGTAAATCGCTGTCCTACCATGTCGAGTTGTTATGCCTTGCACAGTAGTGCCTTCCCCTGGAATCGCTTGTCCAGTGTCTAGGTTTGCTGGAATTATGAAACCGCTCATGGTACCGTAACCTGTTGCAATATCAAGCGTGAAATCTAGTTGTTGTAATTGTTGACCAGACATTCCTACAGCATAAGTTCCAGTAACTTGTGTTCCGCTAACGCTTTGAATTGTTATTTTAATCCAACCTTGAACGGTTTGTCCTCCGCCAGACATGGTGAAGTTATATTTTATCCAGTCTCCGCTTTTGACGCCTACCGTGTATTGTGCCATCGCAGAACTGCCCATCGACAAGTAGAAGGCGACCAACACAAAAAGCAAGACTTTTGCGTTAAAATTCTTCATAATTTCATCTCTACTGCAAACAGTGGGCACATTACCTTTTTATAATTTATGCAAACCCTAGAACATGGTTAAACAGGAAAAAGCAGTCACAAAAGACATGCTCGTCGGAATGCAAGTCATAGACGCGGAAGGACACATAATCGGAACAGTAAAAGATGTCGCTTTTATGGTTGGAAAAATGGGCATATCATTATACGTGGAAGGCAAGAAAGGAGGCGAAAGCCGAAACATCACATGGGAAGAAGTCCAAGCAGTCGGCGACTTCATAATATTAAAACCAGAACAACCCCAAGAAGCTCCTCCCATTCAGCAAGCCCCACAGGTTTGCCCAACATGTAAAGGTCCGCTCACCTTTGTTCCGCAATATCAGCGTTGGTACTGCTACAAATGCAAAAAGTATGCATAAACTCCTTTTTATTTGTAACTAACTGCTATTTCTCTGCAAATTGCTAATTCTAGGATTAAGTTGACTCGTAGGATGTATGCAATTTATCGAAAATAGACGTTTCAGCGTCTTGCATCTGGGTTCTTGCAGCAGGCGCACTAATGACTAGTGGACGTTTTTGTATGTGTTTGTATCCGCATCCGCACTCAAAACCAATTATCTTATTTCTTCGCCTAATTTCTCTCCATTTTCTAGAACTACACTGACCGATTTGTTTGTGTATTTTCCAAAGCATTCTTGCTTCGGTGTGGGTTATTGGCGCGTAGTGTTTTGCAGAAGTGAAGTACCATGTGGCGTATATAACGAAGCATGTCCATAACGAGAATAAGAGTATTTCAATCAGGCTGAACATGTTTTTTCCTCACGCGCATTTCTGTTCTACACATATACTTTATGTCTGTTTGCAGACATATCTAACTTGAGAATATTATCTCTTACGATATAAGTATTATCTCAAATTCCGAATACCCAAACACCAACACTAAAACTGTTGAAGAACATCCTTCTTCTCCATAATATAACCACAATAATGACACTTCAAAAGCAAAGGCTCCTCACACTCTACATAAAACTTAGCTTGAACAGGCTCATTACTATTACTTATGCAAGCCGGGTTAGCACATTTAACAATATTCTCGATGAGCTTTGGCAACTTAACCTCAAACTTTTTAACAACACCATAGTCACGAATAATATTAATAGTCGCATGAGGCGCCAACAAAGCAATCTTATGCAGTTCCTGGGGCTTCAACTCTCTACCCTCAATCTTAACAATATCCTTCGTTTTTAGACGTTTACTCGGCACATTAACTGCAATAGTAAGCGTCCCCTTCTCCTTCCCAGTAATCCCCAAAATCTTAACAACATCCAACGCGTGACCGCCAGTAATATGGTCAATAACAGTGCCATCCTTAATTTTAGAAACACGCAATTCCATTTCGCTCACACGAATTCCCCCTTAAACAAGGCTATACAGAGAATGCACATAAAAGATTTTAACTTTTGCACTCGCACAAATGGGCATTCGCTTTGCTCATAAAAAGTTATTTAGGAGTTACGTAGATTTGTTCTGGGTGTGAGATTGGAGTTCCAAGGCAGAGACATAATCTCAATAAAAGATTTTTCGCGAGAAGAAATTGACTATATCCTAAAAATTGCACAAGCCATGGAGCCCATAGCCGCCAAAGGCTCAGACATGCTCAAAGGCAAAATCCTAGCCACACTGTTCTTCGAACCAAGCACACGCACACGCCTAAGCTTCGAAGCAGCAATGCACAAACTCGGCGGCTCAACAATTGGCTTCGCAGAAGCCGAAATTGCATCCGTCAAAAAAGGCGAAAACCTCGCAGACACCATACGCACAGTTGAAAATTACGCAGACGTAATCGCCGTGAGACATCCGCTTGAAGGCGCGGCAAGACTCGCAGCAGAATTCGCAAAAATCCCAGTAATCAACGGTGGCAGCGGCGCAGAAGAACACCCAACACAAGCTCTTCTAGACCTATACACGATAAAGAAAGAAAAAGGAAAAATTGACGGATTAAAAATCGCCTTTGTAGGCGACCTCCGATACGGAAGAACAGTTCACTCCTTAGCATACGCACTCTCACTCTACAACATTGAATTATACCTAATTTCGCCTGAAACTCTAAAAATGCGCAGAGAAGTTCTACAAACAATAAAAGAAAGAATACCCGTAACAGAAAAAACCGGACTAGAAAAAATAATCCCACAGGTAGACGTTCTCTACGTCACACGAATACAAAAAGAACGCTTCCCAGATCCAGCTGAATACGCCAAAGTTAAAGGCTCCTACAAAATAGACTTAAAAACACTAAGCGATGCAAAAAAAGATCTAATAATTCTGCACCCGCTTCCACGAGTAGACGAAATAGCCTCGGAAGTGGACAACACCTCTTACGCACGATATTTCCAACAAGTCTGGAACGGTATAGTCGCCAGAATGGCACTTCTAGCCTTAATATTAGGCGCCGTAAAGTAACAATTGCCTATTCCTTCAAGAATTTATACTGCCGCAAACTGGTCAAAGAACGCTAATGTGCTTACTGCTCCGCAAGAGGGACATTTCTGCAATTTTCCAAACCAGCTTCTTTTGCAGTTGACGCAATAAGTTAGTTTGCGATTATACGTGAAAAATTCTAAACTGCCGCTTTCAAAAATCTGCTTAGTTAAAGCCATAAGAGCTTCCGGTTTATGCTCGGCTTCTCCAAGCTCTATTACCGAAAAATATCCACCAGCATCGAACAATTTGCTAAGTTTCTCTTCAACCTTCAAAAATGTCGGAAGAACTTCATCGTCTTTAAGAATCAACTTACCAACCGTGGAGTAAAACGGCTTTTCTCGCGTTCCAGAAAAGCGCACTTTTGCAACACCATACCTCTCAATATCCAACTGGGCAAACCTTTCAGAAGCTTCAAAACTCGGCAACGCAGCCAAAAAAACATTTTTGTCATGCTTTCTTCCAATCTTGTTTATATACTCTGAGGCTTGTTGTATTACTTCCTCAGCAAACGCCAAACTTTTCTCGTCTTCATAAACACTCTTCCCAGAGAATATCTCAGCAGATTCTTTCAATCCTACCATGTTTATTATGCGGGAACAATTTTCAAGCCTAAAATACTGGTCCCCATTAACTTCTTGAGAGAGAAACGGAAGCAAACCCCCACCATGCTGCTTGAGCGTTCTATACTTAATCTCCAAAGCGCGAACTGCCATCTCCAACCGTTCTTTGAAAATTTCCAGAAACTTCGTCTTATCCTTTCCAGACTCAACCACTATCCGTGGAAGATTAACTCCAACCCTTCCAAGACAACCGGTACGCAGAGTTTCAATTTCCCAATCTCCACATGCATCGGTTTTGAGAGTAAATCCAGAAGAAGAAAAAACAGAATCGCGTTTGTTTTCTCCTAAAAGATTAGCAAAGTAAAGCATGCTTTTTTCTGAAGCTAATTGATGTGCCTTTAAAAGCATCGCTTTTACTTTTTCATTAACAAACGCTTCCTTACGCACTTCCAAAATTATCGCGGGATTAAGCAGAGGCTTACGCAGGCTTTCTTCAATAAGTATTTCAAGGATAAATGAAGCTAAAAGTTGGCTTTCATCAACAAAATCTCCATATTTGCCTAACACTTTTCCATCAGAGCCGAGAACTTGTTTTCCTGCCATAAAATCTGGGACGGTAAGCTCCAAACCTAAAGACGCTTTTACATGCTGATTTACTTGGAGAATAAATGAACGTAAAGCCTCCTTAACCTCTGTAGGCTTTGTACCCTTTACAAATGGCGCCAAAAAAACATTAAAATAATCGAGAGTTTGCATCGCATCTACTTCTCTGGCAGAATGCAAAAGAACATTAAACGTAGTCGACAAAGCCGATTCCAAACTATTAGGAGGCTGTAAAGAAGACTTGAAAACGTTTATTCTTTCCAAGTTTAAGCCATGCTGCAGAAAAAATCGCAAATCATGCATAACTTCACTTGGCTTCAAAATCCAAGAACCCAAACCTTCCACAAAGATTGAACCAGACAAATGCGCGTCTGCAACATCTCTTGGAAACATGTTCAAAAGCATATACTCTCTTAAAATTGTCTCTCCCAATTTTTCGCTCACAGAACCCATTTGCTGACCAGTTTCTTTTCCCTCTAACAAGCTGGCAACATCATACACTGGAAGACCCAAACGCGTAAGCTTGTGTCGATACTCCTCTAAACCTTTCTCTATTAAAACCGCATTCACAACCTCCCTCACGAGTGGAGCAGTCAAATACTTAATCTTCGATTTCAACAACCGCTTTTCAGCTTCTTTCGCCACCTTCTGCGCCAGTTCAGCGGGCATTTTCGCTTCTTTAATAAGAGAGTTTGCAATCTTGTTTGCGTCAAACTCTTCCAATGCAAAACGCGAAGTGCGTATAAGCATGCTTTTTGGTTTTATGGCTTTCTTTTCAATCCTATCCGCAACATCAATAACCATCTTGCCAAGCTCAGTTAAACAATACTTCTTCGCCTCCACATCCGCCTCAATCAAATCCGCCCTAAGCAGAAACTTCAAATGATAAGCAAACCTCCCCGCATCCCTAGTAGGATTCATCTTCAAAGAACTCATCAACTCAGTATAAGAAAGAGGACCCCTATCAAAAAGCAAATTCAAAATCTGCAACCTAAGAGACGAAGAAACCGCTTTAAGTATTTTTACTCCCCGCACACGATGTGGAATCGACAAGTCTGCGTTAGCCTCCCCAAAGTGGTAAAGTAATATTACGAAGCGAGGGTTTAAAGGTTAAGGAAGACTTTATTTTAATGTTTTAAATGTAAAGATGAGCATGCAAGGGGCTGTCGGCTAGCTTGGTCTAGGCTTGGAGACTCGGGCTCTCTAGACCCCGGTTCAAATCCGGGCAGCCCCACTAAGAAAATCTCAACTAAATGGGCTTGGTCGTCTTTCTAAGGTTATCGTGACATTTTCTGTGGCGTTGGCTCTTACGATTGTGATGATTAGATTATCGCCTGGTAGCGTGTTTTCTTCCAAATAGCTTGCGAGGTCGTCGCCGTTTTTGATGCGGGTCATATTCATCGCGATTATTGTGTCGTTGGCTTGTAGTTTTCCATCCGATGGGCCACCCGGTATGACTTCGGCTATTAGCCATCCGTAGGTTACGTTTATGCCCATTTTTTGGCTTGTTTCGTAGTTCATGTCTGTTCCTCTCACGCCTAAGTAGGAGTGCCCGTCATAGGTACCGTTAGTTACTAGCGAGTAAATTTCTCGAAGGATAGTGTTTGATGGGATGGCGAAGCCTAAGCCTTGAGACTCTGCGACTATTGCGGTTGTTATTCCGATAACCTTGCCGTTATAATTCAATAGTGGACCCCCTGAGTTTCCGGGGTTTATAGGCGCGCTTGTCTGTATTATGTTTGCTATGCCGAAGCCGCCGGTGTATTCCTCGGTTATTGTCCTTCCCAGAGCGCTTATCACTCCCGTGGTCATTGATCCAACTAAGCCGTAGGGGTTTCCTATTGCTATGACTGGGTCGCCGACTTTTAGTGTTGAGGAGCTTACGATTTCGATGGGTTTGAATTCTTCCTGTGGAGCGTCAACCAATAGAACAGCTAAATCCGCGTACGGGTCTGTTCCGTTTACTTCAGCCGCGTAGCCGTTTCCGTTCGAAAACGTTACGCTCACGCTTATTGTGCCATGGACAACGTGGTAATTCGTTATTACAACAGGCAAACCAGAGAAGTTATAGACAAACCCTGAACCTTGTACACTTCCTGAACCTGTTGTTCCACGCACTAAAACAACAGAATCTTTTACGCGTTCATAAATTTCTGTTAAAACCGTGGCGTTTTGATAAATTGTAATATTTTGGTAAGTTACGTTCTGGAAACCCCACAGTTTGGAGACTTGATTTTTGAGATTTGCAATGTCATTATTTAGATTCTCAACTTGCTGGTAGGCTATTAGGTAAGTCGCTAGTCCGCCAGCAATCAATCCCACAATAAGCATTAGCAGTACGAATGTTAAAGAAAACCTTACACCACTTTCGCTGGAAATGCTCAACTGTTTCACCTCTTTTAAACGATAACCGAATGTATTGCAGAAAAATAAAAGTTCCGCAAAACTTACCCTTGGCACTTTTTTACGTCTCAAAAGCTTTAAAAAATATCAGCAAGGATAGGAAGAGTGTTGCCGCCACGGCTATGATAAACAAGTAAGATTGAGAAAAACTGTAGAGAACGCCGCCGACGTAGGGCGCCACGAAAGAAGTGAAAATGCTGACGGTTTGAGGTATGGAAATCCATCGTGCCCTCATATGTTCTGGAGCGAGTGGCCCAATTATGGCGCTCATTAACGACCATAGTATGTAGGAGCCTCCTATTAGGAAAAAGGCGATTATTAGAATGTAGAATTGGCTGAACAGTAAGAGAAGAATTAATGACAAGCTGCTTAGAAACATAGCTATGGCAAGAGCAAACGATTTTCTCCATCTATCTCCAAGCTTGCCTAAGAAGATGCCCAAAACTGCTGAGCTGAAAAAGGAAACAGAACCTAAAATGCCTATTTCAAACTTGCCATAATGATAGACGTCCGCAAGAAACTTGGGGATGAATGGACGAAACATGAGTGTGACGAAAATTAAAGAAGCAAATAGAATCGAAAGTTTAAGCAACCTCTTTGTTTTTAAAAGCTTGAAGAAAGAGTAATTCTTTTCTGGGGGCTCTTGTGTTAAGCGAGTTGCACGTTGACTGTTTATGAAGGCTAGGACTAAGCCTGCGAGAGCATAGAAAATGAAGGCTAAATAGAAAACGGCATGCATTCCGACAGTTCCAGCTAAATAGCCTCCAATCGCCGGAGAAAAAATGTAACCAAGTGACCACGCTGAAGAAATCAAAGTGAAAGTTAATGTTAACTTAGTCTTGTCAGCGGCTGTTACAATGTATGCTGTGTTTGTTGGTCCGCCAAGCCAAACTCCCCATAAAATGATGCCAGGTAATGTTTGAAGCCAATTGTTTGCAATGGAGAAAACTAACGGCGCGGGCACCCATGCTATCCATCCGGCTATCATGATTTTTTTGCGGTCATACTTGTCTGCGAGTGTTCCAGCCACAAGCAGAGTTAATGCTGAAGTCAAAGTCACTATGGCATAGAGTATGCCTACTTCTACATCGTTGGCTCCGAGGCTTTCAGTTAAGTAAACTGGTAAGAGAAAAGCGTAAAGTCCGTCGCCAAAAGAACCTAACAGGTTAGAGGTAAAAATTAATCTCAAGTCTTTGTTTAACACTTCAAACGGAAAGCTTGACCTTAGAATTTTTCTATAGTTGGTTGCTGTCAACAACTTTACTTCCAATTGCTGGAATTTTACTTTAGTATAATTGTTGATGCTTTATGCCTTTCTGCCGAGAAAAATCTGTTTATCTAAGAGTTATCAGGATTATTTTCTTCTGTCAATTATGTCTAAGGCTTCTGGCCCAGTGCCGATTAGCACGACTGGAATGCCTGTGGATTTTTCAATTTCCTTTATGAACTGCTTAGCGTCCTTTGGAAGGTCATCGTATGTTTTCGCGCCTTTGCATGCAGGAAAAAGAACGTCAAGTTTTGTGACTGCAGCCTGAGTTGCGCCATTAAGCGTAACAGCTTTCTTGGCAAGTTCAAAATTGAATGGAGCAGAGCGTCTGTCACGGCCTGTTCCAGCAGCAGTTTCGAACCATCCGCGTTTTATGGCTTCTTCTTTTGTTATTTCTCCAGGTAGTGGGCCTGCGCCGACACGGGTCATGAAGGATTTGAACACTATTAAGACTTCGTCAACTTTTGTTGGGCCTACTCCTGCTTCGGAGCAGATTGCTGCTGCGCTTGTGTCTCGTCCTGTCACGTAGGGGTATGTTCCGTGATAAAGCGAAAGTAGCAAGCCTTGTGTTCCTTCGAGCATGACGTTTTTGCCTTTATCTATTGCCTCGTTAGCCTCTTTAGACACGTCTGTCAAGTATGGCTTGAGTTCTGGAATGTCCCTTGCAAGTTTTGCTGTTCTGCGGACGCGTTCTTCGATTGCTGGGCCTACGCCCCTGCCGGTTGTGCCTACAACTTGTTTGAGATGCGCGCTTGCTTTGTCTTGCATTGAGTGTTTTTCTTCGATTATAGAAGCTTGAGCGTCTACGCCTATGCGGTTTTTGGTGCCTGTCTGTTCTATTTCTTCGAGTAACTGTTTAACTTCAACATTTGAACCCGCGCCAATCAGCAAACGGCATTTCTCATAGACAAAGGCTGCGGGAACCATATGCAACGCGTAACGGTTACCTTTATACCATACTGTGTGGGCGGCGTTAACAGAACCCGTTCTCACGCAAACGTCAAGTTTATCTTTTAAGGCTAGGTAAGAGATTATTTTTCCTTTTCCTTCGTCTCCCCAGAAGGCTCCAGCTATAACTGTGCACGGCATTTTTATCGCCGTTTAGAGAGTCTGCCGAGAATTATTTAAGGTTGTTTAACAACCTCGTTTAAAAACTATCCAAAAAATAGAAGCCTATTACGGCTGCGCCCTAATTGTTATCGCCAATGAGAATCAAGTTGAGATTCAAAAGTTCAGCCCATGCTATGCTCTTTAATGGTATCTTGAACTCGTTTTCTTTCTTGTAGGGCACACATTTAACGAAAGTTACCCTTCCAAACTCGTCTTTTAGAATCTCTGAAAGCAAAACATTCACTATAACTGAACCGTCTTTCAAGTGAAGGTTTACGTTTTTTCCGAGAAAGGACCTCGCCGTGTTCATACTGAATCTTTCCATCAGTTTTCACCACTCCAACTCCTTATCCGAAAGCCTACTCCAGCAACGTCTGCAGATGGGTGTTTTTTCTCCTTTGAAGAGAATGTAAACTTCAATGTTAGGGTTCTTACATTCTTTATTCCACGGGTTTTTACAACGCTCCATACACGCGCACCTCCACTCGCAAACTGCAGTTAAAACGCTTCGCATTTTCTGCTTTTAAAACACTCTATGAACCGACACTCCAACATTCTGGAGAGAGATAAGTTAAAGTGAAAATCTTATACCGTTAGTCATGTTTACTATTAGCTACGGTGAAGTTCGTGGATTTGTTTGTGGCTCAGGTTAACCTTGTCTTTCAGATTGTTGTTTTGGCTGTATTTTCTGTAAGTCTTATGTTGAAAAGTAAGAGAAAGTTGTATTTGCATGGAATCACGATGCTGATTGCGTTGGTTTTTAATACGGCTTCGTTTGCAGTTGTGATGTTGCCTTCTTCTTTAAGACTAAATTACAGTTTTAACCTGTTCTCTCTTGTCACAATAACGCACGTAATCTTAGGAGCTTTGGCTGAGAGCTTCGCTGTTTGGCTTGTTGCTTCATGGCATTTACAATCATCCTTTCAGTCTTGCATGAAAAGAAAGAAAATAATGAGAGTTACTATGGTTCTATGGCTAATGGCATTGCTCCTCGGCATTTTGGTCTATATATTTCTCTACACAAATCTTATACCTTAATCTTGATGGGTAAGAATCAGAAGGTGGAATAATTGAACAAAACAAAAAGACTCATTTACATAATAGCTTTAGGCATGATAATTTTGTACTTCGGGAACTCCACGCCCCGAGCATTTGCGGGAATTCCAGCAGTAACAAACGTGATTGTCTGGAACGACGGCGGTGACACCGTTTTGAACGTCACGGTTTCTCATTCTCCACAGAGCCAAACTATCCCACATTATCTTGACTCCATAGAAGTAAACGTTGACGGAGACATCCAAACTTTTACAGTGAACTTTCGATCAGAAACAACCTTTACAGTCCCCTGCAATTTAGGACCTATTTCTGGAACACTAACAGCAACAGTTCGAGCTCACTGCAATGTTGATGGATATGGTTCATGGTATGGACCAGTGCAAATTCCAGAATTTCCAAATTTCCTGTTGCCATTGATGTTACTCTTTACCCTATCAATTGCAATAATGACTCTTCACAAAACTGGTAAATCCATTAGTTCAATTTTTTCTTACAAGGAGTCGGAAGGTTGAGTCAACACACTATTGAAGAGATTTTAACAAGATACAGAACCGTCGCTGTTGTTGGATTGTCCAAAGATCCTTCAAAAGATAGCCACAGAGTGGCTGAATACCTAAAAGATCACGGCTTTCGCATTATACCAGTCAACCCCTTTGCCGATGAAGTCTTGGGAGAGAAAAGCTATAAGAGCTTGTTAGACATGCCGGCAGAAGTGCAAAAAACTATTGAGGTTGTGGACATTTTTAGGCCTTCCTCTGAAGTTTTGCTATTAGTGAAGCAGGCAATTCAGTTAAGGAAGTTGTATGGTGTGCCGTATGTGGTTTGGATGCAGTTGGGAATAGTCAACGAGCAAGCGGCTGAAAAAGCGAGAAAAGCAGGCTTAACTGTGATTATGGATAAGTGTATGATGCAAGAGCACCGTCGATTAATTGAAAAGCGAAAACTTGCCTAAATCTGAACTATCTCCGGTATTATTTTCTCCTTTGTTATTCTAAGCAAAGCGACAGTGGGTTTGTTAATGAAGGGCGGAATAGGGTTGGTTGGGCTTCCAGGGTTTATGAAAAGAGTGTTTCCTTCCCATTTCATGTTAGAACTGTGCGTATGCCCATAAACAAGCACGTTAAATGCGTTCCGTTCAGCGATCTCACGCATTTTTGCTGAGCCGAAAAGCGCGCCTGGATTGTGCATTACTCCTATTTTCCAGTCGAAAACTTTCACAGAGTTAAGTTTTGGTAGTTTTCCGCGGATTTCTGGTCCATCCATGTTGCCGTAAACAGCCAAGACAGGCGCGAGCTGTTCCAACTCGTCGATGACGGAAAGCTGCACAAGGTCTCCGGCATGCACGATGAAGTCGACTTTGTCGAAGACTTCGAACACTTTTTTGGGAAGTTCTCTGGCTCTTGCCGGAACGTGTGTGTCAGAAATTAAGCCGGCAGTTTTTGTCGGAGAAAACTCGCGAAGTCGAGAGATTATTTCTGGTTGCTGGCTAGCCATCAACAGCGCCTCTCTAACTACTTTTTATGGCTTTCATAAATAAGAACCTTAACATGTTTGCATGTTAGTGTGGCTTGTTTGGATTGTGAGTGTTTGATGACAAGTTTTATAAGCGTCTGTGTGGTGGATGATTGCGTTGTGCAAGAAGCGATTTTTGCACGATAAACGCGTAAGGAGTTGAAATAGTATAATGTCAGAGAAAGAGATGCACAAGGCAGTTTGTGCTGATTGTGGACAGGAATGTGAAGTTCCCTTCAAGCCTGACCCAAATAGGCCCGTTTACTGCCGAGAGTGCTGGTCGAAAAGAAGAGGCCAAAGAAGAAGATATTAGGTTAAGCTAATAGCTTTAATTCGTAACCTAGTTTTCCCACGTTTTTATTAATTTAGTGTAAACTTTTTTCTATGCTTCTTGATGGATTTTGGTTAAGTTGGTAAGATTATGGCAAGGATGACATCCTTATTGTGTACGCTCAAGTTTGCTTAACTTTTATCTGTGTGAACTATCATACTATAAAGTTGAAGGGGCAGTTGTGAAAAGACCGATTGGCGTGACAATAGTAGCTTGGCTAACTTTCTTGAGTGGAATAGCTTTGCTTTTTATTCTCATATTGTTTTGGGTAGTTGCTGTTGTTGGTGGACCATATTCGTCTGGGGCATCCCCTTACCTTTCACCAATATTTTATGCTCCGCTTGTGCTCGCGGCTTTTGCTTTCAGTGTTTCGTTTATGATGCTTGTTCGGGCAAGGTACGCTTGGCACAGCTCAATGATATTTTGGATAGTTTTTGTTTTGTTTTTCATATGGTATTACAGTTTTATGGGAGTATGGCGTTACATGCTTTATTTGGAAAGTGGCGACTCTTGGTATCAATATCTAAGCATAGCAAGAATTCTATTTTTGCCCTTTCCTTTCGTTTATGCTATAGGATGCTCAATCTATTTTTTGACCAGAACACCTAAGGAACACTTTTTGCGAGAGGCAACGACATAGTAACGCACACAAAAGCAAGCAAAGATTTTCTATGCCATTATTCTATGGTTTAGGTATGTGTTAAAAAGAGGAAACAAACTGTATTTACTAAAAATTATAAGCGAAATTCCCATTTGCACCATAGGTTCTTAGGGTGCTTGTCTGGTGGGCAGACGATGCAGTTTACTTCTACGTTTGGGTTGAGCGTCTTCGCGAAGTTTTTTAAGTAGCCGAATCTGACTTTTTTGCATGGAAACTCGCTTAATCCTTTGCTTAAGCGTGTTTCTTGCGTTCTGCAACGGTCAACGCTTAAAGTGGCTCTTTTACTGCTTACTTCAACAGTTTTGAATGGTTGGTCTAAAGCCCAACTTGACTTTCGCAGTAAATCAATAACTGTTGGAACGCCCGGATTTTCGCTAACATTGAACATTTTTTGCAGGCTTTTTGCTTCTATGGCGGCCATTGTTTCCCAAACTCCAGCGTCAATCTCTGTGGCTGCTTCGGTGCCAAACTTTTTCTCTATGCCGAGAAAGTATAAGCCGTCAACTCTCCATAGGTTTCGGATTTGCAGAAAGAAGTAGTCAAGCAGCTTTTCCATGGACATTTTAGCCAGCATTTCACGGTCTTCGCGGCTTCCAAGTGGATACTCACTCATGCGCTTACACCAGCATTGAAGAATTAATGTGTTATATGAATTAATCTTTTAAACGTAACTCGAAAATACAAGAAAGGAGAGCGGCGATAACCTTTGGGTCTTGTGGAAACAGCAGTTCTCGGCACAATACAAGGCTTAACAGAATGGCTACCAATCTCAAGCACTGGACACTTGAAAGTAGCCGAACATTTTCTGCATTTTCTCGACACACAGGATTCTCTGCTTTTCGAGTTTATGCTGCATATTGGAACATTGCTCGTAGTACTGTTCTTCTTCAGAGAGGACATCAAAAAAATCATTGCAGCTCTGGTTCATTTGGATTTCAAAACAGAACACGGCAAACTATTACCTTCAATAATCGTGGGAACAATTCCCGCTGTGGCTGTGGGCGTTTTACTTAAAGAGCCCGTGGAACAAGCGTTCCAAAATCTGCTGCCAATTGCTGTAGCGTTCGTTGTTTTCGGTTTAGTGCTTTACTTGTCAAAGATGGGAAAGGAAGAAAAAGATGGCATAGACTATTTGACTGCGGTAATTGTGGGTGTGGCAGAAGGCTTAGCCATAATTCCAGGCGTTTCCAGAAGTGGAGCAACAATCGCTATAGCACTGTTGTTGGGAATAAAACGTGAGAAAGCCTTCAAATTCTCATTTCTGCTTTCGATACCAGCAATAATTGGCGCCATCGGATACACGGCATACAAGGATTACGGTGCACTTGCAACTGCGGGTTTAGGATGGACAGAAATCCTCGTGGGAGTCGTTGCTGCAATGATTGTTGGCTATTTAACAATAAAGTTGCTCTGGAAAATCCTTGCCCAAAAGAAGTTTCACTTTTTCGCATTATACTGCTGGCTTTTTGGCATTGCATTAATAGCATTGAGCCTAAGCGGGTTCTAACCATTTTGGTTTGCCCGAAAGAAATTCAATTAGAAACTCTGCAAACTCGCTATTTTTGCCGTATATCTCAGCTATTTCTTCGTTTACCAAAACCTTGAAATTATTCTTCAGAACCAGCGAAATTTTTTCAGCCACACCGGCGTTTCTTCCTCCATCCTTCAGCTTTTCCTTAAGCAATTTACGCACGTCAGTGTATTTTCTTTTAAGCTGCACAGCCAATCGTCCATCTGCAATGTATGGCCCAGAGACCACATTAGAATCCCGCATGTATTTTTCCAAAAAATCTCTGCATTCACGTTCTCTCTCTAAAGGAGGACCAAGATGTCTCTTGACTGATGCAATGTGGTGGTTTTCAAGTTCGAAGAGAAAAACGTTGAGGTTTTTTTCGTCGCTCCATGTGGTATCTCTTAAAATTTTGAAATCGTTTAATTCAATAAGCTTGTGGAGAGAACGCTGAGACTTGTAGAGTTGCCCCCATAAAACGTCTGGAACAGCGTTGACGTTTCCAAAGGTTACGAGGACAATGGCGGAGCCACGCTTCTTTAATGTTTGTTTCAGTTCTTTCGCTGTTAAGGCTGTTGTTTTTGGCGGGTAAAAGAAGGCTAAGTGGGGTTTTTCTAGGAAAGCTCGTGCAGCGGCTATGAAAGTGTAGAGTTTCTGCGGCTGTACTGCTGAAGCTACGTTTCTTCCTTTGTCTACTGGGTCGATGATTACTAACGGTTCCGTGAATAATAGTGGTAACTCGTTTTCTCTTTCTTTGTAGTAGCCTTCTATGTCTATGACTTTTCTTTGCTTATATTGCGCGAAGGCTTTGAGTGTCTCTGCAAAGGATTTGTAGTGCAAAATTAGAAGTTCGCATAAGTAGCCGCTGAATCCGCCGACTTTTATTTCAGCGCCATAAACGTCCACTCCTGTCATAAACTTTTTCAGTAAACGCACTTCAGCATGCATTGGCACTTTCAAATGCTCTTTAACATAATCCGTGTGGTAGGGCGTTCGGTCTGTGGCGCTTAACCATTCTCCACGCTTAACGTTATAACAAGGCACAATGTTCACTCTGACACCGTCAATTATCGCCTCCAAATACGGATGCTCAGCAAACCTTTCAATCTGTTCTGCTCCTTCAGTGGCTTTTCTGGCTACTTTCAAGCAGACTTCTCCAAGCGATTTACGCGGTATAGTGGTTGGAACACGCATGAAAACGTCTATGTCTGGCTCTTCGCTGAGCCAAGTGTCTTTAGCAACAGAGCCTTCCACGCGCACCATAGCTTCAACACCCAAAGCTTTTGATGCGTTGGAGACTTTCTTCTCCAGTTTTCTAGCTAAAGCCTCAATTTCAGCACGTCTTTTCTTGTCTGGCGTAACACGTTTTAGAACAGCTTCGCAGATATCCGCCATCTTTCTCTGCATAAACAATGCCCTTTTTCTATTTCTGTGGACAAACCTCTTTAAGTGTTGAGTAAATTGGGCCTTTCGGCGTCAAATCGCTCCTTTTAAGCCTTAAACATTCAGCCCGTACAATTCCAAACTCACAATTTGCATTCTCATTTAAGAATTTGGCAAGTTCAGCCTTGTTTCTCCCAGACTTTACACGGGCAATCGTAAGGTGAGGACTGAAGCCCTTTTGGTCAGGCGTAAACCCTAAACTGCGTAAACGCGGTTCTAGCTGGCTGAAAATGCTTCTCAACTGGTCGGCGCCTTCGGTTATTCCAGCCCACAAAACTCGTGGATAACGCACGTTTGGAAAGGCGCCAACTCCACGAATTTTAATGTCGAAGGGAATGAACTGAACTTTTTTCATTTCTTCAAAAATCTTGTCCACCATGGGGAGGGTTATGTTTCCGAGAAATCGGACGGTAATGTGAATGTTCTTGGGTTCAACAAGTTTTAAGTCTGCTCCAGTTTTGATTAGAAGAGATTGGATGTCTGTGATTTTTTTTAGAACCTGTTCGCTGTCCATGTCAAAAGCTATAAAACTTCTTATGGTCTCAGACATTACGTATTCCTTCGCTTACTTTTCATTTAACTTTCTCATAAATGCTTTTAATGTAAAAGGCTATCTGTTACTGACAAAGTCTATCCAGAGGGAAATGCAAGGTGACTGGCAATAAATTTGTTGTTGGTTTGGCTGGTATGCCTGGAGCTGGAAAATCCATAGTGGTTTCTGCCGCTAAAGAGATGGGTTATGGCATTGTTGTGATGGGTGATGTGGTGCGAGAGGAAACAACGCATAGGGGGTTGGAGCTGAACCCGCAAAACATTGGCAGAGTGATGCTTGAATTGCGAGAGAAAGAGGGAAAAGGCGTCATAGCAAGAAGGTGTATTCCAAAAATAGAAAACGTGCCAGACAGCAAAATTCTTGTGGATGGCATACGCAGCTTAAACGAAGTTGAAGAATTCAAAAAGCATTTTCCAAAATTCACACTCATAGCGGTTCATTCATCGCCTGAAACAAGATTCAAAAGACTTTATCATAGACAAAGAAGCGACGACCCAGCCAATTGGGAAATCTTCCACGAAAGAGACATGCGCGAGTTAAGCGTTGGTTTAGGCGAAGCCATAGCAATGGCTGAACACTTAATAGTAAACGAAGAAAAATATGAGTTTGTAAAACGGAAAGCCAAAGAAGTTCTCGGGAAAGTCGAACAAAAATGGACAAAATAAAAGTCTGCGTGGAAGCTGAAATCAACCCCACAGAAAGCGAAGAAAAAGTAAAACGCGCCATCGAAAACATTTTCGGCAACATTCAAACTAAGGTTCAACCTATATATAAGGGGGCTATAATAACCGCAGAAGCAACAGAACGCGAAGCCCTCACTAAACTTTACAATTTACTCCGCAGAGAACGCATCCGCGACGCCGCAAGAGCAGTATTATTCGAAGGATTAAGCGGAAAGACTATAAACTTCTACCTAAACAAACAAGTCGCATACGCTGGACATGTATCCTTCTCTAAAGAAGTGGCAGAATCACCCTTAGGACCAATAAAAGTCAAAATAGAATGCGAAAACCCCAGAGAATTAATCGACTGGCTCGCGCCCAAAACCACATGACCGGTGCACAACCTTGTCCACACAAGCCACAATAACAGAAACTGGCGCTGTACTTCTAGGAAAACATGTCGCATGCGACGCCTTCGACAAAACAAGACCATTAAGAGTTGTCACTCACGCCCACGCAGACCACATGACCGGCTTAAAACAAAGCCTCCGAACATGCGAAAAAGTGCTGATGACAAAAGCAACAAAAGACTTAATCGATGTCATGATGGGACCACTCTTCCTAATGGAAGGCAACGTGGAAACACACGAATACGGCAAAACCTTCCAATACAACGACGAATACATAACACTTTTCGGCGCCGACCACATCCTAGGCGCAGCACAAGTACTCGTAGAAGACAAAGAAGGAACAAAAACAGTTTTCACAGGCGACTTCAGAATCGACGGAACCCCAATTTTAGACGCAGACACACTCGTCATGGAAGCCACATATGGAGGCCCAACATGCAAACGCTCCTTCGCCAAAGACATCAAAAACCTCCTAATCTCCGTCATAGAACATGGACTAGAACAAGGCACAGTTTACGTTTTCGGCTATCACGGCAAACTCCAAGAAGTAATGCAAATCCTACACAAAGCCAATGTAAAAGCACCCTTCGTCGTGCCGGAAAAAGTCTTTCACGTGTCAAAAGTTTGCGAACAACACGGCATGCGCCTTGGACATTTAATACTCTCTGAAGAACGAGAAGCCAAAGAAATGCTGGAAAAAAACGCGCCTTGCATAGCCTTCTACCATATGGGCTCACGAAGCAAAATAGGTCCCAACGCCTTCAGAGTTTACGTTAGCGGTTGGGAATTCAACTCTCCATGCCGCGAAATAAACGAAAAAGAATACATCATAGCCCTAAGCGACCACTCAGACTTCAACGGACTACTCGAATACGTCAGACGCTCAAAACCCAAACTCGTCATAACAGACAACTACCGCGTAGGACACGCAGAAATCCTTGCAAAAGAAATCCACAAACGCCTTGGAATCTCCGCCATAGCACTGCCAAAAAAATAACCCACAAACACACTCATCTGTCGCATTGACGCTTTTACTGTGTGTATTGCACATTACTATACAACAGATTATTTTCCATTTTCACGCTTTCTATTGTAGAATTCGGATTTGAATTCCGAATTCATATGTCTTAAATAAAAAGAAACCAGACTTTCGGGTGCGGTACCGAAATTGCCTTCCCCACTACAACCAGAGTTCTTCGCACTGCTGGGCATAGATCTTTTTCTAGCCGTAAGCTTGCTAACATGTCTACTGGACCGGCATTTTCCATGGCACCTACCGTACTTGTATCAAGTTGCGGCTTTGGCTGGGTTTGGACAACTAATCGTAAGCAAAGAGTTCATGCTGTCTTTTGGCGAGTACATGCGGTTCTGGTACAGCCTATTGTATCTGGTTGTAGCCTTGGCAAACATCGTCGCAGTCAACGCGTATCTTGGAATAGTAAAGAAGCTTTTGAACTACGCTAAAGTTTTCATGTTCACCGTCACATTGCCCTCCATAGTCTTAGCCACTTTCTTCGTAACCAACTACGCCGACATCGCCGTTCATCCCTTAGTGATGCTTCCACACATGACATGGGAAACAACCTTCATAGCAATAGTCGCGTTCGACACGCTTGTTGTGGGGTTAGGCACATACATATTCTTCAAACCAAAATGGTGGTACATAGCCCTAGGTGCAGGCACAGCAATAACAGGCGCAAGCGTTTACGCAGTTCTTAAGCCTTCTTGGGGGGAGGCAGCCTTCGTAACTTCAGCAGTAGCCTTGGCAATAGCCTGCATCCTCGTTTTGGGCGTAAGCGTCTACGTGCTCGCAAGAATATGGATAGACACGCTTAAAGAAAGAAAAAGAAGAAAAGGAGGTGAAACAACAAAATGAAAATAAACTACAAGAAAAGCCTGAAATTCATAATATTGCTAATATCAACGTTACTCATAGGAACTGTCAGCGCCGCAATCTATTACTCCTTGAGTATTTCAGGTTCTTTGACAACTGCGGTTACTGTGTGCTTCGACCATGGAGTCGATTGGCCATCGGGATCAGTTATGGGAACAGGTAACACGTCAGTTACCTTATCTCTTAAAGCCTATCCTAACACTACTTTGACTTACGAAAAAGCTGTGAACGTGAGCAACACTCAATCTGGCACTCCATCAGTTAGATTGCGTCACATATCAATAACAAACGGTACGGCAGACGTGGCAAATTTCACTTTCCTTAACATTGTCTTGCTCGATGACACAGGTGTACAGAAGGGCTATCTCAACTATACCGTCTCTGGGAACTACTTCATATTAAGTGAGAGCACTACTTATCGGCAGATGGATTCCAACGATGAGTGGACTATTCGAATCGAAACCAAAGCTGTAGCTGATGCGACAGCAGGCGTAACTGCAAGCTTACAAATAGCCATCGATGTACAAGAGTAACACCATTTTCCCCTTTTTATTCTATATCCTTTGTTTGGGTTGAAAAATGAACAGACTTGCTAATGTTAAGAAAATTAGACAATTCGTTTACCTAGTTTTGGCTCTATCTGTCTTATTAGAAACACAGCACACAGTCGCCGGTAACACATTTTTTATTATGACAAAACAAATATCAATGCCCATTGATCCGCCATTAGTAGTTCTTCAAAATGTCACTGCTAATACGGTCATTTATACAAACAGTACAAGTGCTAAAGTCGCAATTTCCAGCGGAACAACCAATTCAGATGTTTTAGAAATACTCAATCAAACAACCGATGACTGGCAGCTTCAGTTAATTAACTCTAATAGTACGGACATAGCCCGTTTAACTAACTGCACAATTTGGTTCCGCAATGGAAGCACAACAAGTATACAAATCGAAATCATTAATGGTAGTTATAACCAAACGAGCGGAGCCCTTTACGATTTTGTCTTGGGTAGTAACAATTACATAAGCATCACAGCATCAGCAAACGCCACAGGCACATCTCTTATTTATACATACTTAAAAATTCTTAAACCTAGCACATCAACTTACATGCTCTACATAATTACGTTTGAAATCACGTAAAAAAATGCAGACTCTAGAAGCATTTTTATTTCCTTATTTCTTGATAATAGGAAGTTGGTGAAAATGCATGAGTAAGTCATCTTTGATTTCAGGTTTTTATAAGCTTAGTCCGAAAGAACGTTTGCAATTTGTCAAAAAGTTCGCTAGTTTAACAGATGAAGAAGCTGCTTTGTTGCTGAATACTGGTTCTTTGTCTTTGGATTTGGCTGACCGCATGATAGAAAACGTTGTCGGTGCAATTCCCATACCTTTAGGCATCGGCGTAAACTTCCTCATAAACAAGCGTGACTATCTGATTCCAATGGCTATCGAGGAACCCTCAGTTGTCGCAGCAGCCAGTTACGCAGCTAAAATGGCACGCGACGGCGGAGGCTTCCACACAAGCAGCACACCACCAATAATGATCGGACAAATACAAGCAGTCGGCATAAAAGATCCATACGCAGCCAAAATGCGCGTTTTACAAGCAAAAGAAGACATCATAAAAAAAGCAAATGACCAAGACCCAGTGCTCGTTTCAGTCGGTGGCGGCGCAAAAGACTTAGACGCAAAAGTAATCCACACAACCCAAGGACCGATGCTCATCACAGAATTGCACGTTGACTGCCGCGACGCCATGGGCGCAAACGCAGTTAACACAATGGCTGAAGCTGTAGCGCCATTAATAGAACGCATAACAGGCGGACGTGTTTACCTGCGAATAATCTCCAATTTAGCCGTTAAACGTTTAGCCAGAGCATGGTGCATAGTGCCGAAAGATTCGGTTGGCGGAGAAGAAGTCGTAGACGGCATAGTAAACGCATCCGCCTTTGCAGCAGCAGACCCATACCGAGCCGCAACCCACAACAAAGGCATAATGAACGGCATAATAGCCGTCATAATCGCAACATGCAACGACCACCGCGCAATCGAAGCAGGAGCCCACGCATACGCAGTAAAAAACGGACACTACACGACGCTTTCAACGTGGGAGAAAAACGAAAACGGCGACCTAGTAGGCTCAATTGAACTGCCAATGGCTGTAGGCTTAATCGGCGGAGCAGTGCGAACCCACCCAATAGCGAAAATAGCAATAAAAATCTTAGGGGTAAAAACCGCAAACGAATTCGCAGAAGTCTTAGCAGCCGTTGGTTTAGCACAAAACCTTGGCGCATTACGCGCATTAGCACACGAAGGCATACAACGCGGACACATGTCACTTCACGCAAGAAACATAGCCGTAGCAGCCGGCGCAACAGGCGAACTAATCGATTTAGTAGCCGAAAAAATGGTTGAAGAACGCAAAATCCGCATGGACAGAGCAAAAGAGCTCATCGAACAATACAAGGCAACTGGAAAAATCTAAAAAGCCAAGATAACCGCACTCTTAACCGCGGCGAACAAAATGAAAATAATACCCGGTCCAGCGTCAAGAGAACTAGGCGAAAAAATAGCTAAACTCTTAGACGCAGAAACAGCTCCGTTGGTTTCTAAAACTTATCCAGACGGAGAATCCTACGTGAGATTAGAAGGTTCAGTGAAGAACGAAGAAGCAGTCATAATCCAAACCACAAGCCCGCCACAAGACACGCGTCTAATACAGCTAGCACTTATTGTTGATGCAGCCAAACGTCATGGTGCAAAAAAAGTAACCGCGGTCGTGCCTTATCTTGCTTACGCACGCCAAGACAAAATTTTCCTTCCAGGCGAAGCAGTAAGCATAGACGCCATAGCACAGATGCTTAAAGCTGTTGGAGTTGATAGCCTAATAACAGTGAATGTACACCAAGAAAAAGTGTTGAATAGATTTCCTTTTCAAGCAAAAAACGTTTCAGCCATTCCGCTCTTGGCAGAATATTTTAAGCAGAAAGGTTTTGCAAAAGCGTTTGCGCTGGCTCCAGACATGGGTGCAATTTACATTGTGGAAGAAGCGAAAAAAGTTCTCGGCGGAGAATGCGGCTACTTAGAAAAGCATAGAGACCGCTATACTGGACAGATTAGCGTTGAAAAGAAAACATTCAACGTTAAAGGAAAAACCGTGATAATCTTTGACGACATAATCAGCACCGGCGGCACAATAGTTGCTGCTGCAAAAATTCTGAAAGAGCTTGGAGCAGGAAAAGTGTTTGCCGCGTGTGCACATCCACTTTTGATAAGTGATGCAGAAAAAAGAATTCTTGAGGCTGGAGTTGAGGAGATAGTAGGCACAGACAGCATTCCAAGTCATGTTAGCAAGGTTTCTCTAGCGCCCTTAATAGCTAAACATTTGAAGGAACGCCAAAGTGGCTAAACTTTTCTTTCTGCTTTCAGGCGAACATGAGACTCTGCCAGTTGCCGAGTTAGAGGCAATACTTGAAGCGGAAAATTTCGCCTTTAAAACGTTGGAGAAACTTGACCAGATTCTGAAACTTGAAGTGGATTCAAAATGCGTCGAAGCCGTAAAGCATAGAGCAGCTTTCACGAGACTTTGCGGGCTAGAATTATTTACTTGCAAAGCCGAAACAAATATGATACTGAAAAATATGCGCATTGTGAATTTGAAAGAGGTTTTGAAAAACGGAGAAACCTTTGTCGTCCGCGTGCACCACGTAAAAGACTACTCACCTAACATTGACAGCATGTTTCTTGAAAGAAAGCTCGGAGAACTCATACTTAATAAAACAGAGAGAACGAAAGTGAACCTTAAAAATCCAAATAAAACCTTTACAGGATTCTTAACTGAAGAAAAATTTGTTTTCGGCGTAGCACTTGCTGAGATTCCGCCAAAACCATTCGTTGAAAGACGACCAAAGAAAAAACCATTCTTCCACCCATCAGCCATGCTGGCAAAACTCGCCAGATGCATGGTAAATTTGGCCAAACCAAAAACTGGAGCGCTCGTTCTTGACCCTTTCTGCGGAACCGGAAGCACACTGATTGAAGCTGCGTTCATCGGATGCCGCGTTTTAGGTTTGGACATTCAAAAGCGCATGGTGAGAGGAACCCTCAGAAACTTAGACTATTTCCGAATAAAGCCCGAAGGAGTAATCCTTGCGGATGCATGCAACCCACCCATAACAAAAGTTGACTGCGTCGTAACTGACCCGCCTTATGGAAGGTCCTCAACAACCCTTAAGCGTTCCACAAAGCAAATAGTTGAGGAAGTATTGGCGGCTGTTCACGGCATACTTAGCAAGGGACAACGAGTTTGCATGGCTGCACCAAAAACGTTAGGCATTAAAAAAACTGGTGAAACTTTAGGCTATAAACATTTAGAATCCCATTTCGTTTATGTTCACAGAAGCCTAACAAGAGAAATAGCAGTGTTTGAAAAGGTGTAGACACATGAGTTTGCATGTTGTTTTCCTAGGCACAGCCGGAAGCGTTCCAACACCAAAAAGAAGCCTACCTGCTGTACTTATTCAACGCAAAGGCGAACAAATAATGTTCGACTGCGGCGAAGGCGTACAAAGGCAAATGATAAAAGCTAAAGCAGGGTTTCACAAAAAAATGAAAATTTTCGTAACACACATGCACGGCGACCATGTTCTCGGCTTGCCCGGGCTTTTGCAAACCATGGCGTTGCTTGACAGAGAAAAGAAACTTGACATTTACGGACCATCGGGAATCAAGCGGTTCCTAGAGAATATTAGGGAAACAGTTCAGTTTGTTTTGACATTTCCAATTGAGGTTCACGAGATATACGAGGCTGGTGTTGTATGCGAAGAAAACGAATATGTAATTCAGGCAGTGTGGGCAAACCATGTAATCCCAAGCCTAGCCTACGCCTTTATAGAAAAGCCTCGACCTGGAAGATTCTTTCCAGAAAAAGCCAAAGCGTTAGGTGTTCCAGAAGGACCTTTATGGTCTAAACTGCAACATGGGCACAAGGTTAGATTGCCAAATGGCAAAGTGGTAAAGCCAGAAGAAGTTACTGGGTTGCCTAGACCTGGAAGAAAAATTGTTTACACGGGCGACACAAGACCGTTTAAAGGTTTTGCAAAGTTTGCGGCTAATGCAGACTTGCTTATTCATGATGCTACTCTGGATGATGAATTGGCTGAAAGAGCGGAAGAAGATGGACATTCAACGTCGAGCCAAGCTGCCAAAAACGCCAAGAAGGCTAAAGTAAAACAGCTGGTTCTTACACATGTTAGCGCAAGATATGAAGACACAAGCAAACTTCTAGCGGAAGCACGGAAATTTTTCAAAAACACGCTAGTAGCGGAAGATTTTATGAAGATAGAGATTCCATTGAAGGAAACAAGTTGAAGTCATGTAAGTAACTGTTTCATTTTTTGCACACTTTCATTAACATGCATAACAGATTCGATTACAACAACTTTGTCATAAGATATTTTTCTCAGCGTTTTTGCAAAGTTCTCCCAGTCTACAGTTCCATAGCCGATGCCTAAGTGTTGGTCGCTTTTTCCATCATTATCATGCGCGTGAACATGCACAATTCTGCTTGCAAAAGTCTCCATGAAACGTTCTATTTGACCATTAATGTTTGCGTGTCCAACATCTAAGACTAAGCCTATGTCTTCGTTGATTTCTTCATAAAACTTGGTAAATTGCTCCACATTTTTCATTAGGAAGGGATATGGTTCTGGCACGTTTTCTACGGCTATCTTCACGCCGTAATCGTTTGCAGATTTGAAAAGCAAACGTACTGTTTTAGTGTTTTGATGCCAGTCCAGGTCTGGATAGAACATGCTGATACCCGTTTTTAATCCAGGATGGAAAACCCACATGTAAGCATCCAAAGCATGTGCATAGGCTATTGATTCTTTCAATCGCTTACAAACAGCTCTCACTATTGGTTTGGATGGCGATGCAATGTTTATGTCTGCGAAGGGTGCGTGCACGGAATATTTCAGGTTGTGCGAGTCTGCAATGTCTTTTAGTGTCTTGATTCGTTGTTTGTTTAGTGTGTGAAATCCGTCGTCAACAATTTCCACGCAGCTTGTTTCTGTTCTTGTAAGATGCTCAGCCATTTTCTCGAAGGGCTCGCTTAAACAGTATAACATGGAAAGCCCGATTTTTGGTTTTGTCATAGACTAATCCCATTTGTGTATGGCAGAAATTTAGACTTCTAACTTCTGGTTTATAACTTAACTTGTTTTGTAATGAAAGTTTCTGTCAAGAGAAACATATGAGGTCCGAGTTGGATTCCAATTATGCATTATTACTAATAATTCAGACTTCGCTTTCATACAAGTTAAATGTAACACTCAAAGAAACTTGAATGAAAGAATAGCATTTACTATGGAAGCTAACCTCATGGCTGCGCAGTATGATGGTGCAAAAGATGAAAATTCAGATAGAATTCTCTTCAAATGTGAACAAGCATTTCGCAGTCTGGTCGAAAATGCATTTGTAGGCATCGCCATTTCAGATTTGAAGGGAAGATTGAAATATGTAAATAAAGCCTTGGCTGATTTGCTGGGTTATTCCGTTTCCGAGTTGCTAAATCAACCATTCAAAAATTTTATACACTCTGCTGATCGAGGAAAAGTAATGCGTCTATTTTTGCGCATTATTGTATTACGAAGAAAACCTGGACATTTAGAGTTTCGGGCAGTAAGAAAGGATGGTAATGTTCTCAATCTTTGGAGCAAGCCTTCACGGTTTACAGTTAATGGAAGGACCGTGGGTTTTCAAGCAATAATCGTAGACATCACTGAGCCTAAGAAAACGGAGAAAAAACTGAAGGAAACTAACAGAAAACTGGAAATGCTGTTGGAAACGGCAATGGAAGGAATAACCATTGCTGATGCAAATGATAACTTATCTTTTGTGAATAAAGCGTTTGCTGAGATGCTGGGTTACAAGCAAGAGGAGCTTATTGGCACAAATTTACGTAAACTCGTAGACGAAGAAGGCTTCGAAAAAATTAGAAAAGAAACAGAGGCTAGAAAGAAGGGCAGTATAAACCGATACGAAATTAAGTTGTACTGTAAGAACGGTGAACCACGTTTTGTTCAGGTATCCGCGTCACCGTTTTGGGATGAAGATGGAAACTTTGCAGGTGCTCTTGCAATTGTCATGGATGTGACGGAACGTAAGCTGATGGAAGAGAGACTACGTGAGTCTGAGGAAAAATTTAGAGGTATGGCGGAAAGAAGTTTTGATGCAATAGCCCTTGTTGATCTTGAAGGAAAAATCACGTATGCTTCTCCTTCTGTAGGAAAAGTTTTGGGTTATCCACAAAGCGAAGTTATTGGCAAGTCTTTTTTAGAATATTTCCCTTCAGACTCGCTTTCCACTGCATCACAATTATTCGCAGATTTAATGCAAGGCAAAAGTTTTGAAGGCTTGCAGCTGGGGCTTCCTAGAATAGACGGAACCACAGCTATTGTAGAGATTAACGTTGCTCCCGTAATCATGAACGGTAAGATAACAGGTTTCCAAGCGGCTTTCAGAGACATTACAGAACGCAAAAAAATGGAGGAAAAATTACGAGAATCTGAAGAAAGGCTGAGTTCATTGATAGAATATGCACCTGATGCAATTTACATTAATGACCTTAATGGAAAGATTTTGGAAGGAAACAAACAAGCAGAAATTTTGACAGGTTACAAGAAAGAAGAATTGATTGGAAAGAGTATATTGGAGGCTGGTCTTCTTCCAGAACAATACGTGTCAAAAGCTATCGAAGCTATACAAAAGAATCTATGTGGACAAAGAACTGGACCAGACGAGTTTGAGCTCATAAGAAAAGATGGAAGCAGAGTTTTTGTTGAAATCTCAACTATTCCAGTAAAAATTGGACAGAGAATCGAAATTTTGGGCATAGCTAGAGATATTACAGAAAGAAAGCAAATGCAGAAGAAACTGGAAGAGTACTCTCAACAACTTGAAACACTTGTTGAACAAAGAACTAGACAATTGAAAGAAGCTCATGAGAAACTAATAAAATCTGAAAGGCTTGCCGCCATCGGAGAAGTAGCAGCCATGGTTGGTCATGACTTGCGTAATCCGTTAACAGGAATAAAAGGCGCTACATATTACTTGAAAACGAAATTAAGCTCCCAAATGGATGCAAAAACAAGAGAAATGCTTGAGTTAATCGAAGCTGACATAGAATATGCGAATAAAATCATAACTGACCTATTGGAATACTCGAGAGAAGTGCACTTGGAATTAACGGAAACAAACCCAAAAACTATCATGACAGAAACTCTGCGTCTAATTAAGGCGCCAGAAAACATTCAGATAATAAACCAAACAGAACCAGAACCCAAAGTAAAGATTGACATAGAGAAAATGACCAGAGTATTTCACAATTTAATCACTAATGCGATTGACGCCATGCCCAATGGTGGCAAACTCACAATAGCAAGCCACAAAACAGATGGCAACGTAGAATTCATTTTCAAAGACACTGGAATAGGAATGACAAAAGAAACAATGGAGAAAATCTTCGTACCGTTTTTTACAACGAAAGCCAAGGGAATGGGATTAGGCTTACCAATATGCAAACAAATTGTTGAAGCACACGGCGGAAAAATTTCAGTTGAAAGTGTAGTTGGCGAAGGAACAACTTTCACACTTACACTTCCTAGAGAACCAAAAATAAAAGAAGAAGGTGAAAAAACATGGATAAACGTGCCAGAATCCTTGTCGTTGACGACGATGAAGGAATCAGAAAAGTCTTAGCAACAATTCTAGAAGATGAAGGATTCGCGGTAGACACGGCGGAAAACGGAAAGACAGCAATTAAGAAGTCAAATGAGAGATTCTACAATTTAGCTCTAATAGACATAAGACTACCAGACATGGAAGGAACAGAACTTTTAACAAAACTAAAAGACACAACGCCGAAAATGCGCAAGATAATGGTTACGGGTTACCCATCCTTGCAAAACGCTGTCGAAGCCCTAAACAAAGGTGCACATGCTTATATAGTGAAGCCCTTTGAGGTAAAAAAGGTCATAGCAGTCATTAGGGAACAGTTGCAAAAACAGCAAGAAGAAAAAGAGTACAGTCAAGAAAAAGTCAAAGAGTTCATTGAAACACGAGTAAGAGAATTAGAAGAAGAAAAACCGGCAGCAAGCAAAAAGTAGCATTGAAAAAGCCTCTTTTATTTTTCGTTTCTAAATATGTGAATAATTAAATCTTCTTTAGAATAACCTGAATTGTTTAGGATGAAAACTGGTTCTTACAAAACTTAAGTCTACAGTAGTCTTTAACTGGTTGTTGCGTGTTCCCAATGCGATTTCTACAAACTCTTTTAATGTATGCTCAGAAAACTCTACTGTTGGTCTTCCATATCTCAAGCCACTACACGTAGAATCAGCATATACAAAAAGTTGATGTTCACCATAACTATAAACCGCATCGTTTGCATATCCATACTGTGGTTTGCCAAGAATTTTAAAAGGCCAAAGCTTGCATGCTTTAGGTTTCATGTGTTGCAAACCGCATAAGTAAATGCCAGATAGATTGTATAGAAAAATGCAAGAACCGTCACTTTTCCTTTTAAGAAACAACTTATCCAAGCCTGAAACTGTCGCTTCGACACCATAATTCTTTACTATTCTCAGCCATTCAGGAAATTTCAGAACTACACTATAAGCTCTGCAACAGATTCCGCAAGAGTTGCATTTCCAATCAGCTAGGTACTGCCATGGAACAAACAACATTTCTGTTTCGCTAAAAATTCTAGGAAAACTTTTTCTTAAAAATTTATTTGCAGAAAGGCTTCAGTTTTTCAATGATTTCTTTTGGAATTTGCACGGCCTTTTCCATATGCTTATCGGCTGCTACAATCACTACGTATCCCTTAGCCAACAAAATCGCTGATTCCTTGTTGAAAATTTTAAACTCGTATTTTATGGATTTTTCCTTTAACTCCTCAATTGTCAATTCCACTTCGATTAGGTCGCCGAATCTTGCTGGTTTTTTAAATTGGCAGAAAGATTCAACTCTTGGAAGCCAAATTCCCATTTTGTTAATGTCGGTGAAGCTGAAGCCTAAATGTCTGTAAAATTCTTCTTCTGCTCTTTCGAAGAATCTGAAATAGTTTGAATAGTGCACGACTTGAGCAGCGTCCGTGTCTGCCCATGTGACTCTAAAAGAAGTTTTAAAAGTGGTACGCGGCATGTCTATCACTAAAGAAGGCAACATTAAACTTTCTTATACAAATAGATAGTGTGCGAAGGATACCCTAATGTTTGGTTTTCACAGAAATTCAAAACCTTAATGGGTTTCCAACCAACGATTTCGTAATCGTGAGAAACCACGCGAACTCCCTTTTTGAGTTCAGCTTCGAGTTTCGGCTTAACCTTTTCATTGGCGCTTGTTGTTAAGTAGAGAAAGACAACGTCCGCCGAGGTTAGGTCTACGTTAAACATGTCACCGTTTACTATTGTTACTCTATCTTGCAGTCCTTGTTCGTAAATGGAGCTAAGCGCTTTCTTAACAAGGTCTTCTCGCAACTCAACACCGACAGCCCTTGCTCCAAAGTCCTTCGCAGCCATAATGACTGTTCTGCCGTCTCCTGCGCCTAAATCGAAGAATATTTCGCCGGGTTTTAGTTCGGCGAGAATGAGCATTTGGCGTATTACTTGTGGCGGACTTGGAACGTATGGTGCGATGAACAGTTCATTTGCCTCCGTTTAAACTCAATTGTAACCTATGTTTTGTAATTTTAAAGGCTTTTGCGCTGTTTAAGCGACGTATGTGGCTTTTTTGGGTTGCGGTCTTCTGGCTTCTCCGCATTTCATGCAGCTTTGCGCGCATAGTTCAAGGTATTTTGCTTCGTCTTTGGAATTAACCGCTTCAGCTGCTTTGCGGCATAGTTCGCTTTGTTCTTCGCATCCTTCTTCTTTGCATAAGCTAGATATGTAAGAGCAGATGTCACGCACGTCTTTGGGTTCCAATACGGCTCTGTTTGTGCGAACCAGAAGGCATAATTCTCTGGCTAGAACACAAGTTTTAACGTACTTTATTCTTTCAAGAACTTCTTCGCGGAGTTTTTTTCGGCTTATTTCCAAACTTTTAATCTCCCTAATTAGCAAGCAGATGGTGCTTAGGCAAAATAGGATAAGCCTTCATTTAAAAGTTGTTGTATGTCTTAAAGTGTTACCAGAATCTTTTGCTTAGGGCTTTGCGTTCTGCTTCAAGAACGAGTTCGTAGAATCTGTCGTTGAGTTTAGGTTCTTCTTCGAGAACTTCTTTAACATCGGAAGGCTGAACCTTTCGAGCACATAAGGCTACAGCTGCAGCTTTTCCATATTTGGTTATTAACTGTGCTGTTTGCGTTGCTTGTTTGTGCAGTTTTTCCTCGCTTTTCGCTAGTTTTTCGCCTTTCTTTTCGATGAGTGGCATAGCCTTTTCTTCTTCTACTTTTAGTAAGCCTATGGCTGTTGAGCCGCATCTTGGACATTTGGGCTTGTCTGGCAAGTCTTTAGCGCGTATCATTTCCATGTAGTTCCAGCAGTTTGTGCAGATGTAATTGCATGTTTCGTTTAGTAATCGCGCTTTGGTGGATTCGATGAGGACAGCGCGCATTCTTTCTGGTGGAATCAAGTCGGTTTTCATGCTTACACGTTCGATGCCGACACGCGCTATTGGCGTTGCGTTTCCGCCTGTTTCTACTTTCTGCAGTTGGATTTCGCCTTCTCGGATTTTTCTTAAAACAAAGAGTAGTTTTTCCAAGTCTAAGTCTTTTGTGAACACTTCTTTTAGGGCTTCTTCGTAGATTGGTGTTTCTTCGAAGCTTTTTATTAGACGTTGTGGACTTACGCTGCTGAAGTCTGCCCATTTTTTGAGTGCGCCGAAGCGTCTTGCAACGTGAATCATTCTGCGTTTGAAGAGTCCGGTTTTTACGGCTGCGCGTGTTAGTGTGCCTCTTATTGTTTGGTCTGGCATGGTGCGGATTTCGTTGAGTAGTTCGATTGTTTGGTCTGCGTTTGTGGCGCCCATGGTTTGGATGAATATGCGGTAGGGGTCGTGTTGGACTACGATGCCAGAGCCGATTTTTTCGGAGAGTAGTTGACCGAGTAGCTGTGCGAGGGCTCTGTTCGTAAGTGAACCGAAGTTGGCGTGGATTATTACGAATTCTTTCCAGTCTTCGATGGTTATTCGATTTTGTGTGGGCACTGGAAATCTTGCTGAGACTTGTTCTATTGTTTCTGTTATTGCGCGGAGTATCGTGTCTTTGTCTGCTGGGTATTCTTCGCTTAGTTTAGTGGCAATTTCGTCTGAGGATGCGCCTTTCTGCAGTTGTTCTTCGACAAAGCTGCGGATTTTGCCTACTTCTTGTGCGACTTCGAATGGGACGGGGATTTCTTCTCCTATCCAGCTTGGTATTGCGCCTGTTGGGTCGTCGACTGGTTTTACGTGAACCTTTTCTTCAGAGACGTGTTGGATTCGCCATGGTGTTCCGCGGATTATGAATTTTGTTCCTGGTTTGCCGTATTCTGCCATGAAGGCTTCGTCTAATACGCCTATCGCTGCGTCGCTTGATTCGTCTACTACGAGGAACTGTTTTTCTTCGGGTATCATTGATAGGTTTTCAAAGTAGTATTCGAAGAGTGCTTTTGTTCTGCGTGGTTTTAGGACGACTTTGTCTTCGAAGGAAACCCATGCTAAGCGTGGGAAGCGTTGGTGCATGTAGCGTAGGATTTTTTCTATGTCTTCTATTGTTAGGTTTTCGTATGGATAGGCGTTTTTGAACATTTCTAGGATTTCGTTGAATTCTAATCTGCGGTTTTTAAGTAGCAAGCCCGCGATTTGGTGTGCTAGGACATCGTAGGGTTTGGGTGGAATGTCAACGGGTTCTAAGTCTTCTTTTAGAGCTTTTTTTGCTATGGCTAAAGCTTCTAGTGTATCGTCGGAGTCCATTGCGACGATTATTCCTTGGGCTATTTTGCCTATTCTGTGTCCGCTTCTGCCGACGCGTTGGATTAGGCGGGTTACTTGTCTTGGGCTCATGTATTGTATGACGAGGTCTATTCTGCCGACGTCTATGCCTAGTTCTAGACTGCTTGTGCATACTAAGCCTTTTAGTTCGCCGTTTTTTAGTCCTCTTTCTGCGGCTATGCGTGATGGTTTTGCTAGTGAGCCGTGGTGTATGGATACTGGATAGTCGATGTCCCAGACTTTGAATCTGCTTGCTAGGACTTCGGATATTGCGCGTGTGTTTGTGAATAGGAGTATGGATTTGTGTTTGCTTATGTAGTCGCGGATTATGCGCAAGCGAGCGGCGACTTCTGGATGCGTGTAAAGTTGGTCTGCGAGTTTAGCGTCGTCTTCTTCTGGTTTGGGATAAACGGTTTTTAGGTGCATTGTTCTTGCGACTGGGACGCGGATGATTTCGACTGGTCTGTGGTTTCCTACGAGGAACTGTGCAACTTTTTCTGGGCTGCCGATAGTGGCGGATAAGCCTATGATTTGAAAGTCTTTACCTATCATTGCGCGCAGGCGTTCAAGAGCTAGGGCGAGCTGACTTCCGCGTTTGCTGTCTGCCATTTCGTGTACTTCGTCGATGATTACCCATTTTACGTTTTGTAGGTGTTGGCGCATTATCCAGCCGATGAGTATTGCTTGTAGTGTTTCTGGAGTGGTTATTAGGATGTCTGGCGGGCTCATGCGTTGTCTTGTGCGTTCTTTTGTTTCTGTGTCGCCATGTCTTACAGCGAGTTTTATGTCTAGGTTGTTGCACCACCATTCGAGTCTTTCAAGCATGTCGCGGTTTAATGCGCGTAGGGGCGTGATGTAGAGGACTTTTATGCCCGGAGTTCCTTGTTGTCCTTGGAGGAGCATGCTTAGGACTGGTAGGAATGCGGCTTCTGTTTTGCCTGTGGCTGTTGGCGAGATGAGCAGAACGTTTTTGCCTTCAAGGATTTTTGGTATGGTTTTTTCTTGTGGTTCTGTGGGTTTAGAGAATCCTCTCTGCTCAACAAGCCTTCGAACGGGCTTGACAAGAAGTTCAAAAGCGTTTTTGGGGGAATCTTTCAATGGAGGTTATGCCTCGATGCTGAAGGAAATAAGCATTGAAACAAGGGTAAAAGCGTTTTGCATTAATATAGTAGCAACATTGCATTATCTGGGCATTGTTGACGTTTTCTTTTTAGGCTTGTGAAAGTTATAGCTCCCCTTATAAATAGGTTCAACCCAGAATACTCGTTGGTATATAAGCGAAAATTTAAGATTTTGCTAGAAGATAAAATCGCAAGTTTTATAAGGCGATTTTCGATTAGTAGTTTTATTGAACTTTGCGAATAATGTAGAGGAATACTATTTGGAGATTCCAAACTTTAAAACTTGGAAAACTGTGGTTTTGCTGTCAATAATAGTGGTGCCGGTGGGTTTGTTTGTGGCGTTTAAATTGACAGAGAGAACAAGCGAAGCGCCGACAATAGCGGAGACGATAACGTTGGAGCCGGTTAGGTGGGAGTTTGAGAGACCCAGTTATAGCACAAAAATTACTGAAAACGTCACGTCGGAGAACATTACAGGCGTATACTCTAGCGAAGATTTTTTGATGAATTCAATAATAACAATTGATTGTTGTAGTGGAGATTGGCGTGATGGTGAATGGTGGTCCGCGTTTGGTTCTCAATATTTAACAATGAATGTTTCAGCAACGGCTTTTGTTCCCGTGGGCTACATGGTCAGTGTGAACGTGAGTTTTCAAGAGGATTATACGGCTTCGCAAGTGGGCCTATACGGTAATGAGTGGAGTTTTAGTTTTAACAATCTTTCCCTCATTGACTACACCTCTGGCCTAGTTGGAACGCAAAAAGCCTTTTTCAACATGAAAAGCCTAAACAACCCAGCACAAGCGAGTTTCTGGAGACTCGCCGAGTGGGTTTTGCGCAGCCTCTATAACCAGTCACATTTATTGAGGATAAACGTGGAATTTACATATTTTAATGGCACAGTCTACAAAAGGGTTATTCAGCCTTTCGTGCTGAAGGTTTTTCCAGACGATAACAACAGCTTCGAAACTGCTGAGGAATTAAGCGTAAACCAAACCCGCAGAGCCTACATAGGAAGCCCAATTGACCCTTTTGATCAAATAGACTATTATAAAATTTGGCTGGAAGAAGGCACCACAGTCATACTCAATCTTAATTATTTAGGAGGCGGCGGGATTGAGACATACGTTTATGGTCCAAACGGAACGCTTGAGGCTTGTCTGCTTAACAGAGGAAATTCTTCGTTAAAACAACTCATGTTAAAGATAACCAAAACAGGCTGGCGGTGCATAAAACTAGCTGCACCAGATGGGGGCCATTTCATATACACTGTTACAGTTACAACGCAAAGTGATGAAGCGTGAAAAGTCGCCATAGAATATCTGCCTTTACCATAATCACAATGCTTCTGTTACAAGTATTGCCCTTAACGTATGCGGCTGTTGAGTTTGAAAGACCGCATAGACCCATCGAGCTAGGGGACCAGAACGTTTATGGTGTGAATTCGGATGACAACGCTTCCATAGCCTTAGGTGCTTGGTTGACTAGTTATACCGCGAATGATTTGAGATATGGTGGCTCTGGTCATGATTGTGTGCGTTTTAATGTTAGTGTGATGGCTAATTCGCGTAGGCTTGATTATTTTGAAATGTGGGATACTCCATATTTTTGGATAGACGAGTCTGATTATGACCAGAAGGTTGTTTACACGGGTGTGGGCGACGAGTGGGGCACGTAGCTTAACCTTTCAGTGTTCTGGGGCGTTTTAGGCAACGATTTCAGGTTCAAGTTTTACCACGCCAAGTACAGAAGTGTCGAAGCGGATGGCGAGTGGACTTGCGTTTGGATAAGCAGCAACGGGTTCATAAGCTTTGACGTTTCAGAACATAAGGGTGGCGAGCCTGCCTCGCTGTCTAATCCGCAAGCGCCGAACGCGTTTATAGCGCCTTTGTGGACAGACCTTGTGGTTGACGAGCAAGCCTCAATAATTGTTGGTTATCACTATCACGTTCCGCCCTACCCGCCGATAAGTTACAGAAACTATTTTGTTGTAACATGGAGAAACGTGCGTGTGAAAAACACAGCAACCCGCCTAACATTTCAAACCGTTCTTCTGATGTACACAGCTTGGGAAGATGAACAAGACCGCCAAGGACTCGAGACATCAGTCAATGGCCTAGTCTACTTCAACTACAACCACGCAGAAAACATTAACCGCCCATTCACCTACGGCATCGAAAACCACGACGGCTCCTTAAGCAAAGGCGCAGGACGCCTCGGCGGATCCAACCTCGCAAGCTTCAACGGAAAAACAATAAAATTTGAAGCAGAAGGCTATTACAACTTCATAAAAAATCTATACTTGGAAGCGCAGGATTCAAATCCTAATTCACGATGCGGCATACCAGACGCTTTTGGTTTCCCCAGAGGACACAACGTTAAAACAAAAACTGATCCTCCACCACAGCCAGACGACACTGGCAGTTGGTACAGATTGCTTGCCAGCACAAGCAATTGGCTGTTGGGCTTTGGCGGCTACTTAGCGCAGAGATGGGAATTGATAGAGTTTAGCATCACTCCAATAACGATTCCTGTAGGCGCGGTTATATTAGCTTGGGGATATTACGACCAATTTGCAAAAGCCCAATACAATTCCACCGATGTTGTCGAGCGCATGGATGGACAACGCGCTTACATCAAAGTTCCAGCAAACCATACAGATGGTTACCCATCATACGTTCAAGACGCCACCTTAGATGTAATCCTCTATTGGTTGCTTACCGACTCTGCGAGAGACCAGCCTCACACTCTAACAATAAAAGCCACCGTAGAGTATGGTTACGCCGCGTATTCATGGAACCTAACCACAACAATAACCGATATCAAAGTAAACCCGGACAAAGGCAAAAACTCTTTCGACCTAGCAGAAGAAATACATGAAGGAACCTATAATTGGCTCTACATAGATGACCCCCACGACCACGATGACTACTATAGAGTCTATGTTCCTTACTATAGACGTGTATGCGTAACTGTTGCACCAACACTGCCGAACAATACAAATTACGACCTCTACCTTTACAATTCAACTCGCCACATCATTTCCATATCTGAAAATCCAGCAGGACAAGCAGAACTCGTTCAAGGAGACGAGTTAAGAGAAAGCAGCTGGTGGTATATAAAAGTCAACGCGACAAACGGAGGCTTCGGCTTTTATAGCATGTCGGTAAGCTTTCAGCAGTTGAGACAGTTAAATGTCAGCGCCTCTGATGGTGGCACAACCAACCCGCCTCCTGGAACATACGCGTATGTGGAGGACGCGTATGCAACGGTCACTGCTTTTCCCGACACAGCCAACGGCTACTATCTTAAATGTTGGGTTCTGGACGGCACTGCCTACTACAATTTTAGCAACACCATAAATGTTCTGATGAACACAGATCACTCTCTAACAGCGGTCTTCAGCAACTTCACTGGAGGCGGTCCAAGCGAACCGTGTCCAACCTTGTTTGTTTGGAATGGCACGGCATGGATAGATTACGGCGTCATAGACATTCATAATCCAACCGGTGAGGATGTGGTCCGCGAGGTGCAAGTTTCAAAGGAGGACGTTGGCGTAAGCAGTTATACGGTTAAGTTTCGTTTGCGAGAAGGCTGGCTGGGTTTGAACTTTTCTGAATCCGTCATAGACCAAGTGAAGCTGTACGCCATTATAAATGGAAGCCGCTACCTATGCCCGCTCATAAGCGCAACACATAGCACGCAAGGAAACGTCTGGTTAAGGCTAATCCTAAGCGATGATTATAAAGCGCAAATGCTTCTTCTAGAAACAATAGACCTAACCTTTCTAATGCCCTACCCAACAAGCCAAACACAAGCCTATGTCTTCACAATCAAAGGATGCAACATGCTAAAACAATGATTTCCAGCATAAAGATTTAATGAACAATCATAACTGTTTTAGAATAAAAAAAGAAAAACCGTTGGGTTCCAAGAAGTGAACAAACGTAAAAAATCTATAAAAAAGCCTAAATCAAATATCGAAATCCGACAGATGACCTTGGAAGACGTTCCGAGTGTTTGGCATTTGGGCGAGAAAACTTTCACTCCGTCAAGTTTGCAATATACTTACAGAACGTGGAACACTGACGAGTTGCTTTCGCTTTTCAGCAACGACCCGGAACTGTGCCTCGTAGCCGAACATACCAAAACAAACAAAATAGTCGGCTTTGCTTTGGGAACAATTTTGAAACGTCCATTTAGTCCGTGGACGTATGGCTATTTTGTTTGGGCTGGCGTGCAGAAACGCTTCCAGAAAACTGGTGTGGGAAGAAGACTCTACAGAGAACTGGAGAAACGTTTCAAAGAGAAAGGCGCACGCATCGTCATGGTTGACGTGGAAAGCAATAATCCAGCGGGAATACGCTTTATCAAAAAATTAGGCTTTAAAGAGGCACAAACCTACGTCTGGTACAGCAAAAACCTTGAACAATGAAAGAAAAAGAGAAAAAGGCTAATCTATTGGTGTAATGTGCGCTTTTGTACGGATTACTGGCGTGTGCGTGTAGTCTCCCCAGCCGCCTGCAACAACCAGTTTATCTGAAACAGCGTCAACATTCGCCAGCATGCTCAGCAAATTATCCAGTAGTCTTGACTTCGCAACAGCACCTACTATTTCGCCGTTCTTCACAGTCATCAAGCCCATCCGCAGAATACTCGTAAAATCGCCACGCGTCGGATTCGTCAACCGCGTATAATGAAAACGTCTAATAAGCAAACCATTCTTTGTCTCTTCCAAAATTTCCTCTCGCTTCCATTTTCCAACTTCAAAATAGGCGTTTCTAGGCACTGGAACATTCTCGCAATTGTAGTTTTTGCCTGGAAAACTGCTAACGCCAACAGCCAGCGACGCCCGAACAGCGCTTGCGGTTGTTCTTTTCTTTTCCATAGTTCCATAAAAACTGTCGTATACGAAAGTTTTCAGAACGCCTTTATCAATTATAACATTCTTTTTGGACGGCGTTCCCTCATCATCCACAGGCGCCGAGCCTACACCGTTCGGCATTAAAGGGTCATCAACCAAAGTCAACTGTGAACTAGCCACTTTCTTGCCTACTTTGTCCAACAAAAGCGGAGAGAAAAGCTTCGCAAACAATGGACTAACCAGCATGGAAAGATAGCCGATTAATGCGTGAGTTGGCTCATAATCCAAAATCACCGTATAAGTGTCCGCCTTTAACCTCTTCGCCTTTAATCCACAAACAGCCATCTCCGCCGCTTTCTCGCCGACGCCTTTTGGCTTAAGCTCTTTTAAGCTTCGCCCGGCAGTCGCATCTGAGCCTTCAGAAACGTCTTTTCCACTTTTAGCCGTCGCACTTAAGCTAGCCTCAAAGAATGTTCCACAGTTTTCTGCAGAAACCCCATGCGTGTTCAAAACGAGCGTTTCATAATTCACGATGTTCAGTACACCAGCATTGTCCACAACCTTCTTGCTATACCCAAGCGACGCCTCAACCATATCATACGCAAGGTCAACAGCTTTCTCCGAAGGAAGCTCAGCCAACCGCTTATCATAAACTCCAGAAACCTTCGGAACCTTGCTTGGCTTAGGAAAAGAGTATTTGAACGGCAATTTTCTGGCTTTCGCAGTAGCCAAAGCCGAGTCAACAAGCTTCTCCAAAGACCCTTTCGACAAGTCTGCCGTAGAACTAAAGCCCAGCATATTGCCCTTAAGGACGCGTAAGCCAACACCAACATCATGCACGCCCTTAGACTCAAAAACCGCATTATTCACAAGCCTAACAGTTAACACCCTGTTCGAAACAAGAAAAGCCTCCGCTTCGCTTAATCCTCGCTTCTCAGCAATCCTCAAAACAGCTTCCCCAGCTTCCTTCAAACAATCCAAAGCAGACGCCATAATCATTGCACCCCCAAAACAGTGGCAACCCCACGAATGTAAGGACCACCATTCCCCACATACAACGCTTGCATCGGGTCGCCTTTGCCACATCCAGGCAACGGCACAAGCTCCACATCTTTGGTAGCAGCGTTTATACTTTTGAAGAATTTAGGCGCAGTAGACGTTAAGGCTACGTCCCGCAAATGCGTTGTTAACTCGCCGTTCTTTATCTCATAAGCCTCCTGCGCACTAATTGTCCAGTTATACCGCTTATCATCTATGGACGGATGCCGCATACACGAAATCAAATATCCACGCTTAGTGTCCTCAATAAGCTCATCCCTCTTCCATTCACCCTCGCCCAAAAAAGTGTTAGACATGCGAATCAACGGGATATACTCGAACGTTATCGCCCGCATCCCCGCGTTCGGCTCAACACCAAAAATGGCAGCGGTCTCGCGGCTGTGCATGTGCCCTTTTAAAACACCCTTTTCAATGAGCACTTTCCGCTTGGCTTTCACGCCTTCGTCGTCGTAAAGAAAGTAGCCAAGAGTGCCAGCAACCGTAGGGTCATCATACGCCGTGAAATAGTCTGAGCCTATTTTCTCGCCAATCTTGTCAGCCCACCATGTTGTCCCAGCCCAAGCAGCCTCACGTCCAAGAACTCTGTCCGCCTCGCTTGGATGCCCAACAATCTCATGCGTAAGCAAAGCAACATAATTGCTGTCTAGAACAACCACCGCGTCCTTCTCTGTCTTGACAGCCTTAGCCTTCAGCAAACTCTCTGCTTTTCTTCCAGTCTCCGCGCTTATTTCTTCCATGTCTTTTTTCTGAAATATTTCATAACCGCCAGAATGCCCCGTCATTTTCTCATAAAACTGCGTCACATCGCCTTTCTTAGCGTCAGCCTTCAAACCAACCCACGCTACAGAATTAGAAAAACGAATGTTTGCGCCTTCACTGTTCACGAAGACTTTGTCAATTTTTATTCCCGTATAGTCAACTGTGCCTCGAACAATTCTTTTTGAAGTGTGCAGTTTTTTCTCCCATGTCATCATCTCTTTAAGCTTATCCTCAAAAGCCACATTTTCCAAGTCAACCTTTACCTTAGTCTCGTAAGAAATCTTGTACGCTTTGGTAGGCGCAAGCTTGACTGGCGCATGGACATGCCGGCTTGATGCTTTTGCTATTTTGAATGCAATTTCCACCGCTTGCTTAACTCCATTTTTACTTAAATTTGTCGTTGACTGAAAACCCCATGCACCATTAACCAGCGTTCTAACGCCCAATCCACGCTTCCGATTAATGACTCCACGTTGAACCTTGCCATCAGCAACGGTTATAAGCTCATTATAATGGTCTTCAAGCCTCACATCCACGTAATCCGCGCCAAATTTAACCGCATAACCCACAGCAAACAGCGCCAAATCTTCTTCCATAAGCGATTCCAACCAGCCACGTACCCATTTTTAGGCTTTAATTTAAAAGTCTTTGCCAAATCATCACCATGCTTTTGCAATAAAAATGTTTAAACAAAATGTCCAAGCGCAACTTTTCTATCCGAAAACAATGGAAAGTTTTTTATCTACCATCATATGAAACCATGGATACTGAGAATATTGGAGGAAATTAAATGGCTAAATGTCCAAAATGCGGAACCGTCGTCTCATCGCCAAAGAAGAAGTGGACAATGGCTGGACGCCCAGACAAATCAGGAAAAAGAATGCAGTTGGAAATCGGACTTTTCGACTGCCCCAAATGTAAGAAACCATTCCGAGAAGTCCTAAGCAAGAAGAAAGTTTAAACTCCACTCATCAGCGCTTCGCACTTACCCCCTCCTCCCCCCTATTTTTCAACTGCTTAAAAAGCGGTAAGTTTTAAAGCATAGAAGCCTAAAACAACAAGAACTCCCAATACAAAGAAGGCACAAAATTGGCAACGGCAACACTCAAGAAACTGTGGAAAAACGAGTATGTCCAAACTATAATAACGATTCTCTTAATGTTGGGCATAGTTTTCGGGTTCTGGTATGGTGTACAGTTTGCGCTTAACACTGAACACCCCGCATTAGCAGTAGCCTCCACAAGCATGCTGCCAACACTAAAGGTAGGCGACCTAATAATAGTCCAAGGTGTACCACCAGAACAAATCCACGCCAACTACCTCGACGGAGACATCGTCGTCTTCAGAAACAAATCTAAACCAGAAGACCTTATTGTCCACAGAGCCGTCAGAATAGAAAACACCAGTAGCGGCTACATCATCTACACAAAAGGAGACAACGTTCCCGGAGAAAGAGACCAATTTTCTCCTTGGCCCGCATCCCTACTTGTTGGAAAAGTTGTGGGAAAAATTCCTTGGGTTGGCAATTTAGCGCTGCTTATGCAGTCGAAGGCAAACATGTATCTGTTCACAATTGTAATCATCATTATAATTGTGTTGTTTCTGACGTTTCCCTTTGAAAGTGAAAAAGAAGAGAAACAAGGTGAAAAGACAGTGATATGGAAAGAGAAGAAACTGTTTGGAAAAATCAGCCTAAACATGGTTTATCTTCTTGTCATAAACATGCTAATCATAACTTTTATAGCCTTTAGTTTATGGGGAGCCTTCACTTTTTGGCAGCCCGGAGCCAACCCAGCGCAAAATGTTCCAATCCAGGGAATGTATCCTGACGTAGAGTTTCACGACAACTTCAGCAACGTTCACGAAGTTTATCTTATTTCCAACTTCCTATCCTACACAATCAATGCCAACGTAAGCGACGGTGCACATGAGGGAATACGATTGGGTGTTCCAACCTTCTCGTGGGCTCAAGCTGCAATAATTCTCTTGATAATGGTGGACGTTTGGGAACTGGTGAAATTTCTGAGACGTAGGAAAAAGGTGGAAACCGTTGTTGAGGCTCAAAAGCCTATATTAACAAAATAGTACACTTAGGAATATGCAGTCAAAGCCACGCAAACTAGGTTTTGCAAAACTTCAAGACGTCTGCAAAAGAAGACTTCTAAAGATTGTTATATTCCTTTTAGTGTTGACTGTTGGACTTTTAGGTTTTTGGTTCGCATTAAAATTTGCGTTGAACACAGAGCAGCCTCTGCTTCTTGTTTCTTCAGGCGACATGTGCGCTGTGCAAGGCTCATGTGATGGTTTTACGCATCCGTTTGAACATACGCTGCATAGAGGAGACATAATAGTGGTTCAAGGAGTAAGCGCAGAGAACGTTAACTCTGAATATCCAAACAGCGACATCGTAGTTTTTCGTACACCACAAGCTGGTTCTTCTCAAGAAAGCGGAATAATCATAACACGGGTTGTAGCTAAAATAGAAGTGGACGGCGTAATCTATTTTCAGACGAAAAGTGACGGAAAAGGAATACACAAATGGCCTGAACCGCTGGGCGAAAGGGAATACGACGTTTGGTCTGATTACGCTGGAAACTGCACTTGGAACGGCATGATTTCGGAAAAGCTTCTGGTCGGTAAAGTTATTTTTCGAATTCCTTGGATTGGTCACATAGTATTTTTTGTATCTAACTATTCGGGTGTGTTAATAATAGTGGTTTTGATAATTCTTTTCATAATTGTTAAGTTTTGTATTCCCAGATTCAAAAAGAACATGAAACCACACATTAACATTATTCAGAAAGCACTTGCGTATTCTCTTCCATAAATATTTTTTAAAGACAAAAATGCATACAATAACCAAAATTATTATTGGAGTGACTATTCTGGAGTCTTCATACCATGGCTTTTCTATTGTGGAATTATATGGGATATTTGACCATAAAATGAAAGCGGTTGTTTCAACATTCGTATCTGAATAGAGATCTTCAGACCAAAGTTTATCTCCAGAGCGCCTGTAATGAGTGTGGATTCCTCCAGTAGACGCATTTTGTTGTCTCCATACCATTGTGACAAGTTTATCTTCAAAAGGCAGAATAGCATAGTCTAAGATGTTTTTTGCAATGTAAAGGAGACCTAACTTGTATGTTTCGTAGTGGTGATTCATTTGGTAGATTTTGTCTGCGATGCCGTAACCGTCCCACATTGAGATTACACGGTCAACGTATTGTCGGGCTTTGGTGTCGTTGCCTTTAAGGTGCTGGTCTAATGCTTCATAAATGCACAGGTCGGCATATTCATCCCAATCATTTATTATTTCTGTGGAGTTTGCAATATCATGTTTTATTTCATAACCAGATTGATTGAAAAGACTAATTTGAATGGAAAAATTAAATCCATTATGACTTGGAAGCGGAACACCAAAAATAGGGTCATGCTTGTAAGTTATGGGGAGTTTACAATCATCCTTTGGAAGATTATAGGTTTCAGTTATATTCTGAAGTTGGTTTCTTATTTTGTATGCAATGTCTGGTGCATAAGACAAAAGGCTGAAATAGGCAATCTTGTTATCTGTAATCCAAACCCATTTTGGGGCTACAGTAGGAGCATCGAAACAAAAATTTAATTCCGATACAAAACACCACTGCAGATAAGCAATGCACCCTTCTTTTCCACTTAGTGACGCTGAATGTGCATGATTTGGAATTAGTGACAAGACTAGTAGAAAACACCATAAAGGGGTTACTTTGAGCATCATAGCAGTTCACTCAGAAGCAACATTGTTTTATGAACTTTAATGAAAATCCAAGCGTAGTAAACACCATAGTCATTAGATTCCATTTTAATCATCACTAGACATATCGCTGGATACTTTGCAAATTGATACAGTTGTATGAGCATTTAAAAACATTGGGATTTTCCGAATCTCAAGGCATAATTTTCTCGAAGAATTGTTGACAAGAAATAGGTGTTTCCACTTTTCAGAACCTAATGCTTTATAAAGGGTATTTAAGCATTCACTATAAGAAGTGATGTTCATGCCGAAAGTTAAAGCTCAAATAAACATAGAAAACGTGGTTGCCTCCGCAACCTTAAACCAGAAAGTAGATTTGAACGCTGTTGTGAAAGGCTATCCAGGCGTGGAATATCGCCCAGAACAGTTTCCAGGGTTGGTGTTTAGGCTTAAGCGGCCGAAGACGGCTACCTTGATTTTTAATTCTGGAAAGATGGTTTGTACCGGAGCAAAATCAGAGAAGGAAGCGCGCAGAGCTGTCATGAAAGTTATTAAGGAACTGAAGAAGGGCGGAATAATAATCATTAGCAAGCCGGAGCTGAAAATACAGAATATTGTGGCTTCTGCAAGCTTAGGCGGAATGATTGACTTGGAGAAGTCAGCGTACACGCTTGGCAAGACAATGTATGAGCCTGAACAGTTTCCAGGGCTCATTTATAGGATGGATGGGCCGAAGGTTGTTATATTGTTGTTTGCAAGTGGAAAGCTGGTTTGCACTGGTGCGAAGAAAGAGCAGGACGTTTATGACGCGGTGCATAAACTCCATAATATACTGGAAGAGCAGCAATTAATATTCTACGAGTAAACCATTAAAAGCTACATTTTTTGACTGCTTTTTTATCTCTTTTTAATTTGCTTCAGAATGGTTTTTAGTTGTTCCTCATCTATTGCGCCGGTTTCATATAGCTTGTTAGCTATTTCGTGAATGGTGATAAGCGAGTGCAGTTTTATTCCACTTTTCGCCAGTTTTTCTTTTCCGCCTTCTTCTCTATCCAGAAGCACAACAGCATCAGTCACAACACCACCTTCAGCAGTTATGGCTTTTGCCGCTTTCTTTAAAGATAAACCGGTCGTGATTAAGTCGTCAACCAACAGTATGCGGTCTCCAGGCGCTAGGATTCCTTCGATTCTTCTTTGTCTTCCGTGTAAGCGTGCGCCTTTACGGACGTAAATGAATGGTTTTTGTAAACTGTAGGAGATTATGGATGCGAATGGAATGCCTGCTACTGGAATGCCGGCTATTCTTTCAAAGTTTTTTGTGTTCACTTCGGTTTTGATGAAATCTACGCAGAAGTTGCAGATTTCTTTGAAAGCGTCTGGAAAGCTTGGCACTATGCGCAAGTCTATGTAGTATGGGCTTATTTTTCCGCTTGTAAGCTTGAAGGCTCCAAACTGCAAGGCACCTATTTTGTTTAGAATTTTGCAGATTTCGATTTTGACGGTTTCTTTGTCTTTTGTTGCGGGCACTGTGTCACGTCCTTTTTCCCACTTGGTAGATTTTGCCAACCTCCGGTATTAAGCAGTTGACTTTGGGCATTTCCTTCTTTAATAAGTCAGCAAATTTCTTTTGGTCTGCGGGTGAGCCCGTGTGGTATGGAACGGCTACTTTGGGCTTTGTCAATCTTGCAATTTCCACGCCCGTTTCGGGTGATGCGCCGGGCGCTATTCCAACTGTGCAGAATACCACATCAAATTTTTCTTTTTCGCTCATAGTTGCCATTTCTGGAAAGGGTAGGCTGTCTGCGGTGTGGAAAACTTTGACGCCGTCCTCGCTTGTGATTATGAAAGTTGTTGGTGTGGCTGCTGGTGGATGGTTGCATTTTTCCGCTTTTACGGAGACTTCGCCAATTTTGACTTCTGAGCCGGGCTGAACTTCTTGCAGTTTTTCTGAAGGAATTGCGTTTCGCAGTTTTCTTGCGGATGTTGGGTCTGCCACGACCATGCACTGTGTTAGTTTGTGAATTTCTGAAATTAACGGCTGGTCCAAGTGGTCATAATGTTCATGCGTGATTAATATTGCGTCTACGTTCTGAAAATTTTTGGCTTTTACGTCAACTGGGTCTATTACGAATGTTTTGGATGGAGTTTTTAGGGTTACTCCAGCGTAGCGATTAAACCATACGAATAGGATTTCGTTTTTTGCGGGAGATTTTTCGATTGACATGCGTGATTCCTCACAATCATATAATTAGCGTGTTTATGTTTTTAAAGAACTTGTGCTGTTGATAAAGGCTTAATAGTTGCTGTTTGCGTGTTTCAATATTCAAAGTGGTGTCCTGATGGTTGATGTTTGGCTTCCTTACGGAAAAACAGAAGTCTGCGTAAGAATCCCCACCAGAAATTTTCTGGGTACAATAGAGCCACACGAGAAGCCCGGCGTGCCAGACGCTAAGGCTGAAATTGAAAGAGCCTTAAAAGAACCCGTTGGCTCCAAAAGGTTAAGCGAAATTGTTAAGCCAGAACATAAGGTGGCGATAGTTGTTGATGACGCAACCAGACCCGCACCGAGCCATCTTATGGTTCCGCCAATTTTAGATGAGTTGAACGCTGCTGGAGTTAAAGATGAAAATATAACCGTAATTTTTGCTTGCGGAACCCATAGGGCGGTAACTCAAGAAGAAGCAGTCAAGTTGTTAGGCGAAGCAGTGGTTAACCGCGTGAAAACAATAAGCCACAATTGCAGAGCCCAAGATTTGGTTTATGTTGGCACAACACCGAAATACGGAACTAAAGTGTATTTGAATCGTGTTTTCGCCGAAGCACACGTGAGAATACTGACTGGCGACGTGGGTTTTCATTATTATGCTGGTTATGGCGGCGGAAGAAAAAGCGTCTTGCCCGGAGTTTCAGGTGAAGAAACAATAAAGAACAACCACGCCATGATTCTACACCCGGATGCAAAAACGGGCGTTCTAAAGGGAAACCCAGTCCACGAGGACATGATTGAAGCCGCAAGATTAGCCAAAGTAGATTTCATTTTAAATGTTGTAGCAAACAGCAAAGGCGAAATCGTCAAAGCCTTCGCAGGCGACTTAGAACAAGCCTTTTACGAAGGAGTCAAGGTCGTTGATGAAATGTACCGCGTAACCGTGGACCGCAAAGCGGATATAGTCGTCGTCAGTCCCGGTGGCGAACCAGCAGACTTGAACCTTTTCCAAGCTTACAAGGGCGTTGACAGCGCTTTAGAAGTAGTTAAACGCGGCGGCGTGATAATTTTGGTTGCCGAATGCCCAGAAGGACATGGAAACCAAGTGTTTTATGATTGGATGGTTAAGTTTAAGGATTTAAAGGCTGTTGAGAAGGAGATTAAACGCAATTTTGTTTTAGGCGGACATAAAGCCTATTATCTTATGAAGGCTTTGCAAAAGGTTCAGATAATTTTGGTTTCTGCAATGCCAGACTATTATGCCACGAGCATTTTCAAGCTGAAAACCGCCAGAGCAGTGAATGACGCTTTGAATGATGCTTTCAACATTGCTGGAAAGAACGCGAGAGTTTGGGTCATGCCCTATGGAAACTTCACCCTACCAGAAGTCAAAATAACCGAAGAACAAACCATTCCTGCAAGCAGTTAAAAACGGAAAATTGATTAACCCTTCTCTGGTTTATGCAATAAGACAAACTGGGAGACGAAAATTTGCAGCAAACCTTTAAACTACGCAAATTCACAATGGACGACCTTCGCAGTGTAGTGCATATTAACATGGTTTGTCTGCCAGAAAACTACACAGACTTCTTCTTCATCGATTTGCACCAGAGATTCCCAGAAACTTTCATTGTTGCAGAGGAAAATGGCGAAGTTGTAGGTTACATAATGTGCCGCATGGAGTTGGGCTTGTCAAATTTTGGGTTTAAGGGCTTAGTGAAGAAGGGACACATCGTTTCAGTGGCTGTTCTGCCTCAATACAGACGCAAAGGCATCGGAGAAGCTTTAGTCACCAAGGCCATTGAAGGCATGCGATTATACAATGCAAAACAGTGTTTTCTGGAAGTTAGAGTAACTAACACTCAAGCAATAAACCTTTACAAGAAACTTGGTTTTCAAGTAACCCGCACAATTCACGGTTACTACGCTGACGGAGAAGACGCTTACCTAATGAGCCTCGAGCTTAAGCAAGGCAAGGACGAGTAAAGCTAAACGTATGCAATTTCTGCTTTTTCACTCATGAAGTTAATAGCGCCAAGCACAGACTTTGCCAATCCCAAAAGGCTGAGCAGTATAGCGATTGACAGGAATATGCGGAGGTCGACAAGCAAGTTCATGTTTTCGAAGGAAAAGTCAATTACGCCGCCTTTTAAGGAGAAAATCAAGTAGCCTATGACAAACAAGGCTTTGGCTGCGTCGAAAAAGAATCGGTAGATTGTTCCAGAAGTAAGCTCGCCAATAACCATCAAAATAACGTACACCATAACAAAAGCTTCGATAACTTGTTGCAAGCCCGGAACCAGAGCGGCTGCTTGAGCCAAAAACATTGTCCACAAAACAAAGTATACAACGTAAAAAATGACGCCTTTTACTGTTGCCTTTAAGGCTTTGAACGTGAACTTCTTAAGTTTTGTCTTCAGATTATCGGTTGTTTCAACCATATGGAATCACCAAAGGTCCATAATTGAAAATGGGAGTTAGAAAGTAAACTTCGAAATATCCGCTGCGGGTCAGCTTTGTTGCTGGTACGTAAAACTTCACGTAACCATTATAGAAGGAATGTTGTAAAGCGTCAATAGCGGTTTGGCTTTCGCCCACAAGCAACTCAGCGTTATTATACATTTTAACTTGCATTGTTCCTGTGACATCGAAAAATGCGTGATTCTCAAAGCTCACCGGCACCGTAACTCGTACGTTTGTTGAGTTAAACGCGACATGCTCGGGTGTTCCTAACATGAAATTATAGAATGGCGCGCCCCACGGGATAGACATGTTTGTTGAGGCTTGAACTGGAATCACTTCTGCAACACCCATGCCTAATGCCGTGAAGATTTTCAGTTCAGTGTCGTTGAAAAGGTAGTTTTGGTTGCTCTGCATCAAATCGTTAAAATTAACTGTCATGTTGTGGGTTGCAGTTACTTTTTCACCGCTCTTAATAAGCGGTGTAGATGAAGAACCTTCAGCAATTACGTGTCCATTTTCGTCTGAAACTTTGGTTGTTACGTTGAAGAAGCCAATGTTGTAAAAGCCCTTGTTTGTGATGGTTACTGGAAGAGAAAAAACCATTTCGCCATCCTCGGCGAAGTTCATTTGTGGTTCGCCGAATTCGAAACTCACATCTTTAACTGAGTAAACTGCGGTTATTGCAAATATTATTAGAAAAATCCAGAAAATTGTTGTGGCTATGCCTATCATTCGAATTGGTATTTGCATAGTTATTCCTTTTCCGGCATTTTGCAAAGGTGCTTATTGACTGGGTTGTTGGGGAGAAGAATTGTTTTTCTGCTGTTCCTTTTGTTCGGCTTGTGGCTGTGATTGCGGTTGCGGTTGTGTCTGGGCTACTTGTTCAGGCGGTATGACGACAAACTCTGGCTCTGAAGGCTTAGTTTCTGGCTTCTGTTCTTTTTGCGGTTCAGCTTTTCCTTTCTGAGGAGTTAGTTTTGGTTGAGGTATGGCTATGGCTGGCTTTTGAGGAGCAGCAACTTCAGTTTTTGGCGCGTTGACTAGTAATGTTACGCCTCTTATTGTGAGCAGTGAGCCTATCCATCCCATTACTCCAAGATACATTATTCTTATACACGTCGCAATAAGAGGAGCTAATGCCTCGCCGAATACTCCAACCAAGTCGCTTGAAGTCAAAATCGCGAGGCTTTGTGTTAAGAATCCGTAGGCGCTTATGAAAGTGGCTATTAACAGGGCTACGCCAATCATTAGCACGATTATTCCGGAAAGGGTCATCTTTTCTTTAAAGTTCTTGAGCATGACTCTGGCCCCGTTTAGGTGATTGTTGGAAAACATATTAAATCTTCTGATATACTAAACAAAATCGTAATTAACTATCAAAAATCAAAAACAGAAATTAAGAAAAATGGAGAGGCGTTAAATTCCAAGTTTCTGATAAATCTTCTGCTTGTTCTCTTCGACCTTCTTTGCAACATCCATGAAAATGTTGTTTCCATGCGAGTCAATAGCCACAGCCAAAGGTCCAAAATCTTCAACCTCAAAAATCCACAGGGCTTCTGGCGTGCCTAAATCAAGCCACTCGGCGCTTTTGACGTTTTTTATGGCTTTCGCAGCAAGTATTGCGGCTCCGCCGGTGAAAGCGCCATAAACAGCGCCATACTTTGCCATTGCGTCTGTTGTTTTTTTGCCCATTCCACCCTTGCCTATTACAACTCGCACTTTGAAGTTTTTGATGAACTCGTCCTCAAAAATGTCCATCCTCGTGCTTGTTGTTGGTCCTGCGGCAACGGCAATCCATTTTTCGCCTTCTTTGCTCACGACTGGACCGCAATGGAAAACGGCTAGTCCTTCAAGGTTAAGCGGTAAAGGCTTGCCTTGGCTGTGATATTCAAGGGCTCTTCTGTGTGCTTGGTCACGTGCGGTTACTATTGTGCCAGTTATGTATATTACGTCGTTCACTTTGAGTTTGCGAATCTCTTCTTCTGATATTGGCGTTTTAAGATGGTAAACAGCCATGCTTTTCACCTCACTTTTTCATTTTGTGAGTTAAGTATTCTACGGTTCCGTCTGCATTAATCCTTGCAGAGGCTTGTCTTGCAGCCCAACAGTTGAACGCGACGGCTGCGGGAAACGATGCTGGATGTCTAAAAGCGTAGTCGATGTGCACGCCTAGCACTGTGGTTTTGCCGCCAAGCCCCATCGGTCCAATTCCAGTCATGTTTGCAGCTTCGAAAATTTCCTTCTCAAGCTTGGCAATTTCCGGGTTTGGATTTGGCTCGTTCAAGGGTTTCAGAAGCGCCTTCTTAGCCAGTTTCATGGATATGTCGGCTCCGCCTCCCATGGCGATGCCTAAAATTGTTGGCGGGCACGGTTGCGCTCCAGCCTTAATAACAGCATCTATAACGAACTTTTTAAGTCCCTTTATTCCTTCGCCGGGCACAAGCATTCCTGTTATGCAGACATTTTCGGAGCCTCCGCCCTTCGTCATAACGGTTAATTCTATGCTGTCGCCGGGCACAATTTCCCAGTTCACGTGTGGTATGAATCTTCCAGTGTTGTCTCCGCTGTTTTTCTGTGTGAATGGGTCAACGGCGTTTGGGCGCAACGGAATTTCTTTTGTGGCTTTTCGCACAGCGTTTACGAGTGCCTCTTCGATTTTGTCAAGGTCTTTAGCTTTCGAACCAGCTTTTACATAGAATATTATTGTGCCTGTGTCTTGGCAAACTGGCGCTTGATATTTTTCGGCGAGTTCAATGTTGTCCAGAATTGCCTTCAGCTGAGTCTTACCAGTTTCGCTTGTTTCTTCTGCGTAAGCCTTCTTTAACGCTTGTTTAACGTCGTCTGGCAAGTAAATCACGGCTTGTTTTAGAATGTTAAAAGCGACATTTTCCACAATTTTCGTTTTCTCCATGCTTTTTCTCCTCTTGCGTTTTCGGTTTTATGAACAATTCACGTACTTATACCTTATCTTGAGTTGCAAGCAAAATAGAAGATAATTTTAGGCAAACTAGGCAGCTTTCTTTGTAACATCTGACCTTGCGAACCTTAGATAAGTTAACACAACAAAAATGGCTGTGTACACCGCTATGATGGCAGTTGCAAGTTTAACGTCTCCAACATTCGTAAATGTTAAGCCACTTACAAGCCAGCTGTTGGGAAGTAAATTAAGATCCATCGCCAAACTTGGAGGAAGAGCCGTTGCACTCCATGTTGGAAGCAGTTGACTGATATCCTTGTAAAACTGTCCAGGTAAGAAAAGCAGATAGGTGCCTACTATTTGCGAAACTAAAAATACACCGAAGCCAGCAAACATGGCAAGGTTGCTTCTTCTGAGAACTTCGCTGAACATGAATGTTAAAGAGTAGAATACAAGTGAAGCATATATGATTGCTGCAAATATGAGCGGAACAAAATGAATGTTCCGCTGAATCCCGAAGAAAACAAAAGATAAAACCACGCCAGTAATTGTTGTGATAGTCTCCACTAAACATAATAAGAGAAAACCACCAAAGAATTTTCCGGCAAGATACTCTGCTCTCGTAATGGGTTTTGAAAGCAATACATCAGCTGTTCCTTGTTCATATTCTTCTGACATTGAGCTTCCAGCAATCTGTATTGCTATGAGTTGGATGAAAAGGCTTTGACCACTTAAAACCCCAACGACCCACATGTTTTCCCTAGCTTCTCTTTGGAGATAGGACAATGGAATTTGAGATAGGGCGATGAACGGTAGCGCTTCAAAAACTATAGCTAGAATAGACAGCACTATTACCCACTTCTTTGCTAAAGCTCTTCTCCATTCATACCAAAGTATCACAGCTATCCTTTGCATGGCGCTCATCTATTCGCCTCCTTTCAAAGCCTGAAGATATGCGTCTTCTAAGGTAGCTTTTTGAAAGTTTAAGCCCAGCAAAACTCCTTTGTGTTTAAAGATTTCTGAGGATATTTCACCACGCAAATCCTTCTTTTCCCTCAGCAATATCATTAACTTATTTCCGTTAATCTTCACATTCTCAACATAATCAAGTCTTCTGACGGCTGAAACTACCTCTTCAGTAACCTTTTCCAGCTCAACTTCCACAATCCACTTTTCTGTGAACGCTTCCAAAACCTGCGATATAGGACCACTAAATACTATCTTTCCCCTATTAATCATTCCAACATGAGTGCATATACGTTGAACCTCATCCAAAAGATGAGAAGAAATAAAAACTGTTTTTCCCTCTTTAGAAAGACCTGCAAACAAATTTCGGAAGTGTGCCGTAGCTTCTGGGTCCATTCCTATCGTGGGCTCATCCATAATAAGAACTAACGGGTCACCAACAAGAGCCAAAGCTACTGACAATCTCTGAACCATGCCTTTACTGTACTTTCCAATTTTTACGTTTCCCCAATCTTGCAAGCCCACAGTTTCGAGAAGTTTGCTTATTCTTTCCTTTCTTTGTTGCGTTGATAAACCATACATCTTACCCATTAAATCTAACAATTGTTCTCCGGTGAAAAAAGCTTGAAGAGTTGGCAACTCCGGAGCGTACCCCACGATTTTGAGAGCATTAACCGGGTCTTCTGATGGGTTGACGTTTGCTATTTGAACTTCGCCTTGGTCAGGTTTTAACAAACCCAGCATGGTTCTTATTGTAGTTGTTTTTCCTGCACCATTTGGACCCAGATAACCGTAAACCCAACCTTTATCCACCGTGAAAGAAACATTGTCTAGTGCCTTAAATTCTCCATAATATTTTGTCAAATCCGAAACTGTTATGACTGGCTGAGACACCAAAGATTCACCAAACTTAAACAGTCAAGCGTGACGTTCTAAGATATTTAAGAATTTCCACAGTTCACTTTAACTTATCTCTCTATGGTTTCAGCGTTATTGCACTTCGCTTGTTTTAAATATGTCTTATCGTAACTCTCTTTTGGGCTGTTGGAAAGGAGAGTTTGTTTAATGGCTGAGGAAGAAACGAAAGAATGCGAATGCTCAAGCACACCGAGGAAAAAATTTGAGTTCCTAGAAGATTTACCAGGCATTGGTCCAGCTACTGCGCAGAAATTGAAGGAGCTGGGCTATCATACTGTTGAGTCTTTGGCTATGGCTACCGCCCGCGAGTTGGAACCAGTGGGAATAAGCGAGAAAAAAGCCTTCGCCATAATTGAAGCTGCACGGTCTTCTATAGGCATCTCATTCATCCGAGCCGATGAGCTTCTCAAAATGCGCCAGAATGTTTTGCGTTTAACATCGGGAAGTAAAGCCTTAGACAGAATACTCGACGGCGGATTGGAAACGCAGACAATAACCGAGTTCTACGGCGAATATGGCAGCGGAAAAAGCCAAATCTGCCACCAACTCTGTGTCAACGTGCAGCTACCTCCAGAGCGAGGCGGACTTAACGGTTCAGCCTTATACGTGGATACTGAAAACACGTTTAGAACCGAACGGATTGTGCAGATGGCAAGACACTTGGGACTAGACCCAACACAAGTGGTTAAAAACATCATTTACGCTGAAGCATACACTTCAGACCACCAAATATTCCTACTTGAAAACGCTGACCAAGTGATAAAAGAAAACAACGTGAAACTCATAATTGTCGACTCCTTAACAGCGCATTTCAGAAGCGAATACATCGGACGCGAAATGCTAGCTTCCAGACAACAGAGACTAAACAAACACATGCACAAACTCATTGGACTGGCAAGAGCCTTCAACGCAGTAGCTGTCGTTACAAACCAGGTTATGGCTAAACCAGACGTGTTCTTCGGAGACGCTGTCCACCCAATCGGCGGTCACATAGTAGGGCACACGAGCCACACGCGCGTTTACTTACGAAGAGCCGCTCATGGTCCTGTGCGGATTGCCCGCTTAGTTTCTAGTCCCTACTTGCCAGAAGGAGAGGAAATATTTAAAATAACTGAGAACGGCATAGAAGATGTTTCCGAAGAAGAAAAAACAAAGTCTCGTGGGCGCTAAAAATGCCTATTCCCTCAGCCTTAGTCACACGTTACTTCCAACTTTTAGTTAATAGACAATTTTCAGAAGCAGAACGCGAACTGGAAAGGCTCAAACAGAAAATACACAAAACAGAATGGAACCGCGGCTACTTCAGAGCCTTGTATGGAATGCTGCTTGCAAGACGAGCAAACAACAATGACTCTTATGCTTTCTTTTCAAAATTAGACTTAAACGATGTGCAAGCGCTACAGAGTTATCGGCGAGAGTTTCTAGGTCACGTGAAGAGTGGGCTTCACGGAGATTTTGACAGAGGCTTCTTCTCCGCTTGGGCTGACTGTATGCGCGTACTCAGCAGAATTGACATTGCAAACAACCCAAAAGCGAATAATACAGTGCCGGAAAAAGCGAAACCCGAAGCTTTAAGCGTTGAAAAGAGTCAAGTAACTATGGAGAAGTTTCTCGGCGAAAAAGCTTAGACTAAAGTAAAGTGCTTATTAACGTGTAGAATAGAATCCAGGAAACCAGCCACGTTAGAAAGTATATGCCTATTCCTGTCATGAAGAGTTTTCGTGGTTTCTCAACCACATGCATAAACTTCATTTTTATAACGTAATAGGACAGTATGTAAACAACTATTGCCAGGGATATGCCTGTCAAGAGTTTTGAAGATAATCCGAGGCTTTGGGGTAATGTTTCTGGCTGTTTTATTTCGAAATCGTCTCCGTACAGGTCTCCAGTGGCGTTTGTTGCACCGAACACTATTGCGCAGCTTTTTGTTCCTTGCGGTGCGGGAAACTCTTTTTCAATTAGTGTCCAACGTGAATAATTGCCTACTGATATTGGAATGTTGTCTTGTGCTAGTTGATTATTTCCTTCCGTGTCAGAGAACCATCTTATTGCCAAGAAAAACTGGTCCGCTAGGACTTCTCCTTTGAAAAAGCCCAATAGATGATACGTGTATTTTTCTTGGACTTGCTTGACTGTGCCAACCCATTCAGCGCTTGAATTAGCAACGTTTATTCTTAAACTCCTTGTTCCCGTTCGTGCATAATTTGTGCTCCATTCTGTAAGCGTTTGGTTTGAGGAAGACCAGTATTGTGGCGTTGTGTCTCCGTCTTCCCCAGAGCGATTGAAGACGAGGTTTGTGTAAATGAATCCAGTGGCGAAGCCGTAGCCTATGCAGATTAAAGCGGCTATAATGCCCAGCGCGAATCTTGACCAGTAAATTTTTGTTAAAGGCTTCATAGGGTCTCAGCGTCTTTGCATTTTATATTTTGGATTATGATTTAAAGTTGCCTATTTATAGTTTAGTGGTATTAGTTTTCTGGAGTGATGCCGTGTTGTTGGTGAAGCGGGAGTTTACGAGTTTTGATGTGGCGGCGGTGGTTCGAGAGTTAAGAGAGGCTATTTTGGGTTCTCGTGTTAACAATGTTTACCAGTTAGATGAGAAAACTTTGATTTTTAAATTGCATAAGCCTGATAAGCCTGCGTTTCGGTTGGTTTTGGAGGCTGGTAAGCGGTTGCATTTGACTTCTTATGTTTTGGAGAAGCCTGTGGTGCCGCCTGCTTTTTGTATGGCTTTGAGGAAGTATTTGCGGAACAGTTGGCTTATTGGTGTTGAGCAGTATGAGTTTGAGAGGGTTGTGGTTTTTTCGTTTAAGTCGAAGGCTGGTGGGTTGCGGCTTGTTTTGGAGGTTTTTGGTGATGGTAACGTTGTTTTGGTTGATGAGAAGGGTGTGATTTTGCATGCTTTGAGTTATAAGCGTATGCGGGACCGTGATGTTGTTCGGGGTGGGGTTTTTCGTTTTGCGCCTTCGGGTGGAAAGAACCCGTTTAGGGTGAGTAAAGCGGAATTTAGAGATGCGCTTGCGAAGTTTGGTGATGTTGAGGTTGTTAGGGCAATCACGCGTCTTTTAAGCATTGGTGGGCTTTATGCGGAAGAAGTTTTGTTAAGAGCGGGAATAGACAAGACCAAGCCATGTAATGTTCTTGGCGATGCTGAAGTTAGCTTGATTTTTGATTTGTTGCATGAGATGCTTTCTCAGGTTTTGGATGGTAAGCTTGAGCCTTTGGTTGTTTTGGATGAGGGAGGCGGGTTGGTGGATGTTGTGCCGGTTAAGCTTAGGCGTTATGAAAGTTTTAGGTTTGAGTCTTATGGGAGTTTTAATGAGGCTTTGGATGAGTTTTATGTTAGAGTTGCGGCGGTGGAGAAGGCTGCGGCTGGTGTTGATGTGGAGGTTTTGCGTCGTGAGGCTGAGAGGCTTAGGCGTGTTGTTGCTGGTCAGGAGGAGATGATTGTTGAGGGTGAGGGTAAGGCTGAGAGGGATAGGCGTGTTGGCGATTTGATTTATGCGCATAGTGGTGAGCTTCAGAGTTTAATGGAGTGGTTTTTGGCTGCTAAAAAGGGTGGAAAAGAGTGGGATGAGATTGTTGCGCAGGCTTTGGCTGAGAAGCGTTCTGGGGTTAGTCCTTGGTTGTTTTTTGAGTCTTTTGATGCTAAAAATATGGTGTTGTGGGTTTGTGTGGATGGTTTGCGGTTTGATTTGGATTTGTGTAGTAGCGTGTTTGGGAATGCTGCGAGGTTTTTTGAGAGGAGTAAGCGTGCTAGGCAGAAGTTGGAAGGTGCTAGGGCGGCTTTGGAGGATACGCGTAAGAAGTTGGTGGAGGTTGAGGCTAAGATTGGGGAGGCTGAGATGTTCGAGGGTGCGAGGCCGGCTGAGGTTTTGGAGGATATGGTTAGGCGTAAAGTTAAGCATAGGGAGTGGTTTGAGAAGTTTAGGTGGTTTGTTTCTTCGGATGGTTTTTTGGTTGTTGCGGGTAAGGACGCGGTGAGTAATGAGGTTTTGGTTAAGAAGTATGTGGAGGCGGAGGATGTGGTTTTTCATGCTGATGTTGTTGGTGCGCCGTTTGTTGTTGTTAAGACTGAGGGTAAAGTGCCGGGTGAGCAGACTTTGCGGGAGGCTGGGGAGTTTGCTGCTGCTTTTTCGCGTGGTTGGCGTGAGGGTTTTGGTGTGGTTGATGTTTATTGGGTTAAGCCTTCGCAGTTGAGTAAGGGTGGGTCTTCTGGTGAGAGTGTGCCTCGTGGGGGTTTTGTTGTTCGTGGTGAGAGAAATTGGATGCGTAATGTTCCGCTTAGGGTAGGCGTTGGTGTTGCTGTGAATGAAGAAGAAGGACGGATTCGCGTCGGCGGTGGTCCAGTGGATGCTGTTAAGGCGAAGAGTGACGCGTATGTTGTTGTTGTGCCTGGAGACATGGCGGGTAAAGAGTTGTTTAGGCGGATTTTGAGGAGTTTGGCTGCGAAATTGCCGAAGGAATATCGGGAGATGGTTGCGGAGGCTTCTGTTGAAGCGATTAGAGAGTTTATTCCTTATGGTAAGGGTAGAATTTTGGTGGAATGATTTTTAACGGTGATGCAGTTTTGTGTTAGGTTGGTGTTTGAGTAAATTCTAATATATGTTTAATTTATGATATAACGGTAGGGTATGGTTGATGCTGGATGAGTTTGGGTAAGCCTACAGAAATGACACTGCGAGATTTGCTTGTTGAAGAGCTTAAGCGTAGAGGCGTGGTTGTTGAGTTATTTTCAATTGAAGATAAATTGAAATAAGAAAACTGAAATATAGTGGCTGGGAACCATTATGATTAAGTGGTGGGCGCTTCAAGGAGACCCTCGAGACTGGTGGCGTAGTCTTAGAGATATTAATAGTGAAACACATGAGATATTATGGGCTTTCAGCGAAACTGGGAAACATTTTTACGACGATGTCAGTGAAGGTGATAAGGTTATTTTGTTTACAACACGAGGCAAAGGCCCAGATAAAAAACCAGAACGTGGTGTAATCGGCGTAGGTGTAATATCACAAAAATTAGGGCACGACAATTCTCCCTACTGGCCAAGGTCAAGTCCAAGTGGAGATAACTGGCCTTGGAGATTTAAAGTTAAAATAGAGTTGCTTTCTCCGAAAGCACAAAAAGGACTCAGCCCTAATTTTTGGGATGATGTGGTACCAATAAGTCCGCCTTACATTATACAATCTTCTCTGGCCCCAGTTGAAAACAGGACTGCTAACTATATTTTAGAAATTCTCAAAAAAGAGTGGGCTGTCCAGTTGTCATTTGAGAGCAAAGTCTCAATAGATGAAACACTTTCAAAGCATAAGCTGTTAATAAACAAAGAAACTGCCAATGAGATTCTTGCTCATCTTAACTCCGGAAAGCACGTTATAATTGCAGGTCCGCCAGGTACCGGAAAAACCGAGCTGGCAACATGCGTGGCTGAAACTCTTAACAAAGAGCCCTACCTGGTTACAGCAACGTCAGAATGGTCAAGGCATCATGTCATTGGTGGCCCTGTAGTATACGGCGACAAGGTGTTATGGGAGTCCGGCTGCCTTCTCATTGCATTATCAAAACACACTATGAACAGAAATAAAAAAGAGGGGTATACTGGGTGTCTCTTGATTATCGATGAATTTAACAGAGCTAATATGGACAAAGCCTTTGGAGAACTTTATACGATATTTTCTTCGACTGATCAAGCGAAGTGGTTCATTCCAGAAACGGTTTTGCAACAAATAAAAATGTATTATGATAAAGGCAAAGATCTTTGCGATGAGCCCGCAAGGGTTATAATCGAAAATGGATTAAAGGTTGTGCCTAGCGACTTCAGAATAATTGGTACTATCAATACTTTTGACAAAAGTTACCTCTACACGGTGTCTTATGGATTAATGAGAAGATTTGCAACAGTTTATTTGGACGTTCCCAAAGATTCAGAAGCTGAAAAATTAATTGTAAAGGACAAAGTAAAGGAACTTTTGCAAATTTCTCTCGAAGCAGATGTTGCGATAGATGAATTTTTCGGGATAATTCAAGAGATAAGAAGCATTAGGAGCATAGGAACTGCGCAAATAATTGATGCAGCGAAATTCGTAACTAGTTACATGAGTGAATATAAAGGAGTAGATAGGCGTCAAATTATTGATTCTGCGCTTGTTTCGTATGTTGCGCCTCAACTCGAAGGACTACTTGAAAATCAATACAAAAAGGTGAAAGAAATACTCGACGCACGTGAAATGCATTTAATATTACGCCAACTCCAAGAGATGTATCCTACATATGAGTAATACATTACAAATCTCTGAACAATATAGCGAAAAATCATATGCTGAATACATGGCTAACCGTATTTGGCAATTCCTTTTGTATTACTATCATCGAGAAGAGCTTCGAGAAAGGCTTATTCTAAATATTTATGGAAAACCTATGGAAATCGCAGCAGAATTCATAAGCGCTTTGCGCCTACACGTCTTTTTTCATGAACTCGTTACTACAATAATTCCTTTAATTAAAAGGCGAATTAACTTTGAAGAAAACGAAATTTATGTGCCGGTTACCGAAGGTTTACTCAAAGGCAGAATCTCATGGCCTGAGACATTACTAAAGTGGAAGAATATACCGCGAGAGATACACTGCTTAGAACCTTTTAAGGTCTTTACAATTCCGGAAAATATCCTAACAACATTAACAATCCTCGAAGTTAAACAGAATTGTTATGAGCTTAAAAGAATACTTGATGTTGCCTTGGCTACCCCGAACTTTTTCATGCACAGAATTCTCGAGCAATTGCTCGGTGAGGCACGTAGAGCAATTGCGCTGTTAGATGGGGTCTTACAAACTCCACAACTGAGAGCGGCTGTTGATGATGCTAAAAAATATCAAGGCAACGAAATGTTAATTAAATTTCTTGAGGCTTCGGTCGAAAAGAGCGTATATTCTCGCACAAAAACAAGCATAGGTTATATCTTATTATTGAGATGGAGACGTAAATTTAAGCAACAAATATCTTTCTTGCAAAAAGAGCTCCGTAGTCATTATGCTGTTCTTCGCATACCTGTTCCTAAGCTCTATGAAATTTACGGTCTCCTTGAGATTGTAAATGCATTCTGTCGTATTTTGGTACCTTATGAAATACGATTCGACGCAAATCAAGCCACGGTCAGCATAAAGAGCAAGTACAAAGTGTGCTCTATCAAAATCTACTACAACAAAACATTCGATGCCCTTAACAGTTGGGTGGCAAATGCGACACGAGAAGGCTTAATTAATGGACCAATAGAAACAGGGTTTACGAAGGGCATACCCGACACTATCCTAGAAATTCAATTCAACGGGGACAAGAAACAATTTGTTGTATTAGATTACAAATTTAGTTCAGCTCCAACATACATTACTATGTCAAGATACAAAATTCTTGGTTATATGAATGAATACGATATCCCCGTTGGCGTCTTAATTATTAGAAAACCAAGCATAGAAAGCGAAAAAATACCCGAAGAGCTCAATGAGGAAGAAGTAAGAGACACTATTCAAACAGTGTCTCGAATCGATGAAAAGGGAGGAGTTCTTCTTGCTGACCCAGGAGAGAAGAGAAAGCTAATCTTAGTTATTTTGGAGCCAAGAAACGATTATGAAAAACGAAATGAAGAAGCGTTACGGAGAGCAATGGATAAAATATTATCACTAGAAACATAAGAACGAAAACCAATAGCTTAAGGTACTTGATTTTGATGATGAAGAGATTAACCTCATTCTTGGCAATCTCTATCTAGCTTTAGCAAGAACAATAGAACAACTAAAAATCCTAATGCAAGAATAAACCTTCATAATAAATGATTGAGAGTTTAAAAACAAACGATAATCAAGAGCGGGGTACATTGCAAGAAGACAAACAAATCATCCAAAAGCAAGTTCTAACCACCACTTCAACCTATTTATAAGGGAGGGGCTATAGCTTCCGCACAGCACAAAAACACACTAACTAGTAAATGGGCTTTGACGTTCCCACCATGACATTGCTCCTCACCCTTTCTCCTCCAGCCAGCCTTGCAAGGCCATATATTACATAGGAGGTGATCCGGCCGCAGGTTCCCCTACGGCCACCTTGTTACGACTTTTCCCCCCTCACGAAACTTGGATTCGACGCAGCCAACAAAGACCACGCCTCACCCAAAAGTCGCTCGGGTGGAACGACGGGCGGTGTGTGCAAGGAGCAGGGACGTATTCACCGCGCGATGATGACGCGCGATTACTAGGGATTCCATGTTCACGAGGGTGAGTTACAACCCTCGATCCCAACTACGGCAGGCTTTCGAGATTACCTCCCCCTTTCGAGGTCGGAACCCATTGTACCTGCCATTGCAGCTCGCGTGTGGCCCGGGAGATTCGGGGCATACTGACCTGCCGTGGCCCGCTCCTTCCTCCGCCTTATCGGCGGCGGTCTCCCCGGTGTGCCCAGCACAAGACTGGTAGCAACGGGGGATGCGGGTCTCGATCGTTGCCTGACTTAACAGGACACCTCACGGCACGAACTGGCGACGGCCATGCACCTCCTCTCAGCTTGTCTGGCAAGACCTTTAATCTGGCCTTCACCCTGCTGTCGCTCCCGGTGAGATTCCCGGCGTTGACTCCAATTAAACCGCAAGCTTCACCCCTTGTGGTGCTCCCCCGCCAATTCCTTTAAGTTTCAGCCTTGCGGCCGTACTCCCCAGGCGGCAGGCTTAACAGCTTCCCTGCGGCACTAGAGCGGCACGTGGCCGCTCTAACACCTAGCCTGCATCGTTTACAGCTGGGACTACCCGGGTATCTAATCCGGTTCGCTCCCCCAGCTTTCATCCCTCACCGTCGGGCGCGTTCTAGCCGACAGCCTTCGCCACTGGTGGTCTTCCCGGGATTATAGGATTTCACCCCTACCCCGAGAATACCGTCGGCCTCTCCCGCCCCCTAGCCGAACAGTATCCCCCGCAGATCAACGATTAAATCGCTGGATTTAACGGAGGACTTGCTCAGCCAGCTACGGATGCTTCAGGCCCAATAAACGTCCCCACCACTCGGAGAGCTGGTATTACCGCGGCGGCTGACACCAGACTTGCCCTCTCCTTATTCCCCCAGCTATCTACACTGGGGAAAAGCCATCCTCAGCGGACGGCACTCGGGATAGCTCCGTCACGCTTTCGCGTATTGCGAAATTTTCGTAACTGCTGCGCCCCGTAGGGCCTGGGTCCTTGTCTCAGTACCCATCTCCGGGCTACCGCTCCCACGGCCCGAACCGGTTAAAGGCTTGGTGAGCCGTTACCTCACCAACAACCTGATCGGCCGCGGCCCCATCCTTGGGCAACGCCTAGAAGCATGATCTAAGCGCCTTTTGGGCGAAGATCCATTCCAGGAGTCTTCACCTATCGGAAATTAGCCCCAGTTTCCCGGGGTTGTTTCCGTCCCAAGGGTAGGTTGGCCACGTGTTACTGAGCTGTGCGCCGCGTCTCCATCATGGCTTGGAGACGCACGACTAGCATGTCTTAGTCCCATCCCGATAGCAGTGGGGTCCGGCAGGATCAACCGGAGTTGTTGCTCCGTGCTGACCACAAGCCAGACGTTTATTGTGGTACAGCCGGCAAAGCCGACTGGATTTGGAGGGGAAATTGCCACTGAACGTCAAAGCCCATTTCAGACCTAACGTGTGAGCGTGTCAGGTCCACATGTTTGTCCCCGCAATTGGAGGCCAACCGTCCTCATCCTGTAGGGCGTTTAAACGCCTTTGTAGTTGGGGTTGAGCCGCCGCCGAGAATTGCGGGGCTTGGCTAATTAGTCGCCAAAATGAATTTGAAGGCGACTTAGCCGATATAAACATTTCTTTTCGCTCTAATATATGTTCTTATTTACTGCTCAACAATCTTCAAGATGGAAAGTAATTCACTTAAGCGTGCGATAACCTTGTCTAGTTTAACATTAGCATATTCTCCCCTGGGAACTTCCTTTGTCAATATGGTAACTATTTTAACACTCTGAGAACCTGCAACATCCAAATCCTAAAGTATCGCCGACAAAACCGCTTTGAAAGTTTCCGCATTTAAGACTTCAAGTACTATTCTGAAAATTTTGATACGCCTTGACGTTTTTATCTCAGGTTTATAGTTTGGAGATGTATGAAAAATGTTGAAAACAGGGTAAAATTAGCTCTTAACGCTATGCCAATTTCCGTGGTCTCCGAACAAATATTTGACAGAACTGGTTGAGCGTGCAAGAATGTTAATTAACCGCAGAATCGGGTAGAAAGGCGTGTAATAGAGCAGAGCTCTGTAATTGTGTTTATTGTATGCGTACTTTAGGGCTATGGCTTGGTTTATTACGCCTATGAGCAAGCCGTAAGACGCGAATACTAGCAAGTTGATAACAAAGAATATTTGGTCAGGAGCAAACCAAAAGAGAAATGGAAACGCAAATAAAGCAGCCAAATCCACAAAAGCGCCGCCATACTCAAAAATATAGCAGTACCACAAAAGCAAGCTTAACCAAGACCTTTTCAGCAGTAAATCTTTATGAATGCCTAAAGTGTTGTGGAGCCAGCCGGTAAACCATCTTAAGCGTTGATTCCACAACATGCTAAATGAAGATGGAACAACCGTCAAACTTGTTGCAACATTAACGTAGCCAACATGCGCACCTTTCTTATGCATTTCCAGCGTTATTTCCAAATCTTCAGTAACAGAACGCAAACTCTTTTCATCTAGAATTCCACGCAAAACATCTGCATCATACAAGCCTATGGCGCCAGAAACAACCAATACATTATTGCCTAAGGACTGGGCACAGCGAGCTACTCCTAACCCTTGACTATACTCGAGCTGCTGCAAAACCACATATGGATTCACTTCGGCATTTCCGTCTGAAGGATGCACATAACCCGTTACAGCCTTTTTGCCATTAAGAAGCATGAAATCGACAAGCCTAACCAGCGTATTTGGCATCCACCAAGAATCTGCATCAACAATACCTATCAAACCGCCTAACGCTTTACTCACGCCGGTTTTGATAGCTTCAGATTTGCCAAGATTTGCAGAATGCCTGATAACTTTTCCACGTATGTGTGGATGTTTTCTGCGGTTAAGTTCTACGGTTGCCCAAGCAACTTCATAGGTGCAATCGGTACTTCCATCATCTACAACGATGATTTCGCATGGTCCATGATAGTTCTTGGCACATTTGAAGAGACTTTCCAAGCAACGTGAAATGTTTCGCTCCTCATTGTATGCTGGAACAATAAGAGAAACCATGGGATAATATACTTGCTTTGCACTGTCCCGTCGAGTTTTTGCAACCCATGCAGCAACTGCCCAAACTCCTGCAATACCTATGGCTAAAAACGTGTACCAACTGTAGAAAAAGAAGACAATCGAGTGCCAAAGCCAATTTGGTGGTTGTGCTGCTACGTTGTATCCAAAAACCCGCGTTATGAGCCAATCTGCGAATAAGGGGAAGAACTGCCATGAAACATAAGCCAGAATAACGGGTATAAGAAAAAGTAGATAAACTGCTTTGGAATGTTTCAGTTCTTCCAGTTTTATGGGCAAGTCTATCCCCTTAGTAACCAGGTTCGAAGCTTCTCCTTTCCACGATTGAACAGTGTTTTCTTTAGATAAAGCAACTATTCCCAACGAAACAATATTCTAAAAAGAAGAGCACATCCCTAAGAACATGTTTTAACGGTAGCTAGGGATAAGAAATTTTTAAATATGGTCATGCGACAAGTGTCAAGAATTACGGAGAAACGCGCCCAAATGGAAGATTTATCGCGATATTACACTTTACTTAGGGACCCTGCACGCAGAAAAATAATCGAGATTTTAGGCGCGCAAGAGAAGATTGGGTTTAAAGAGTTGAGAGAAATTTTAGGCTTGGGTGTTGGCACAGTTTACTATCATTTGGACATGCTTTCAGACTTCATAACGCAAGACAAACAACGCAAGTACAAGCTTAATGACCGTGGACAAACGCTTTACAGAATCTTAAAAGAGGGCAATGTTCCAGCAACCTTAGAGATAAGCGAAACTTTCAGTCACCGTGTTGGAAAATGGATTTTTCTCTCGCCTGTTTTCGCCAAAACAGCCAAACCTTTAAAGCTTTTACCAGTTTCAGTTGTCATACTGCTTATCGGCGCTTTGGGCGCGGCCTATGCTGACCTTGAACCACTAATGTTTTTCTATTTTCCATACTCTACTTATAATTTCAACAGTATAATGGCATTGTTTGTTTTTAGCTGGATTGGATTGTTTCTTTTTGCAGAACTTCTCACTTATTTGCTTTATCGGCGTGTGGGAAATGACCTTCAGCTTTTTGTTTGTGTTGGTTTAGCGGCTACGCCTTTAGCAGTTTACCCGTACATTTACATGGCGCTTTTCGCATTTTTCCCAAATCTTAGCGTAGCTTACTTACATATGGTTCTGCAGTTCATTTTGATATTCTTACAAATATGGAGTTTGTTGCTGATTTCTGCGGCTTTCTGCTTTGGAAAAGGAATAAGACTTGATAAAGCAGTAGTCATAAGCCTAACAGCAATGTACTTTAACATGGCAATATTATTCATGCTTGGACGTTTCTCGTAAAGTTCGAGTTTTCTAGAACCCCAGTGAAGTCATATTCGGGTTTTTTCGAAACGATTTTCTTAATAAGCCGTTTTACATGGTTATTTTCGGTGAAAAACCGTGAAAATTGAAAGAAATCAAATATTGGCTTTGAGTTTGACACTGCTTCTATCGCTGTCTACGTTTGCAATCCTAATGCCAGCAGCAAACGCTGAAGAAAATGACGAAACACCCGTGAATGTAGAAATTGATCCGCAATGGAGAAGCATATGGTACAAATTTGAAACTCCGTTGGTAACACTTATTTTTCCAGCGAGTGGGAGGAAGCCCATGTTCTTGTGGTGGTATACAAACGATAACAGCACTGTATATGTGGTGAAATTCAAAGGCGTAATTGAATATCTCTTACTTGACAGGCAGTATTACCAAAGAAGGTTCAATGCGGACAACGACACTATAAATGCAATGTTGTGGAAGAACTATATTGAGCCGAAACTGCGTCTTAGATATGGATATGGCAATTGGCGCTATAACTGGGCTGTCAACCAATTCCTTGGGCTATTGCTTGGTTTGCATCGTGCCTTTCTACCCTTCAGCGCGTGCAACTGGACCCTTACACCTCCAACGCTTGTAGTTGACGAAGATTCTTCCTACTGGTCCTTCAACTTCACCTTAACAGAAGTATATGGCCATCCCGGCTTCAAGTTTGCAGAAAACAACATTGAGATAAGATGCAGATTTTACAACACAACAACCACGGAAACGCCTGATGAAAACTATCCAGAATACAATTATACAGTCGCAGTTGGACAATTAAAGTTTGACTTTGTTGTAAGCAATTGGGAATGGAACATCGACAAAATTAACCAGTTTGTTAGGAATAATGACATTGAAATACCCACAAACAGAACGGGATTAGCTTTATGGATTAACATGGCTTCAATAAAAATTGAGGACATAAGTGCCGCGGAAAATGAAATTCAAAATCAATATCAAGAAACTGTCGAAACAAAATCTCAAATGCAAGCCGCAAGCGTAAACGATGATTACTACTCGGTCACTGAAAATCAAACACAAAACGAGTACGAAAGACAAGTACGCGTAACTAGTAACTTTAGAAACCGCACAAGAATACAATATGCAAAAGTTGAAGGGAACATTTCAGGCTTTCTCGAATTTGTTCCATGGGCAAGACTTCTAGACGATGCAGGCGCTACTGTTGATTACGTGGATGTTACTGCTTCATACATTGCTGCTGGGGCTCACTTAAGATTATTCATTTGTTATCCATACTTTGGCAACTACACGTTGGAACATGACCCCACAATAGGGCTTGCCTCAGCTCCATTAATTCCAACGCTTGTATCGCCGACGCTGCTGGCAATTCTAATCGGAGCAACAATTGTGATTGTTCTTGCTGTAGCGACTTTGAGAATGAGAAAGAAACCAGTGAACATCGTAGGCATTCACTAGCTCCTTTTTTTCTTTTTTTTTGTTGTTGGAGGAATATTTCATGGTGGAAATAAAGGTTTATATGGAGTATTGCTACATACTATTAGAGGTCGTTTATTCGCATGAGCGCTAACGCAAAGAATGAGGAAATTCGTTGGCAAGTCATAAAGGCTATGTTAGATGAGTTTCCAGCGTTAAAAGAAAAAGTCAAAAGCTATCTGAAAGAGCAGAAGCGTAAAAAATAGTTTGAGTTAGTTTTGTTCTTTTATAAAGAAGACTTTTGCAAAGTTCAGCAGCTATAGGCGGTTTTAGTTTCTTTTCAGAAGATGCGGAGGCGGTATCTTAACGCCATTTTTATTGTAATTTTCGCCTTCTGCCTTAATCAGTTCCGTTATTTCACGATAACGTTGAAGAAAATCCAACCCTTTCGCGGTTGCCCTGTATATTTCTTTGTCATTTTCTTCTGTTTTATCTAACAGGTTGATTTTTAACATGAACTTGAGATAGTCGTTAAGCTGTGTAAAGCTAAGGTTCGCTCTGTACATGATTTGAGTTTTTAACGTTCCATCCTTCGCTATCTCCAAAATCTCTGCGATTATGTACAGTTTATCTCTCCTTTTCTGGGACGGGTTCGAACCCCAAGGATTCATTTTCTATATTCCTCTTTCAGAACAGTTTTCTATTTGAAAAAGCGTTATGGAGCATTTTAAGCGGTGTTTCGTTGGTCTAACTATTCCGAGAATCGAAATATTCTCTAGAACAAACTTCTATATGATTAAACTATGAGAAGGCTTTATTTTCCCAAAACGAAAATTTAGGAAGGAAGTGAAAAGATGTTAATAGGCATAATTTCAGACACACATGACCGTTTGCCTTTAGTTGAGAAAGCCATAGAAAGATTTAACGAGGAAAAAGTTGAACTTGCTCTTCACGCTGGGGACTATGTTGCGCCGTTCGTGATTCCGAAATTCAAAAAGTTAAAGGCAAAAATGATAGGGGTTTTTGGCAACAATGATGGCGACCGCGAGCTTTTGAAGAAAAGGTTCAGCGAAAACTCTGCTCTTGAAATTCGTGGAAGCTTTGCCATGATTGTTGTTGATGATGCAAAAATTGCGTTGTTGCATGGAACTGAGGAAGAGTTGTTGAGGGCTTTGATTGATAGTGAAAGTTTTGATGTTGTGGTTCATGGGCATTCTCATACGGCTGGAGTTTATAGGAAGGGCAAAACGTTGGTTGTTAATCCCGGAGAGTTGTGTGGGTATTTGACTGGGAAATCAACGATTGCTTTGCTTGACACGATGAAGCGTGAAGCGAAGATAATCCAACTGTAGACTGAGAATGTTTCTGTGAAATTTCGCTCTCTGCAGAGTTATCCCCTCACTTATATATAGGTTGAATCAGGTTGAGAATTCATTGTATACTTTTTAGAACCAGTCCAGAGATGTCATAAAGAATTTGTCGCCGTATGCTTGTTTTATTGAAGCATTCGCTGTTAGAGGTTTCGCCATGAGAACAGAGTGGCTTTCTCTGCGGATCATGTAGCCGCGAGATTCGTAAAACTGAAGTAAAGCGTTGTTTAGAACAATTCTATCGTAGACTATGTCTCTGGCTTGCTGTTCAATTCTGCTAACTAACCTTTCCATATCCTTCGCGGTCAATGCAATAAGCTCTCTAATCCAAACCCCTTCTCGGTCTTTTCTGAATATGGCGTATCCTTTTTCGCTGAACATGCATTGTTTAGCGGTTATTCTTTCTCCTTTCTTGAGCATTTTCAAATGTTCTTTGTCGCGAATTACAAAGCCAGTTTTGTCCCGTGAAAATTCATTGTATATTTTTAAGATTTTGTCGAAATCAAACTTTACAGTTTCTTTCTTTGTAGAGAGTTCAGCTTTTTTATGTGTAACTACCTTGTAGGCGCTTAGATATTGGGTAACGTCAAAGTAGCCGAGTTTTTCGTAAAACGCGTGTGCTATGAGAGTTCGGCTTGTTGTTAAAAAAGAAAAGCGGAAACCTTTCTCGGCAAAATACTCATGGGCTCTTTTCATTAACGCCGTGGAAACTCCTTTCCGCACATGACTTGGCAATGTGGCGACTCCATAGATTCCGCCAACACGCTCTACGCTTCCATCTATCGTTCGAGTAGACAAGTGCATGACTCCAACGAAACCAATCGGCAAATCATTTTCCACTGCGCAGAAACCGACGGGACCGTCTCTCGACCTTGGGTCGCTTTTGATGAAATCTTCAAATGTTCTATGGTTGAATGGCCAGCGAAAGGCTTGGTCCATCAGGGGCAAGAGCCCGTCTTTTGATGTTAAGTCTCTGTAGGTTACTATCTTCACTATGTGTTCTCCTTTTTGCTGAGAATTTGGCGCTAATGTGTAATAAAAATGTTTAAGTTTAAAGTTAACTCTTGTTGTATGGCTCTCTTCTCTGGTTTGCCAGTTTAAACAACTCAGTTAATTCTTTGTCATTTGCCCCGTTTCTCAAAGGCGTTAGGATATCCACAAGATTACCATTCCTCATCAAGCATGGTTTCAGTTTTCCATCGCTTGTTACGCGCAACCGTGTGCAGTGCATACAGAAACTTGTGTTTTCTAGTGGATGCACCACTTCTACCTTTGCGCTTGGCAAGTGGTAGACACGGCGGTTTTGCATGTACTGCCTAACCTCAACGTTTACCGCCTTTTCTTTCAGCATCATTTCGTACTCATCTAAAGATTTATGACTTGCAGAGTAATACGCGTCGTCAATGTTTACCGGTTCAAGCTCAATAAGCTGCAAAATTGCTCCAGTTTCACTGGCAAACTCAATCATTTCCGGAACTGCATAATCATTCACGCCTTTCAAAACAAGCATGTTAAGCTTAACAGGATAAAATCCAACTTTCACAGCGGTTTTAACGCCTTCCACAACATCGCCTAATCTGCCGCCAGTTAACTTGCCATAAACTTCTTCATTTAGTGTTGGAAGACTAATGTTTAAGCGTTTCAAGCCATTAGCATGGAGTTCTTCAGCTAAAGAAGTAAGCAATGTCCCGTTAGTAGTCATGGAAAGGTCCGTTAAGCCTTGTAAGGATGCGATGCCCTTGACGATTTCTGTGATGTCCCTCCGCATTAACGGTTCTCCGCCTGTAAGCTTCACTTTTGAAACACCAAGCTCCACAGCAATTCGCACAATGCGGACAATCTCATCAACAGCCATTTCCTCGGCAGAATTAGCATTTTTTTCTTCGCCTTCCATGTGGCAGAATTGGCAACGCAGATTGCAGCGTCTAGTAACTGCTAAGCGTAAGTTGAGGAGTGGTCGTCCATAATTGTCCTTTAGTATCATCGTTATTCCCGAGCATGCTTAACGATGTCAGCAACTTCCGGCAATATAAAATTTGCTTAAGAGACGTGACTTTACATACTTCGACAACGCTAAATATTAAAAAAATAATTAAATTATTGGTGAACATAATTGATAGAAATTTTTGTACGTTCCCATTCCCCTTACTCCGGCGATATAAGCTTCGCCAGGGAAATGTCTACGCATATAATTTGTCTCCCAGAAACAGCCGCGCGAGCAAGCGAATTATTTTCTTCCAAGTTCAAAGGGCGCATAGTTTCCCAAGAAGACAGCACCGCTTTAGAACAAGCATTATTAGTGGCTAATAAAACCAAAGAAAAAATAATAGTATACGACATTTCACGAATGACTGACAAACTTAAAGCGCTAAAGCGTGGGATTCGAAAAACACCAGTGGTCATAATAAATGGAAAAAAATACGAAAGAATAGAAGAAATCCTAGAAGGATTGCAAACAATTACCTAGCAAACCAGACTTGTAAGAGGCTAATCTCAAGTTCGTTCGCGCGCATGCTTTAGTACGTGAGGCGCTTCAGGCAAAATAAGCTCTTTGACGCAAAGCTGCACTGCGTCAGGTGAGCCGGGAATGCAGAAAAACACCTTGCCTTTTGCGACCCCAGCGATTGCTCGCGACAAAATTGCAGCGGAACCTATTTTCTTGAAGCTTAAAAGCCTAAAAATTTCGCCAAACCCGTGCAGAATTTTCTCTAAATATGATGAGACCGTTTCAATTGTCATGTCTGAAGGAGCTATGCCTGTGCCGCCGCAAAATATGACAGCATCTAAATCTGCAGAAGACAAAACTTGCTTTACGCCTTTTTCAATAAAAGCTTTATCGTCTGGAATCAACTCTCTAAAAACCACCGTGTGCCCAGCGTTTTTAAGCATAGACTCAACCAAGTCACCAGAAACATCCTCAAACTTCTCACCTTTTTCCAATTTTTGATAACGCGACGTGCTGCATATGAAAATGCCAAATTTCAGCTTCTTAGGCGCTTCAGCCTTATGCCTTCTTACGCTTTCGCTCACCTAAAACTCCTTCCTTGATTTTCTTTACTACACAAATATTCTCAATACGCGTATGCGGATACTGTCCTTCAGCGTCCTTTTCATATTGTTTAACCATGTCCCAGATGGTTAGAAGGCTGGTAGCAACGGCGACGAGAGCCTCCATTTCAACGCCAGTCTGAGCTTTCGTTTTAACAGCAGAAGTAACTTGTACAGTGGTTTTGTCTAAAATTTTTGTTTCAATTTCTACGTTTGTTAAAGGCAGCGGATGACAAAGCGGAATCAAAGTGCTCGTGTTTTTGGCAGCCAAAATTCCAGCTATTTTCGCTGTGTAGAGCGGGTCTCCTTTTGCAATTTTTCCTTCCTTAATCAAGCGTACAGTTTCTGCTTTAAGTCTAATAGTTCCAGTTGCGGTGGCTTCGCGAAAGATTTCAGGTTTATCCGACACATCAACCATTGACATGCTTTTTTCCTCTTTATGCTTGTTCAGTTTTAAAGTTTGAAAGAGAAAGCTGTTTCTGTTCTGTCTTGTTTTCAGCCAAACTAGGCTGCGAAGAATGTTTGCTTGAAAGGATTTTTAGGCTTTCCTCTTGAAGTTCCCGCATAATTTGTTTCATTTCATCAACCTTCTTCTCCAAAGCGATTAATGCAACTCTAAAATCGTCAATACGACCTAAAACATATTTGATAAGGGGCTGAATATCCTCTTTTGCTTGTATGCTTATGACGGAACCTTTCGTCTCAGAAGCCTTCTTAAAAGTTATTATAGCATCTATGAGCGGAGATGGATTATCCCTAACCTCGCGCATTAGAAAGAGGAAATCTGAACCATCACACAAAGCCTTCCTCAATTGTTCATAAGCCAAACGCGAATTTGCAAGCGGCTCTTGAGTGGTTTGAAGGAGAATTTCTTTGAAGTTTATCAGCGTTTGAATTAGATTCTTACACTTTAACTTGATTGTCGACGCCTTTTCCGGTTTCAGAACAAGCATGAGTTCTTCGCCGTGTGTTGCCAAATCTTTCATACTGTTAACGTCATGTTCAGTCTTTGCGAGCAGTTCAGAAGGAGAAAGTTTCTCGGACACGACACCACTAGCGATTTCGCTAGCAACCTTCTGCAACACTTCTTCAAACTCTCTTATTTTTTCTTCAAAATCCTCTTTAAACAAAATTCCCCACCACTACTCATTTGCGCGCTCCCAAACTTCAATAAGACTCTGCACCACTTTAGCCTTAGGCGAATTCTCGTCAAACCTGTACAAGCGTATCCTTCCAAACACTTTATGCTTAACAACACCTTCGTCTTCCAAAACCTTCAGATGCCTACTTGTCATATTATAGTTGACGCCAAGCCTACGTGCAATCTCAGAAACGTTAAGCTCGCCCACTTGCGCCAGAATCTTCAAAATCTTCATCCTAAGCTTAGAAGAAAAAACATCCTCTACATCCATAAAGTGTTCACGCTTTCTCCTTTTCAATAATAACACTTAATTCTTTCTCCAAATCCTCCGCGGAAATCTTAGGCAAGCAAATAAGCGTTGACCTTCCTCGAGAGCCAACAGTCGAAACCTCCGTCTTTACTACGCCCAAAGAAGAAAGGCTTTGCAAGTGTTTCCATAACTGCGTGTGGCTATGCGTTCTCTCATTAAATTCCTCACAAACAACAGCATAGAATTGTTCTGCTTCAGAAAGCGAAATGTAAGCTTTACGACTCTCCTTAAAACATCTAGCAATCCCCAACAAAAGGAGCTTTTCATGAAAACCTAAAGCTGTTAATTCGCTTTTTCGCATGGCTGGAACCACACTTGAAACCGCCTTTCGAACACAATCAGGCGTAACGGAATCCAATCCGTCCGCGTCTGCGTATTTTCCCGCTCTCCAAAGCAAATCAATGCCGAAACGCGCGTTTCCGCCTTCGGAAGAGGCAAGCTCAGCTATTAAGCTCACAGAGTCTTCCAGCACAGCTAATGGTTTGAATGCAAGCGAAACACGGTCGTTAAGGATGTCTACCAGTTGCTGCTTTGAGTATCTTTCAAGACTGATTACGTTAGACTGCAAAGTGCTACGTGTACTCTCATCCAACCGCTCAATCGCTCTTAAGTTTCGCAAAATACAAACAAGCGAAAGCCTTTGAGGCTTATTTTGCCTCGTTTCATGCAATCGCGTGAGCTTGTAAACAGCGTCAGAGCCTTCTCTTTCGATGAGGCTTTCAAATTCGTCTAAAGTCAAAATAACATAGGCGTCTTCTTCATCCAAAATTTGCATGAGCATGCCTAGAAGCTCTTCTGCTGAGTAACCGCGTTTTGGAAAGTTCGGATGAAAAGTGGAAACTACATGATGCAATAATAAGAACAAGCTTCCGCGGTATTCGCGACAGTTAACATGCACATACCGAAGATTTATTCCACGCTTGCCTGCTTCACGCGAAATGTCAGCCCCAAAACGTTGAGAAAGAACAGTTTTGCCAGAGCCCACATCACCAGTTATCATCACCCGCTGAGTCATTTTCCCGGGAAACTGCAGCATAAAACCGAAAAACTTCATAAGCAAACGCAGTTCAGCGTCTCTGTGTGGAAGCCTAAAGGGCACATAGTTTAAATCAAGCTTTGTTTCGTCCGTGAATACGCTTCGGTAATGCGACACTAAACTGACCTCAAATAAACTATGCGCGTTTACATGTATTCTTTTCTCCTGCTGTGAGAAGCGCTAATCAAAATTTGTGTATTACAAAAACAAAAAACTAATAAGTGCATTTGCTAAATGTATTGCAAAATGATTCCAAAATATTTCTTTCTAACGAAAGGTGTTGGAAAACACAAAGAGCAACTGCAATCTTTCGAGTTGGCGCTGAGAAACGCTGGTATACAACACTGCAACATAGTGAACGTCTCAAGCATAATACCGCCAGGCTGCAAGCTAATCTCAAGAGAACGTGGCTTAAAAATGATAAGACCAGGCGAAATAACTTTTGTTGTTTTAGCCAGAAACCAAACTAATGAGCCGCACAGGCTTATAGCGTCATCAATAGGAGTTGCGATTCCTTCAGGTAAAAACAATTATGGCTACTTGTCCGAACACCACTCTTACGGACAGCCAGACGACAAAGCAGGAGACTACGCAGAAGATTTAGCGGCAACAATGCTTGCTACAACCATGGGAATTCAGTTCGACCCAGAAACTGCTTGGGACGAAAGGAAACAGCTTTTCAAAACCACTGGAATGATCATCAAAACAACGAATATAACGCAATCTGCAACCGGAGACAAGGGTGGCTTATGGACCACAACCATTGCTGCTGCTGTTTTCGTGCCTAAACGAACCGCTTTTAACCGTTAGGTGCGAGATTAGTCGCGGCACATCCACAACCAATTTTTTTGTTCCAAAATAATATTAACTGTTAAAGTTAACCTAAGATAGGTGGGTTACTCTTGCCGAAAAAATTCGGAACACCAATGATAATTGTCAACTTCAAAACATACTCTGAAGCAACTGGACGAAAAGCAGTTGAGCTTGCAAAAAAAGCTGAAAGGGTGAATGAGGAGACATCTGTTTATGTCGGCGTTGCTCCCCAGTTTGCAGACATCGCGGCAGTCGCGAAAGTTGTGAAGATTCCAGTTTTTGCTCAACACATAGACCCTATAAAGCCGGGCAGTTTCACGGGACACGTGCTTGCTGAATCTGTAAAGGAAGCAGGCGCTGTTGGAACGTTAATTAACCATTCGGAGAGGCAGCTTAAACTTTCAGACATCAATGAAGCAATCATGATAACGCGTGAACAAGATTTGCTTTCAGTTGTCTGCGCCAATGACCCCAACGTAAGCGCGGCGGTGGCAGCCCTTAAACCAGACATAATAGCTGTTGAGCCTCCAGAACTTATCGGCACGGGAATCCCTGTTTCAAAGGCTAAGCCAGAGGTTGTAACTGGCACCGTGAAGCTCGTCAGAGAAGTTAACTCCGAAGTAACGATACTTTGTGGCGCTGGAATAACCCGCGGAGAAGATGTTAAGGCAGCGTTGAAGCTTGGCACTCAAGGAGTGTTGGTTGCAAGCGGCATAGTGAAGGCAAAAGACCCATATACTGTTTTGCGGGAATTTGCAGAAGTAGCAAAGAAATAGGCGTGTTGAACGTTTGAAAGTCGAAGCAGAATGTGCAGCTTGTATTCTCAACAGAGCATCAGCAGAAGCCATCGAAGCCACGACAAACCCTGCATTGCGTTTCAGAGCAATGAATGAAGTTATACGATTACTCCACAAAGAGTTTAGACCGACCGCTGTGCCTGCAGATTTGGGAACGAAGAGAGACCGAATAATAAAGAGAGTAACGGGCAACAATGACCCATACATGAGAAGCAAGCGAATAAGCAACGAAAAAGCATTGAAGCTTCTGCCATACGCAAGAAAAATGGTGGAAGATGGCTACGCGCAGCAAGACAGATTCAAAAAAGCATGCTTGTGCGCAATGGTTGGCAACATAATGGAATTTGACATTCCCGGACACAAGTTTACCTTTAGCATTTTGAGGAAGAGTTTTCGAGAAGCAGCAAAAGATTTAGCAATAGACGACACCGGCAAAATTTACGAGATAGCAAAAGGAGCACGCAAGGTTCTGTATTTGGCGGATAATGCTGGAGAAATCGTTTTTGACACATTGCTTGTGGAGCAGTTGAAAAACATGGGCTTAACCGTTATTGTTGCAGTGAAAGGCGGTCCAGTAATAAACGACGCCACTTTAGTGGATGCTGAGGTTTCTGGAATGAACAAAATTGCGGATAAGATAATAACGACGGGTACAGACGCTGTTGGACTAGCGGTTAAGGAAGTTTCAACAGAATTTCTTGAGATTTACAATAGCGTAGATGTGGTTTTTGCGAAGGGCATGGGCTACGCAGAAACTCTTACGGAATATAAACTGAGAAAGCCACACGCGTTACTTTTTAGGGCAAAGTGTAATCCAGTAGCAAACTTTTTTGGTGTAGTAAGAGAGAAGAATGTTGCAAAGTTGATGCCGTAAATGAGGTTGCCAGTCATAAGCCTTAACAGTGAAGTGCTTTCTCGCTTCGATGATGCAATCTCGAAAGAATGGATTATAACGAATGGTCTAGGCGGTTACGCTTCTTCTACTGTTTTTGGCTTGAACACGCGAAAATATCACGGGTTGCTTGTAGCTGCTTTTAATCCACCCGGAGACCGCAGAGTATGCCTAGCAAAGTTGGACGAGGAAGTAAGCATAGGAAACAACACATATTCTCTTTACGCTAATGAGTTCCAAAATGGCATTTTTCCGCAAGGATATGCACTCCTAAAAGAATTTTCAATCTCGCCCTTCCCAAAATACTCTTATTTGATACAAAACGTGGAGATTCAAAAAACTATTTTCATGCCTCACGCAAAAAACGCCGCGATAGCAATCTACAAAATTTTGAACAAGAACGATTCTGACATTAAAATCCGCGTTTTTCCCTTAATAAACTGGAGACACATCCACTCGGTTACTGACAGATGGAAAATATCATGGGAATTTGCTCTAAAACATGAAAACAAGGAAGTAAACATGTACTTTGGCACTCCGAAATCTGTACTTATGATGAAAGCTACAAACGGACATTACCATGACGCGGGCAAATGGATTGAAAAGCTATATTACCGTGAAGAAGCGGCGCGTGGAGAAAGCTGCGTAGACGACGGTTATCAACCCGGCTATTTTGAAGTAGACACGAAAGCAAACAAAAGAGCAGATTTTGCTATAATTGCCGTCGCTGACAAAAGTGAGGATTATGCGCAGAAAATTCTGGCTGAAATGCCTTTGACCACCTATGACGCAGAAGTGCTGTATGAACAGGAAACAGCACGCCGCGAGGCGAATTTGGCGAAATTTTACGAAAACTATGAAGGCTTTCCTAGAAGTGACTGGTTAAATTGGATTTTATCAGCAACCGATACGTTCTTAGTTAAGGGAACAGATGACACGCAACAGTCTATAATTGCGGGTTATCCATGGTTTGGAATTTGGGGAAGAGACACCTTTGTTTCTCTGCCTGGTTTATTGCTTGTGACTGGAAGATTTGGGGATGCAAGAAAAGTTTTCTTAACATTCAAAAATTACTGTAAGCAAGGCTTGATTCCAAATTGTCTTCCAGAGCAAACAGAACCGCCAGTCTATAATGCTGTTGATGCAACATTGTGGTTTGTAAACGCGATATTACAATACTTAAAATATACAGAGGATTTTAGGTTTGTTCAGGACCAACTTTGGGAAACGCTAAAAAATATTATGGAAAACCATTGCAAAGGAACAGTTTTTGACATACATGCAGACCATGATGGTTTGCTTTCTCACGGCCCGCAATTAACATGGATGGACGTGGCAATAAACGGTCAGCCATTAACCCCGAGAGCTGGAAAAGCCGTTGAGATTCAAGCATTATGGTACAATACTCTTAAAACTATGGAATTGTTAGCAAGCAAGTTTAAAGAAGGAAACGAAGCGGAAAAATATTTACAGATGGCTGAGAAATCAAAGAAGAGTTTTGCCGAAAAATTCTGGAACCCGGATAAAAACTGTCTATTTGATGTGGTGAGCGAAAACGCTCGTGACGATTCCTTAAGACCTAATCAAATAATTGCCGTTTCTCTGGATTTCACCATGCTAGATAAAACGAAAAATGAAAAAATAGTTGATGCCGTCCACCACGAGCTTTTGACGCCTTACGGATTGAGAACTCTCGCAAGAAGCGACCCAAGATATGTCGGCGTTTATGCTGGAAACAGAAATAGCAGAGACAAAGCCTATCATAATGGCACAGTTTGGCCTTGGCTGCTTGGGCCTTTCGTGACGGCGTTTTTGAAAACTAAAGGCTACGTTGAATATAGACGCGAATATGCCTTGAAAAATTTCATTTTACCCTTATTTACTGAACAAATTGTTAAGGCTGGATTAGGCATGATAAGCGAAATTTTTGATGGAGAACCACCACATACTCCCAAAGGATGCATTGCTCAAGCATGGAGTGTGGCCGAGCCATTAAGAGCTTACGTTGAAGATGTCATGCAAAAAAGACCGAAATATGAAAAGCAAGTTTTACAAAGATTAAGCTGAAATTGTTTTTCTGAGGCTTTCAGCTGCTGTTTCTGGCGTTACCGTGTTTATGTACGTGCCTGTGCTTTTTTCGAATCCAGCCCAAATTGCCAGTTTCGGATAAACTTCCAGATGCCAATGGTAATAGTTGCGAGCGTCTTTGCTGGCGGCTAAGTGAAAACCGTAATTATAAGGTGGGTCGTTCACTAGCTCTTTTAATCCTTTAAGGCATGTTTTTAATGTTTCAGCGAAAGTTTTAACTTCAGTCTGTGACATGCCTAGTAAAGTGCTTTCATGTTTTTTAGGAATTATCCAGAATTCCATGGGGTTAACGCTTGCGTAAGGAGCAAAAACAACAAAGCGCGAGTTTTCGAGAATAAGCCTCGGTCCATCAATCTCCTTTTCTATTATGCTGCAGAAAACGCATTTTCCGTTTTGTTTCCAAAATTTCTTACCAGCCATAAGCTCTTCTTCAACAGTCTTTGGAACAAACGGCGTAGCAATTATTTGACTATGCGCATGTGAAAGCGAGGCTCCTGCTTCTAATCCGTGATTGCGGAAGATTGAGACGTATTTCACGTATTTTTTTGCGGAAAGCCAGCGAAGTCGGTCAATGTAAGCATTAATCACGTGGATTAACTGGGGGATTCTTGCATCGGCTGGGTGTTCATCATGGTTTGACGATTCAATAAGGACTTCGTGATGTCCGATGGCTGCAGCCAAATCGTTTCTTTTAAGAATGCTTTTTTTGCTGGTTTTCTTTTCTGGAGGAGAAAATGCAGGGTAAAGGTTTGGAACGCAACGAACAAGCCAGTTCTTATGCCTAAAACCGTTCTTGTCCTTGTCTTTTCCGATGCCCTCGCCCTTTTTAATGTAGACAAGCACTGCTGGCGGCGTCATGTGCTCGTTGCCTGGACACATTGGGCAAACTGTGGTTTTAGCTTGCTCTCTTTCTTTCTTGGCGAAGTCTGTGGGTCTGCGACTTCGTTCTGTGGCTATGACAACCCAACGGTCTAGCAAATAATCCTTGCGGATTTCATTGTGTGGCATGAGCAGACCTTCGGCAAGGATTAGATTATTCGCCTCACTGCATTTAGCATTTTCCAAAACTGGATTTTCAGTGAGGCAATGCTGCAATTGCTGTTATTGTGAACGGCGCTAGTACGCTTAATATAAAGCCGCTTGAAAACGCAGTTATCAGCGTGTCCGCCCCGCAGTAACGCATGATTATTGGCAATGTCGTGTCCATGCTTGTTGCTCCGCCAAATGCTATGGGCGCGTACTTGTCAACTTTAACGGTCAAAGAAATCGTCGTTATCGTTAACAGCTCCCTCAGAAAGTTTACAGTAAAACCCAATGCGCCCCATTCAACCCCAAAAAGTTGATTAGTTAAAGGTCCAGCTAACGTGTACCAGCCGTAACCTGCGCTTACAGCCATAGACGCCACTACATTACCAAAAATCAATCCGCCTACGAATCCGCCTAAAACGCTACCTAAAGCAACAGCTGATGGAAAAGCCAAAATTTTGAAGCCCGACTTTTTAATTTTCACTATTGATTCCTTGTCCATTCCAAACGATATGCCCATGACAAAAAGCAACAAAAGAAGAAAAGCATTAAACAAGTAGTCAGAAACAAAGTTTCCCGCTGCAATGTTTCCCCAATTGTTATTAACGTAACCAACTATTCCACCAAAAAATAGAGCAGCAACAATGTACTTCATCATTCTATTTTCACCAGTTTTTTTGCTGCTTTAACAAAAACTACACTGAAAAACACGGACAAAACCAAAATTACAATCGCGTTAACTCCAATCTTTGGAAAAGAGCTTAGCAATTCATTATTTGAGCCTATGCTGAATCCTAACGAAAATATTAAGGCTATGATAATTCCTAAAGTAACCTTGTCCAAGTTGACGCGTTTTCTGTTCCTTAAAAGAAAACCTAGCAATAATCCAGCAACCAACGCAGCCACAAGCCCAACCAAATACACAACATTAAACATGCTCAATACCAACCTAACTAAATGAAAACTATAAGCTCCACTAAAGGATTTAATCTTTCTCAAAAAGCGAAAGAAAGAGAATAAGAATCATTTGTTATGCTTCTTCGTAGAACTCTTTCGCGTCTGGCGGTGTTGGACTCAAACCTCTGCGTTTGCGTATTTGCGCTATTATTTCAGCTTGCATCGACTCTGGAACAGGAGCCCAACGGCTAAACTGCGTCGCCCAAAAGGCTCTTCCCTGCGTTGACGAACGCAACTCGTCTGCAATGCCGAAGGATTCAGCCACAGGCATTTCAGCCTTAACAACAACCATGTCCTCTTCGTTTATCATGTCCAATATTTTTCCGCGGCGTTTCTGCACTATCGCGATGACCGAGCTTACGAAGTCATTTGGTACTTTGCACTCAAAACTCATTAAAGGCTCCAGAAGTTTCGGGTCGCTCAGTAGAAAGCAGCACCAGATCGGACGCCAAGTCATCGGAAGTATTTGTGCGGGACCTCTGTGCACTGGGTCCTCGTGAACCATAATGTCTTCCAAGTTTACTTTTAATCCATAGGCGGGTTCTTTTGCTAAAACAGAAGTGTGCACTGCTTCCCTGAAACCCGATTTCACATGGTCTATGACCTCTTCAACGTATTGTCTTCCCTTTATTCTGTTCACAAGAATGTTTGTTCCTTCAATCGCGATAACGTTGCGCGCATCGTCTGTTGACCAGCCAAACTGTTTCAGAATTTTCTGTCTTTCATCACGTGTTTGCATCTCTGAAATCTTGCCGGCTCTGATGGCTTCGATTACTTCTTCCGGCAATTTCTCCAATGTCACCCACAACTTGCTGTGTTTGTTGGGGCTTTTACCCATAATTGGCGGTCCTTTGTAGTCATGACTTATTGTTTCACGATAAATCACTATGGGCTTACTAATCTTTACCTTCAAGCCTGCTTCTTGCATTCGATAAGCTGTAACTTCAAGGTGTAATTCGCCCATGCCGCTCAGTAAGTATTCTCCACTTTCCTTGTTTATTGTGAAGTGAAGGTTTGGGTCTTCCAGCGTCAACTTGTGGATTACTTTGTCAAAAAGCGGCAAGTCCTTAACATCTTCAGGCTCAACAGCAACCGTTACCACAGGGTCAGAAACATATTTTAATCCTTCAAACGGATGCGTTTCCACACCTTCTTCCGCGACTGTTTCGCCCACATGAACGGATGGTAGTCCAGAAAGTGCAGCGATGTTTCCTGCTGGAACTTTGTCTACTATGACTCTGTCAGCAGCCATGCTCATGTAAACCTGCTGAATTGTTCCTTTCTGTCGGCTGGTTACGAGATTAACAACTTTCCCCTTTTCAACTGTTCCGCTGAAAACACGTCCAATGGCGACGACTCCGCTGTGTGGGTCAACTTCAATGGTTGTTATGCACATAAGAAGCGGTCCATTTGGGTCAACATTCGCCATGCCTTTGCCTACTGGACTGTTTGGGTCGCCTGGCCAAATTTGGCTTTGTCTGTATGGTTGTGCCTGTAATGGATTTGGCAAGTGTTCGCAGAACATGTCTAATATGGGCTCATATAACGGTGCTTTTTTGCTTAATGCGTCAACTTTTCTTGCAATGTCTTCTGGTTCTCCAGAGTAAGCGTCAATTATGTCTTTGAACGAGACGCTCTTCGCTTTCATGTGCGGTAAGTTTAATCCCCATTTGTGAAGGGCTGAACCGAACGCTACGCGTCCGTCTTCAACGTTGACTTGCCAATCTTTCTTATGCTCTGGCGGCGCGTACTTTTCTATTAGGTTGTTTATTCTGGCGATTATTTTTGCAAATTTGCGCTGGATTTCTTCTGGGGTTAGCTTTATTTCTTTTATGAGTCTGTCAACTTTGTTAATGAAAAGGATTGGTTTGACTCTTTCACGTAATGCTTGCATCAAAACGGTTTCTGTCTGAGTCATGGGGCCTTCTACAGCGTCAACAACCACTAATGCACCGTCTACTGCGCGGAGGCTTCTGGTTACTGCTCCGCTGAAGTCAATGTGTCCCGGCGTGTCTATGAGGTTTATGAGGTATTCTTTTCCTTTGTAGGTGTGGGCTAAGCTAATGTTTGAAGCGAAGACTGTCATTTGTCTCTTCTGTTCAAGTTCCCACGAGTCGAGAAACAGTTTTTGACCCGCGGTTTGTTCGCTTATTATGCCTGCAGCAGCTAATAGGCTGTCTGAAAGCGTGGTTTTTCCGTGGTCTACGTGAGCGATTATGCTAGTGTTTCTCACCATTTCGCGGTTATTCATAAGTTTAACAATTTCTTCAATTTGTCTATAACGTCCCATAACTAAACCTTCTTTACACTGGTTGATTGTTCTTGAATGCAAGCATTTTCGATAATTGCCTTTTGAAACATTACTACTTTTCACTTTTGGAAATTTTGAATAGGCTACATGGAAGATAAAACGGCAACCTATTAACTTTTTGTTGCAACAATTAACTTATCAAAATCTGTCTTGTTTTTCATTCCATTAATGTAATTATCTTTTCCGCAGTTTCCTTGTCTACATAAAAGCCTCCTCTTGCAAGTCTCTTCACGCCGAGAAGCATTAGAAAGTTGTTGAGTGATATTGGTTTGGCAGCTGCTTGTAGGTTTTTAAATCTGATGAAAGAAACCCTCTGCATATCACGAGTAAACTCCTCATATTTCTCCTTAGTTTGCAGAACCGACTCGCTGCCATATTCCTTCCATAAACTTTCAGCATCTCCAGTTTTGCGTTCAACAAACTCCGCATGTCCTGCAACTTCACCGACGGGCTTGGAAACATAAAAGAACAGTAAGGAAGTATTTTTAGGAGGCGCCCAACCATTCTGCACGTAGGATTGTACCTGTTTTCCCTCATGTCGGAGGCGGAGGAATTCGCGCCACCATTTATCCTTAATCATCATGACAAAGGCGTATTTACAGTCCATGAAATCACACTTAATTAGTGAGAAAGGCTTGCCCATTTAAAATTTGTCAAACTAAAGTTGCACTGATTTGAAACATCAAGTTTTTATGAGAACCCTCTCTATTATGGAGTGATGTCTGGCAAGGAATTTTTTGTTAACCGTTATGAAATGCTTGGTTGGAAATTTCGAGATGTTGAGCCTAAACAAGCGATTAGAGTAAACAAGATGAATATCGCTGAGGAGGAGCTTGTTAAAAGGCTGCAAGCTTCGGGAATAGAGCTTGAAAAGATTCCTTTTCTTGAATGTGGCTATTGGGTTTGTAAATCAAAATTTTCAGTTGGAGCGACTCCGGAATACCTTTTAGGCTTGTACTCAATACAAGAAGCGGCAGCTCAAATCCCAGCTACATTATTTACAGATTTAAAAAACAAGATTGTTTTGGATGCTTGCGCGGCTCCGGGCGGAAAAACTGTTCAACTAGCTGATTTAATGCGTAACACTGGCGTAATAGTCGCGTTGGACGTGGACAAGCGTAGATTGACAGCATTATCTAACCATCTGGAAAGATGCAATGTGTGCAACACTGCTGTTTATAGGATGGATGCAAGACAAGCTTCAAAGCTTAACATGAAATTTGACAGAGTACTCTTGGATGTTCCATGCTCGGGCAACTTCGCCGCCGACAAGGAATGGTTCAAGCGAAGAACAATCAAGGATGTGGAGAGAAACGCTAAACTTCAGAGAGAAATATTAGCTGAAACAGTCAAAGTTCTCAAGAATGATGGCGAACTGGTTTACGCGACATGCTCACTGGAACCAGAAGAAAACGAATTAAACATCAACTGGGCAATAGAAACGCTAAACCTTCAAACCGAAAAAATCAACTGCTACGGAGAAGAAGCGCCAACCAACATTTTCAATAAACAACTAGATGATTCCATAAAAAATTGTAAGAGAATATGGCCTGAGCAAACGCAAGGATTCTTTGTTTGTAAATTGAAAAGGCGTGAATAAACTGTGAAGCCCATATGGGATTTTGTAAGTCGTTTCGGTGCAAGCGTCAAATTAGATGAAAATTTAATAGTAAAGAAAGAGAACCGCTACTTCCTCATCGACGAGAATCTGAAAAAGGTAGTTGCCAAAGACTTCTTTTACGCTGGAGCTTATCTAGGAAAAATTAAGGGCGACAAATTCTTTCCGAGCCTTATCTTACTGAAAATGATTGCCAAAGGAAAAGCAAACAAGATAATTGTTGACAAGAAGACAGAGTGGCTTTTCATTTGCGGAAGAGACGTATTTAAAAGGGGGATAATTCAAGTTTCTGGCGCAAAAAGAAGAGGCGTTTATGCTTTAATACTTAATCAACGCGGCGAATGTTTAGGTTTCGGCAAAATACTCAGCAATTTAGACGAGAAAAAATGCAAAGTTGCTGTAGAGAACGTTCTGGACATAGGAGATTTTCTGAGAAGAGAAACACGTCAAATCTAAACATGTTGACCTTTTATTGTTTCCACTATCTTCTCAATTTTCACAATTTTTTGCTCTCTTTTAGCCAGATTTCGAATAGCAACCGCGTTTTCTTTTAATTCTTTTTCTCCAACAATTATTGCGTAACTCATTCCTCTCCTATCTGCATCTTCCAATGCTGCAGTTACTTTTCTTCCCATAACCTCAACTTCCACGGGCACATCCGCTTCTCTAAGCAACCTTGAAACTTTCAAAGCTTCACCTTTCAACTCTTCTTTAACTGGAATAACCATGACAGATTTCTCCCTAGCTCCCACTTCAGCCTTCTGCATCTGCAACGCCAACATTATCCTATCTATTCCATGAGCAACACCAACGGCCGGTGTAGGTTCCCCCCCAAACAATTCGATAAGCTGGTCATATCTTCCACCTCCACCCAAGGCTATGTCAAATTCTGGCACATATACTTCAAAAACCATTCCAGTGTAATACTCAAGACCTCTAGCAAATCCAGCGTCAACAATAACATCCATTTTGCATTCGCTTTCTACTATTAATTTTAGAATTGCGGCAAGGTTCTCAATCGCAGAAACAGCCCTCTCATACCCCTTCACAACCGCCTTCATTTTTTCCACAGTCTCAAAAATTTCGCTACCTTTAATTTTCACGAGCTTCTGAAGAACATTAACGCATTTTTCAGACGCTCCAGCATCTCTAACCATTTTAAGCGCGACTTCATACTCTTTTTTATCCATCCGCTGCATAACCGCATTTTGCACGGCTTCCTCCAACCCTTCTTGAACAAAAATTCCCCTCAAAACCCCCACATGCCCAACCTTGAAAACATACTTCTTCAACCCAGAAGTTGCCATGAGACTATTGGTCAACATCAGTATTTCTGCATCGCCCTCTGGCTTATTCGAACCCATCAGTTCGTAGTTCGATTGCCAAAACTCTCTATAACGTCCCTTTTGAGGTTCATCATAACGATAAACAGTACCAAAACTAAAAAGCCTAAGCGGTTTAGGCTCAGCTCTCAAAGTTGTCGCCACCAACCTAGCAACAGAAGCCGTAAACTCTGGACGCAAAGCCACATCTCGCCCACCTAAATCCTTGAAAACAAACATTCGCGAACGAACTTCTTCACCAGCCTTCGCAGCAAGAAGCTCGTAGGATTCCACCACAGGCGTTACAACTTCTTTGTATCCGTAAAGTTCCGCCACTCTTCTAGCTTTGTTTTCAATAAACTTCAGCATGCTCGCTTCTTCTGGCAGAAAATCTCGCATTCCACGAACAGTCTTGAAAGCAGGCATCAACGATTTCTCCGTTATTTTAAGGTTAATTGCGAAACCGAATAGTAAACTATTTCTCCTCTGCGGTTCATCACGGCTAAAACTAGTTCTTTCTTTAGACTTTGGCACTGCAGCATTATACGCGTTAAATCTTCAATCGGAATCGGTTTTCCTTCCTGAATGCTTAAGATTAAGTATTTAGCCGTGTCTTTGCCATACTCGCCTTTTTCGTAAACACGAAAGTCAACGCCTAAACCGAAGCCTTCTCTAACGGTGTATCCGCGGCTTCGCAAATCTCGGTAAGTCAAATACTTAACCCATGCATTCTCCTCCAAATCCTCATAACATCGCAGAAGCTGTTGGAAATCCATCTTCTTGCCCTTTTTTGTCTCAACATCTAACCATCCCTTATCCAAAAGGTAAAGTGCTTCATAAAAAGTCAGCAAAAGCTCATCGTTTTCTTTAACACCATACCCTCGAGAAGAAAGTTCATTCACACTCTGTTTTTCAGAAATTTTAACTCCTTTCTCTACTAATGCGCCTTTAACTTTGAATTCAGAACGAGTAGATTCTTTCTCTTCTCTTTTGCTCATGCAAATCCTCAACCAGCATAAGCTATATTTTTCACTTATAGACGTTGGCTTTAAATTTGCCAAAATCTTTCTTGTGCAACACGCCGTCTTCGCAAATTATTGCTGTGACATAATCCAGCGGAGTTATATCGAATGCTGGGTTAAGAACGCTTATTCCTTCAGGAGCAATTCTATATGAGCCTACATTTGTGACTTCTTCTGGTTTTCTCTCTTCAATGACAACCTCAGTCGATTTACGTGATAAGTCAAAGGTGGATCTTGGAGCGGCAACATAGAAGGGTATTTGGTGTTCTTTAGCTAAAACAGCAATTGCGAATGTTCCAATCTTGTTAATAATCGCATCAGAAACTATCCTATCAGCTCCTACAACAACCACATTAACCAATTGTTTATACATAACATAACCAACCATGCCATCAGTAATCAAAGTGACTGGGATGCCTTCCTTTTTAAGCTCATAAGTTGTTAACCTTGCGCCCTGCAGTTTCGGACGAGTTTCAGTAGCAATAACCTCAATCTTTTTTCCCTGTTCCCAAGCAGCTCTTATAACGCCCAAAGCTGTGCCATATTCAACTGTGGCTAAAGCGCCAGCATTGCAATGCGTAAGAACCACATCTCCATCACTTATAAGTTCAGCTCCATACTTGCCAATCAAACGATTTGCCGCAGCATCTTCATCAGCTATTTTCCTTGCTTCATCAACAACAAAAGCAATCAACTCTTCAGCATTCCCAGCGAAACTTTTTGATTTGGCTAAAATTCTGTCTATCGCCCAAAAAAGGTTAACAGCAGTTGGTCGTGTTCTCTTAAGAGTTTCTGCTGATTTCTCCAACTCTCTGATTAACTCTTGTTTGGATTTTGCTTGGGAATTGTAAGCAGTTAAAGCTAAAGCAAAAGCTGCAGCTGCTCCCAGTAATGGTGCCCCTCTTATTTTCATGGTTTTTATTGCGTCAGCCACTTCATCGCAGCTTTTCATCTCAAGAATCACTGTTTCATGCGGAAGCTTTGTCTGGTCTATTGTGGCGACTGTTCCGTTGTGCCATTCTATTGTTCGCTTCATTGTCGCAGCAAACCTCAGTAAACCGTTTATGCAGCGGACTGTATAAAATTTTGTTAGACAAGTGAATATTGCTTATGAAACGTGAAAAACTGAAAACGCTCGTTGAAAACCTCGGAAATAAATACTCTGAAATATTGGATATAAACCTCTCAAATGGGAAAAGAGAGGAAATTTTCAAATGGTTTTTGGCGGCTATACTCTTCGGAGCACCTATAACAGAAAATTCAGCTATCAAAACCTTCAAATGCTTCCGAAAGTATGGCGTTTTGACACCAAACCGGATTCTCGAAACTGGTTGGGATGGCTTAGTTAAAATCCTTGACGAAGGTAGCTACACACGCTACGATTTCAAAACTGCGGATAAACTTTTGGAGGTCATGCAAAATCTCATTGAAAAATATGATGGAAACTTGATAACCATCCACAACAACGCTTCTGACTCGCGTGATTTAGAAAAGCGATTAAAGAATTTAGGAAAAGGCATTGGTGACGTAACAGTAAACATCTTCCTAAGAGAACTGCGCGATGTTTGGGAAAAAGCTGACCCAAACCCAACAAGCCTAGTAATCCTTGCAGCAGAAAACCTTGGGATGGTAAAGAAGGAGGTAACCGCCAAAGACGCGTTAAAGCAGCTGAAAACTTTTTGGCTTCAAAACAAGATTGCAGGAAAATCTTTCATTACCTTTGAAACTGCATTGCTTAGGCTAGGTAAAGATTATTGTAGAAAAGGAAAATGTGACACGTGCTTAGTTAGGGGCGAGTGCTTGACTCATAAGGCGCTTTAACATAGGTTATTACTTCTATTGGGCATTCGCCGGTTAGCTTCAGTTTCTTTTTCCATTCTTCTCCTACAGCTATTAGCGAGAAAACTCCGGAAATTTCAGCCTTCGCTTTTCGAACAAGATTTACCAAGGCCGCTTGTGTTTCTCCAGTTTTAATCATGTCATCAACGATTAAGACGCTGTCTCGTTTTTTGATGGCTTCCTTTGGAATGTAAAGTGTCATCGTTACACCCGAGTCTTTGCCCAACACGTATGTTTCTTCCAAAAAAGCCTTAACCCCAACTTCCTTGTTTCTCTTTGCAAGTATCAAATTTACGCCTAACGCGTTTGCAACCATGGTCGCCAACGGTATTCCATCAACTGCAGCCGTCAAAACTTTTGTTACACGTTTTCCCGCGAAAATGGCAAGCGCGTGGTTGGCTGCTTGTTGGATGATGTTGAAATCGCCTATAATGTCAGTATTATCAAAATATCCATCTTCATCAAACTTTATTCTACTGCGAAGCTCCACTTCTAACCCAACAAGTTTTGACAACACTTTCCAAAGCTGCTTCGCTCTTGCAGTGTTTGGCAAAACATGTCCCTTCGCATATCTACTCAGAACTGTCACGGGCAAACCAGTTTTAGAAGCTAATTCGCGATATGTGATGTTTCTTTTGTACTTTGCAGTTCTAAGCAGTTCAATGGTCATTAAGCGAAGTTTTAACTCGTCTGCATGCGTGCTCATAACTTTTCCCCCTTATACAAGGATAACTCAAATACCAGAGTGTTTACCATTTATTATTGCATTACCAATTTAAAATTTCCGTTCGCACAGCGAACGATTGGTGGCGGGCCCGCTGGGATTTGAACCCAGGACGTTCAGCTTTCTTCAATGTTTAGTTTTAGAAGGCTGACGCGCTTTTTGGCTTGTTTGGTGTCCATGCTGCGCCACGGGCCCTTTTGGATTTTGGATGTATAAGAAAATTGGTGCTGCTGTGATATATTTTATTCTATGTATATTGCTGGGCGGTGTGGTTTTGCTTGTTGTGCTTTGTTTTTTGGGTCGTAGCGGTTTGTGTTTTCTTCGTTGTAGATGTGTATTTTGGAGTGGAGTTCTTTTGTAAGGAAGTTTTCTGCTTCTTTTAGTATGTTGTATTCGTTTAGGGTTCCGATTTGGGTTAGTTTTTTCTTTCTTTCTTCTGGCATGTGGTTGATTTCTTCGATGATTTGATTGGTGAATTTTGCTACTTTTTCTGCCATCGCTCTTAGAGTAGAATCTGCCATTAGTTCTTTCATTAAGTCTTTCTGCTGGACTCTGCCTGAGACGGCTTTTTCGAGAGCTTTTGTGTAGACTTTCCATTTCCATGGTGCAGCTGTGTAGTAGCATATTTTTTTGGGCTTTATTTTTGTGGCTTTTATTATGTTTGATGTGTCTTCGAGTATGTTCATGATTAGGGTTTCGTTTTCTTCGGCTATGATGTCTATTTTTGTTTTGTCTGGTTTGGGCCAAGAGCTTGTTGAGACGAAGTTTCTTTTGCCTATCATTTCCCATAGTTCTTCGCATACGTGAGGTGCTACTGGGGCTAGCATTCGGATTTGGGCTTCTAAGACTTCGCTTATTACATGCGTTTTAGCGTTGTTTTCTTTTTGTTTTGTTGTTCGTTTTTGGTACCATTGGAAGTCTTGGTCTAATTCGTATATTGCTGTGTGTATGGCTTTGCGTACTGCTAGTTTGTCCATGGCTTCAGTTGCTTTTTTTATGTGTTCTTGTAGTCGGCTGAGCATCCATTTGTCTATGACTGATAGCTCTTTGGGCGGAGTTCTTGTGTGTTTTTTCTTTGTGAATTCGGCGACGAATTTGTATAGGCGTTCTAGTCTTTCGCGCATGGATTTGGCTACTGACGGGCTGAAGTCAGCGTCTTGCAGTAGTTCGGCGGTTGCTAAAACGCTGAGTCTTATTGGGTCTGCGCCGAATTTGGTTAAGCCTTCTCGTAGTGGGATTATGTTTCCGAAGGATTTGCTCATTTTTGCGCCTTCCATTAGGACGTGTCCGTTGGTTACGATTTGGCGTGGCCAGTGTTTTTCTGGGAATATGGCGGTGTGGTTGAATATCATGAAGGTTAGGTGGTTTGGGATTAGTTCGTGGGCTGAGTGTCTGCTGTCGAGTGGGTAGAAGTATGAGAATTCGTTGTGCATGGCTTTCAGTGTTTTTGTGTCTATTTTGGCTTTTTTAGCTATGGTTGTTGGGTTGCCTTTTCCGAGGAAAATGTAGTCGAAGACGTTTTCCGTTAGTTGTTCTGCTTTGATTTTGTGTTCTTTTATGTGTCTAACGATTGTGTAGTATGCCATGTATATTGTTGAGTCTGATAGGGATTCGATTATCCATTCTTTGTCCCATGGGAGTCTTGTGCCCATTCCGGATTTTCTTGCGCATGCTTTTTCGTGTAGCCAATCGATGACGTAGTTGTATTCTGAACGCATTTCGTCAGGCAATATTTCCATCATGTCGAGGTTTTTGTGAGCTAACGCTTTCCATTCTGGCTTTCCGTAGTCGATGAACCATTGGTCTTCCAAGATTTTTACGACGCATTCTGTTCCGCAGCGGCACAAAACAGGTCTGTTTAGTAACTCGTACATTGTTGTGGCTTTGTCTTCGGCGATTAGGTCTTGTTTGACTTTGTCTTTTGCTTCTGCCACCGTCATGCCGTGGTATTTGCCTGTGTTTTGTTTCATCTTGCCATTGTGGAATTCGTGACGGTAGACCTCTTTTGTGGCGTCTTCCAGTTTCGGGTCTGTCTGGTTTTGAACTTGCATTTTTTTGACTACGTCTGCTGCTGGAGTTTCTGAGTAGTTTGGAACTTGGATTAGGGAAATTGGTTTGATTGCATTTACGGCGTCGGTTGCTATTCCGTATTCTTTCAGTTTTGACGGTGTTTTTTTGATGTTTTCTAGAGCGACATAATCATATGGCGCGTGTCCTGGAACAGACATTACCACGCCTGTTGCGTTTTTTGGGTCGACGAAGTCTGCTGGGAGGATTAGGATTTTAGTTTTTGTTGCTGGGTTTTCAACTGTTTTGCCTATGAGTTGTTTTCCTTCGAAGGTTTCTAAAATTTTGACTTTTCTTTTTTGGTAGGTTAGTTTCTCTGCGCTTTCTTTGCTGATTACCCATTGTTCGCCGTTAACTTTTGCTTTTACGTATTTTACGTTTGGGTTTAGCCAAATGTTTGTTACGCCGAAGACTGTTTCTGGACGCAGTGTGGCGGTTGGGAAGACTAGGCTGTTTTGTCTGAATTTTATGACTGTGAATTCGCCGATTTCTGGTTCTACGTCGCCTTTTGTGTCGTGCATTCCGACTGGGTTTCCGCATTTTGGGCAAAAGCCTACTGGGTGGCTTCCACGTTTTATGTATCCGCCTTTGCGTAGTTTTTGGAATTGCCATTCTATGAAGCGGTTGTAGTGTGGGTCTACAGTTGTGAATTCGCGTCGCCAGTCGATTGAGTAGCCTATTTCTTTCATGCCGGCTTTGATTTCTTGGTGGAAGTAGCGTGCCATTGTGATTGGTTCGGTTAATTCTTTGAGTTTTTCTTTTGGGATTTTGTAGACTGTTGTGAAGTCTTTGATGAGGTCTTTGTCGTTTTCTGCGAGTCGTTTGGCCATGGCTAGGACTGGTGTGCCCGTGTAGTGGAAAGCCATTGGCAATAGTACGTTGTAGCCGCGCATGCGCATGTAGCGTGCGTGTACGTCTGCGAGTGTGTATGTTCTTCCGTGTCCGATGTGTTGTGGCGAGTTTGGGTATGGATAAGCCACTGTTATGTAGTATTTTGGTTTTTTCGGGTCTGGGTTTGCTTCGAAGATTTTGGCTTGTTGCCAGCGTTTTTGCCATTTTTTTTCTGTTTTTTTCAAAAATTCCATAAAACTTTCTGATTTGGTTTGAGGGGTATTAAAGGTTTTGTTTTCACGAGCAGAGAACTTTATCCCTCATTTTGTGCACCGTTGTATAGTGTGTATGTGGTTGGATTAATCTTTTGCTGTGCGTGGAAAGCTATAGCCCCTCCCTTATAAATAGGTTGAAATTGTGGTTGAATGGGTGTTGAGGTAATTGTTATATGGGGTTGTGTGCTGAATGGAGAGAGAGAGAGCAAGTGTAAATTTGGTGTGGAGTTTGGCGTATGCCTTACTACGTTTATATTATTCAGTGTAATGGTGGCTGTTTCTACACTGGTTACACGAAGGATTTGGATTTGCGGATGAGGCTTCATGTTAATGGGAAAGGTGCCAAATACACGCGGATGCACAAGCCTAAGAAACTTGTCTATGTTGAGGAGTTCAATTCTCGGTCTGAAGCAATGAGGAGAGAGAAAATAATCAAAAGGATGACTCACTGCCAGAAACTTGAGCTTACAAAATCCAAGACTTGTTGAAGACTTATTAGCAGAATGCTTAGAAACTATTGTTAGAGGAAAGCGTATGGCGAAAAAGAAAAGCTGGAGCGAAAAATTGCATGATGCTAGAGGTTTGCCGAAAGTGGAGAAGATTACTGGAAAAATGAGCAAGAGGTGGGGCGCTGGCACCGTGGTTATTCCTGCGCCATTGGAGGTTGACGAAATAATGCGGAAAGTGCCTGAAGGAAAGGTGACAACAATAAATGAGATTCGGGCGGCGCTCGCTAAAAGGCACGGCGCAACAATTGGCTGTCCAATAACCACTGGAATTTTTGCTTGGGTTGCGGCTCACGCAGCAGAAGAACAACGTGAGAAGGGTGAGAAGAAAATTACGCCTTACTGGCGAACGTTGAAAGTGGGCGGAGTTTTAAACGAGAAATACCCTGGCGGAGCAGAAACTCAAAAGAAGCTTCTAGAAAAAGAAGGGCACGCAGTATTACAGAAGGGCAAAAAATACGTAGTAGCCAACTATGAAAAAGTACTAGCAAAAATATAGTAGGGCTGCATGGTTTTAAATTATGGTTAAGGCGACTATTCGTAAAGCAAACGTTAATGATATTCCTGCCATTGTCCAAACGAGATTAACCTCAATTTCAGAAAGGGAAACAGAGGGTTTTGGCGCACCTGAATGGGCAACCGAGTGGTCGGTTGCAGAATGGAGGAAACTATGGGCTGAAGAAAATAAATTGAAAGACGGTTCAGAAGTTCTTGTGGCTGAAAAAGAAAACAAAATTGTGGGGTTCATCGTTTTCAAAGAAGAAGTCGGTTATGTCTACATTGATGACGTTTACGTCACTAAGGCTGAGCAAAGAAAAGGAGTAGGCAAAGCACTTGTTACCTATGTTGAAGATATTGCGGTGGCTCTGGGTTCTCTTGTATTAAGACTGATACTACGGAGAATGCGCAAGGCATCCCTTGGAAGTCTTACAGTTTCTGGATAAAGATGGGATACAAAGATACGGGCGAGCGACTACCAACACAATGGAGTTTTAAAACAATCCCTTTTGTCAAGAATTTGAAACATTAAGACTTTAGCTGTTTCTTTAGGATTTCTTCTGCTTTTTTGGTTGCTTCTGGTAGTTTTTGTGGTTTTGTTCCGCCGCCTTGTGCGAAGTTGGGTTTTCCTCCGCCTCCACCGCCAATGATTGCTGATGCTTCACGCACTACTTCGCCTGCGTTTACACCTTTTTCTAGTGCGGTTTTTCCAGCCATAACCATTATCCGCGCATTCTTTCCATCCGAACCATAAAACACTGCGACTGACGCATCATCTCTTTTGATTATCTCGCTTGCCGTTTGAACCATGCGGTCAACATCAATGTCTTCCTTAAAATCGCGAAAAACAAGCTTCAAACCGCCTACTTCCTTAACTTCCTCAGCTTTTCCCGCACCTAAACCAGCGCTTTCGCGTTCCGCCAATTCTTTAATGAGTTTTCTTCTTTCCGCATTCGCTTCCTTCAATTCTTTAACAAGCCTCTCCGCTGTTTTGTCCAGCTTCTCCAAAGGCGCGTTCAAAATTTCTGAGACACGCCACAACAAACGCTCATTCTCCTGCACCGCCTTCAAAGCGGGAATCCCAACAGAATAAACAAGCCTCTCAACGCCGTCTTGCACGCGTTCTGTGTGAATTATCTTTATGAAACCAATTTCGCCAGTGCTTCTCAAATGCGTTCCCGCACACGCTTCAACATCCCAATCACCAGTAGCCACAACACGAATTTCCTTGCCTGGAACCGCTCCACCCTGATAAAGCCTAAAACCGTGACGGCTTTCCGCTTCGCTTCTCAGCATCCACTCAGTCGTAACCGCCATGTTCTGCAGAATCGCCTGATTCGCCAAAGTCTCTATCTCGTGAACCTCTTCCGGCATAAGTCTTCGATAATGTGAAATGTCCAATCGGGAACTGTCAATGCCCTTTTGCGTTCCAAACTGCCAAACATGCTGTCCCAGCACGCGCCGCGCAGCACCATTAATCAAGTGCGTAGCCGTATGAGCCTTCATAAGACCGTAGCGCCTATCCCAATCAATAACGCCAGTTATTTTGCTGCCTTCTTTTGGAAGAACCTCGCTTTTGACTTTGTGAACGATTACTCTGCCAACCTTCCTTACATCAAGAACCTCCGCTTTCTTCCCGTCAAACATGAAAAAGCCAACATCAGCCGGTTGTCCACCGCCTTCAGGATAAAAGCACGTTTTATCCAAAACCACGTATTCGTTAAACAATACCTTAAGAACCTTAGCATCGAAGCGTTGCATGTACGCGTCTTTATAATATAACTGCTCAGTTTCCGGCAAACCTGAAACCGCCGTTTCCAACCGTTCTTCTGGTTTAACCTCCTCCTCAACAGGCTTCTCAGCTTGCATGTGCCTCTGCGCAATCAAAGTGTAAAAATTATCTGGAATCGCCACCCGCAAATCTTCTTTCTCCGCAACTTCTTTAACAATCTCAGGCGGAAGCCCATGCGAATCATAAAGTTCAGTTAAAGTTTCTATTGGAATTTCCTTTTTCCTTTTCGTTTTTAACTCGGCTGAAATCCGCTTAATCATTCCTTCGCCGCGTTTAAGCGTGTCTCCAAACTTTTCCTCTTCCACCTGGAGCATATCCATAATCTCGTTCCGCATTTCCTTAAGATGTGGATAATCTTCACCCCAAAGGCGAATCTGCATATCAACAATATCATAAAGCTTGTCCGCAATGCCAAGCATCCTCAAAAGCCTATAGACTCTTCGGAACACGAGCCTCGCCAAATAACCCTCTTGAATGTTCGATGGAACAACGCCTTCAGCAAGCAAACAGCTAAGGCATTTAGTGTGGTCCGCAACCGCGAAGACATTCTCAATAGGAACCAAAAACTCATCAAGCTCATCCACGCTTAAACCAACAAGCGCCGCTTCCCTCTTACGAGTCTCCAACCTACTCGCAGTCTTATCCAAATTAACCAAACTGGAAAACTTAGCCACTTTCTTTAACAAATCAACGTCAATTTTAACCAAACCCGCCATCCTAAACAATCTATCAAGCAAGTCACCATAAACCGCATGAAAACCGCTAGGAGCGCCTTGCGAAAGCCAAGCATAACGGTCCATGCCATAACCAGGGTCAACTGTCCGAATGGGCAACTTAACAAACTCGTCATCAACAACCTTGTATTGCATGAAAACAAGCGTCGCAACCTCTAAACCTCGAATAACAGACTCCAAACATGGTCCAGCGTTTCCACCCCCACACCACACTTCCTCCTTGTAAGTAACCTCGTCAGATTTTACACCCAAAACTTCCGTAACCCATCGATGATGAAAACGCACAGTCTCGTCTTTCCAGTAAACCTCCTTGTCCGGATAATTGAACGCATGCGCTCCACCCATCTCAAAAATTGTCAAGTGCCTGCCAAAAGTTGGACCAGTATTTGCAATGTCCACTAACCGTATGCAAGGCTGAGAAACCACAAGCGGATTCGCCGGGGGTGGAGCAATTCCATTCGTTACGTAAGGTTGAAAATCAATAATGCTTGCATGCGTTAGGTAAATGTCGTCTCGCCATCTCGCCACTACAGGATAAGGCTTTATGCGTGTGTGCCCATTCTTTTCAAAAAACGAAAGAAAGGCTTCACGCATCTCACGCAAACCATAACTTTTCCGGGTAGGCGGATTATCTATAAATGTGTAACATGCACACTCGTCTGAAGACGCTTCACCACAAGTTTCTTGGCTTTGATTTTGCGTCCAAAAGTATTTGCCACATCGAGGACACAATTTCCTAACATAACCTGCTTCTTTAAAGAATGGAACGTTGTATTCCTCTGCAGGAAACCTATCCAACTCTTAAGCACTCCAATTAATGTGTGATCTAAGTTTTCAAAATGTTAACGGACAGCAAACATTTAAACTATTTCGCTAACCAAGTTTGAAGCCTAACAGAAAGCCCACGGCGAAGCTTCCAATGAACGGCAAAACCGATAGTATGCCGACAAGCCATGACGCGGCTTGCTGGGCGCCACCAAGCCATCCAGCTACAGCGTCCCAAAGCGCACTGTAGTTTATGTTGATTATTCCTTGAGTGCTTAGGTATATGAGGGCGATTAGGAAGACGCCTATCAAGATGACTATGAGCTTGCTAATTTTCTTAATAGCGTATCCGCAGATGAAGCCGCCTACGGCGCCTATGCCCAGTTGATAAACGAGTGGAGTAACTAACTCGCTCATTCAATATTCCTCTTTATTGGCGTTTGTTATGACAAGTTTGATTTAAATGCGTTTTGTTATTAAGAATAAAAAAAAAATGTTTGCGGTGAGGAGGTGAAAAACACGGAGTTGCTAGACATATACATACTGAACCTTGTGGTCACCATAGGCATGTTTGTCGTTTTAATTTTCAGAGCATGGGTTGAACAAAAACATTACCATATGATGTGGCAGGAAATGGAGTGGCGAAGAACATACCAAACCATGGGACAAATACTGAAAGCAGAAAAAGACCTATTCTCAAAAATGGAAGGCGGCGACGAACTCTACCAAATGCTATGCGAAATCTTCAAAGTCGACGAAAACAAGAAAACCTAAGGAAAATGCCACCCCTCAATCATTCCATCAAGCCTTTTGCTGCGCTTCTCCATTCCATAACGTCTAAAAGGCTTCGTCAAGTGCCTCTGAGACCTCGTTGATGTAATGTAAAGACCTCTTTTAACTTCACGCTTCACTAGAGTCTGAATTTTTTTAAGGTCTGCGTGTCTTGAGCCGCATTTTTCACATCTGAAGCCCTTATTCTTTCCCATGGACTCTAAGCGTTTACCACATTTTGGACAAAGCGGATTATGACTGATAATTTTCGGCGCAAGCTTCAGCAATCTAATTTTTTCAAGATTCACGGTTAATGGCTTATCTTTCGACGCTGCTCTTACGCCGCCGTAAACTTCTACACAATCTCCAACTAACAGTTTTCCCGCAACCTTCCTAAGAACTCCAGTAGGCTCATATGCTGCGCAATCGACCTGCGCGCTTTCATCCTTTATCGCGAAAATAACGTGTCTTCTCGGAATCAAAGTAGGATTTGACGCTACTGTTCCTCTTGCAATAACTGGGTGGTAAGGTTTTATTTCACTAAGGCTTTTAACCCGTTTGAGATGCGCATCCGTTCCATGATTCGTGCGGAAAATAACCCACCGCTCAACTGACTCAAGAGGCTTAACCATGAAGAAAGCCTTTTTCACAATTTCTGGGGTCTCTCCTCTGATGCCAAACAATATCGGGTCGGGTCCCCGCGGCGTTATAATAACTCGCTTTTTCTCAAGGTCAACATTATTAAAAGTGTATGGCGCCGTAGCCTTGTCCATTTCAAAAATTGAAGCCTCATCCACGCGTCTCTTTAAACCGTAATTTTCTGGAGCACGATACGCAATAATCTCGTATGTGTGGTCTCTTTGAAGCGGTTCGCCAACAGCAGCTAAACCGCCGATTATTCCTCTGCCGTTCTTGAAACCCACCGCTTCTTCTCTGAACATTCGCAGAATTTTCAACGCTTCTTTCAAACTTACAATCCCAGTTATCGCATTTTTGGCAAAATTCCTAACCAGTCTTGGAATTTTGGCTCTTTTAAAGAAAACTATGCCCGGGTCTGTTCCTTTAAACGCTAGGTCCGCATGCTCTTCAACAGTGTTTATCACCGCTTCTTTAATTTCGTTTTCCACACGCTCATTGTATCGTATTCTTAGGCATAAAGCTCCGTTTCCTCTGGTCTTCCACGGCACGTTAGGATTCAGCCTAACCAAATTAGGATAATCAATGAAAGTTGCGCCTAGTTTTTGCAGTTTCTCCACGAGAAGAGCGGCAACATAGGTTGTGCATCCTTTCCTTGTCGAATCGGTATCGTCGAATCCTATGTGCATTGTTTTTGTGGTCATCTATGGCAGCCTGGCTTTTACGAGTTAGAGAATAGCGGAGCGTATACTAAAAATGTTGTTTTGGCGTGAATGAAAAAAGAGGAAGCGTGTGCTATTTTGTCTCTTCGACAACTATCATTGTTAATGTTGAGCGAACCTTGTCAAGCCTTCTGACACGCCATGTCACAATTTCCTTCAGTTTATCCATCGTGTCTGCCTTAACCCGCGCAATTATGTCATAGACTCCATAGACTGCATAGGCTTCATCTACACCCTCAACTTTCTTTAAATCCTTCAGAACATCAGCTTCTGACCCTATTTCCGTATTTATCAGCACAAACGCTGTAGGCATTTTGAATCTCCTCACTTAATGTTTAACGTTGTACATTAAAATATTTTGCTATAAAAACAGAAATGAACAAGCATGCTCAATTTGAAAAGATACTCTTATCTTCTGTTTAAGATAATAAATATTAGGTTTAAGCATGTCGACCACTATTACAAGCCGCGAAATGCGTGCTTTAGAGCTTAACGCTGAATATTTCGGAGTTTCACAACTTCAACTCATGGAAAACGCAGGAAACCACGTAGCCCTAGAAATCGCATCAAGATTTCCAAAAAACAAGACAATTGCCATTTTCTGTGGTTTAGGCGGCAACGGCGGAGACGGTTTCGTCGCCGCGCGGCATCTCTCCGCATTAGATTATAAAGTTACAGTCATTCTCGCTGACAAAGCTAAAGAAATTTCCCATAAAGCGGCTTTAGAAAATTGGAATTCCTTACAGTTTTTGAAAGAAAATATCACCATTCATGAAGTATACGACAGCGCACTCATACCAGACATAACCGCTGATGTGGTCGTTGATGCATTATTAGGAACTGGCACAAAAGGAAAACTAAAGCCGCCTATTCTGCAATTGGTTCAAAAAATCAACGCTATAAACGCCTTTAAAATAGCGGTAGATGTGCCAACAGGAATAGACTCAGACACAGGCGAAGTATTAGGCGAAGCAGTGAAAGCAAACCTAACAATCACATTTCACAGAACGAAACAGGGACTTGAAAAAGCCAGAGACTACGTTGGAGAACTACTCGTAAAAAACATAGGATTACCAAAAGAACTCGAAAATTTTGCTGGTCCTGGCGATGTTATGCTTGTTTCTAAACCGCGACCAAAAGAATCCCATAAAGGAGACTTCGGACGCTTACTCATCATTGGCGGAAGCGAAACCTATTCCGGCGCGCCCGCACTTGTGGCTTTAGCTGCTTTACGAACAGGCGTAGACCTTGCTTATGTTGCGACCCCAGAAAAAACCGCGCATGCAATTTCTTCCATGGCGCCGGACTTGATAACGATAAAGCTTGAAGGAAAACACTTGAACATAACAAACATGCCAACGTTAAAAACATACATAGAAACAGTTAACGCCGTCGTACTGGGACCTGGTCTGGGATTACACGTAGAAACCAAAGAGGCTGTTAAAGCCATAATTGAAATTGCCGAAAGTGCTGGCAAGCCTTTGCTTTTGGACGCGGATGGTTTGAAGGCTTTTGCAGAGTTTAAGAGAAAACTGAAAACGCCTCTGGTGTTGACGCCTCATGCTGGAGAATATGCCATATTAACTGGCAAAAAGTTACCCGAAGTTTTCAAAGAAAAAATTCTTGACGTGCAGAAAACCGCGGCAGAGCTAGGCGCAGTAGTATTGCTTAAAGGACCAGTCGATATAATCGCAGACGAGAAACGCTTCAAACTCAACTTTACGGGAAACCCAGGTATGACAGTTGGCGGAACAGGAGATGTGCTCTCCGGAATTGTTGGCGCCCTTCTCGCTCAGAAGGCTAATCCATTTGAAGCCGCTACCGCTGGAGCCTTTGTCAACGGAGCCGCCGGAGACTTCGTTTCCGAAGAAAAAGGCCACCACATGGTCTCCACAGACCTACTAGAATGGATTCCGCAGGTTCTAAACGACCCGATGAGCCATTTGAAGGTGCGCAAAACAAGTGCAAAAACAACTTAAAATCATCGTATATCACGCTCGACAATGTGACCCAAAAAAATGCACAGCCTTAAAGCTTAAACGCCACGGGCTCGTTCGCGTAGTTCACCAAATAAAATTCTTGCCAAGAAGAGCAGTCGTGCTTAATCCCTTATCTAAAATCGCGTTTTCTCCAGCTGACAAGGAAAGAATCGAAAAATTTGGGTTGGTTGCTTTGGATTTCAGTTGGGAACACGCCGAGAAAGCTTTGCTGAAAAATGTTAGAGGAACATCCAGATGCTTACCTTACTTGATTGCTGGAAACCCAGTTAATTTTGGAAGACCCACAAAACTTAGCACCGTAGAGGCATTAGCCGCAGCCTTACACATCGCTGGGTTCAAGAATGAAGCTGAACAGTTGCTTTCAGTTTTCAAGTGGGGACACACCTTTCTCGAAATAAACCATGACCTATTAGAAGGCTACGCGAACGCAAAAGACAGCAAAGACGTGGTACAATTACAAAAGAATTTCATGGAAATTTAGATTGCTAATATTTAAGTTGTTGCGATAGATTTTAAAATATCCCCCTTATAGTTTTATGTGCAAAGGTTGCGGCGCACAGTGTACGAAAACATTGCCAGTCTAGTAGTGTTCATTACAGCAACCGCAAATTGTCTCGCGTTTTTCCTGCGATGGAAGAAACTCTACTTACTCTACAATACAACCTCTTTCAGCATTGAATCCACGAGAACATATTTTATTTGGAATCCTTATGGAAAACCGAGAAAAATATTTACCAATTTGATATTCTTGGCGGGAATAGCGTTCGCTCCGCCTCTTTTCTTAACTTGGGTTTTTGTAATCGTATGGTCTATTGTTTCTGCATTTCCAATTTTAATAATAATAACTGGACTGTACGTCATAACACGAGTAAGCGATTATGAATTATTAGATTTCGCTAAAAACTTCATAAGATATAAACCATTAAAAATCGGCGAAGGCGACTTGAATCTTCTGAAACAAACACAGAAGGTTCTGCGTCGTTCTGCCATCTTGTCTCTTATAGTTGCTTTCGTTTTTCTTGTTTTAACCATATTTTTAACGTTCTTAGCTATTTGATAATTAACAGTTTAGACTCACATTTTGCTAATTTGAAAACCAAGCAACTATGGTGAAAAATTTAAACATAAAACACACAACGTTAGTTTCAGTGAAACAAATGGAGGCTGTCTTCAGTTTTCTCTATTTCTTACTTTCAATAATTTTATTATCTTTGTCTGGAGTCATGATGCCTGGACCAGTTTTTGCCATAACAATTGCAAAAGGATACAAGAATAAAATTGCCGGAGCCTTAATCGCTTTGGGGCACGGCGCAGTGGAATTTCCATTAATGTTTCTGATTTATTTTGGCTTTACATGGTTTTTTGCTTCCACTACCGTTCAGAAGATTATTGGGCTAGTTGGAGGTTTAATTCTCATTTTTATGGGCTTTCAAATATATCAAGCACGAAAGGAGAAAAATGAGAACTATAGGACATTTCATCACGGTTCTTTTGTTGCCGGTTTTCTCGCAACCATCGCCAATCCTTACTTTTTCCTTTGGTGGGCAACAATTGGCGCAAATTTAATATTAACCGCTGTGGCTTTTGGGTTTGCTGGCTTTTTGGCGTTGGCTATAACTCACTGGTCATGCGACCTTGCATGGGACACGTTTGTATCCATGGTCGTCTTTAAATCGAGACATTTCTGGACAGAAAAGACTCGTAAGATAGTTTTCGGCTTTTGCTTTGTAGTGTTGACTGGGTTTGGATTATGGTTTATCCTCTCAGCAATATTTTAGAAATGCGCCCTTTTGCTGAAAATTTTAAGAGAATAAATGTAGAATAGAAAATATGTAGGGTCAGAAAAGGAACCAACTATGATCGAATTTCAAATCGGCAAGGCAAAGGTCTGTCTTGTTCAAGGGGACATAACTGAAATGGACACTGATGCCATAGTTAACGCTGCAAACTCAACACTTATGGGCGGAGGAGGCGTAGACGGCGCAATCCACCGCAAAGGCGGACCAAAAATCCTAGAAGAATGCAAATGCATAAGAGCCACAGAATGGCCAGAAGGCTTACCAACCGGCAAAGCAGTAATAACTTCTGGAGGCAATTTAAAAGCTAAATATGTCATTCACACGGTTGGACCAATCTGGCGTGGCGGGAACAGCGGCGAATCAGAGCTTTTGGCGAACGCTTACCGTAACTCGTTAAAACTGGCAGTAAATAAAGGGCTTAAGACTATAGCTTTTCCATCCATAAGCACGGGCGCATACAGTTACCCAATAGAAAAGGCATGCCGAATAGCTTTAGAAACTGTTAAAGAATTTTTAGAAAAAGAAGACAATGTTGCTAAGATTGTATTTGTCTTGTTTTCTACGCATGACTTTGAAGTTTACAAGAAGTCAGCAAAAGAAATTCTGAGGTAAAAAAAGATTGATATGCTGATCGTAGCAAGATACATCAATCACCATACTTCTTATACTATCTCGCAGATGGGATTGCTTCAATAAAGCGAATCTGCCAACTTTTCCAAAAACCAAAATAAACGACTATACTAAAGTCCCAAATAACTTAGGAAAAGGTTTTTAGTCAAGTTGTCATATGAAAGTCTGCAAATGCACTAGGTAATAGTGAGAGGTAGATATGTTATGTCCGTATTTGCAGCGCCAGGAGCATATGACCGTGCCATAACCGTTTTCTCACCAGACGGTAGACTGTTCCAAGTTGAATATGCAATGGAATTAGTTAACCGTGGAGCAACAATTTTGGGAATACGTTGCTCCGAAGGAATAGTTTTGGGAGCGGAAGAAACCGTTGAACCCCTTGAGGACGCAGAATACTCCTGGAAAATTTTCAAAGTTGACGAGCATATTGGCGCAGCAATAGTTGGTTTAAGCTCTGACGCGCGCATTCTTATAGACCAAGCAAGAGTGTACGCTCAAAGTAACAGACTAACTTATGATGAACCAATAGACGTAGAAGTTGTAACTAAAAGAATATGCGACATAAAACAACTATACACGCAACATGCAGGCGTCAGACCCTTCGGAGTTTCAATGATTTTCGGCGGAGTCGACAAAGCGGGAAACCGACTATTGGGAACGCATCCAAGCGGAACATACAGGGGCTACAAAGCAACAGCTTTAGGCGCTGGAAGAGAAACCGTGCTATCAGTATTGAAGGAAGAATACCGTGAAGACATGGTGCTAGAAGACGCTACGAAACTTGCAATAAAATGTTTAGTAAAAGCCCTAGAAGCCAGACAACTGCCACCAAGAATAAAAATAGCCGTCATTCCTTCGGCAACAAAGAAAATGGAAATGTTAGGCGACGACAGAATTGAAAGTTACATGAAAGAGTTAGGACTGGGCAAGTGAAACGCTGATGAGCGAAAAGTACACCGTCGCACGCATAATAAAGGATAACGAACACTTTGAAGTGCTCGTAAAACCTCAAAAAGCATTAGATTACCGGATGGGAAAAATCGCCGCAATAACCGAAGTGTTAGTAACCGAAACCATATTTTCAGACGCAAACAAAGGCACAAAAGTTTCAGAAGAAAACCTCCGCAAAGCCTTCGGAACAACAGAACCACTAAAAATAGCAGAAATGATACTGAAAAAAGGAACATTGCAACTAACAACTGAACAAAGAAGAAAAATGATTGAGGACAAAAGAAAACAGATAGTAGACTTCATATCAAGACAATGTGTCGACCCCAAAACAAACCTTCCACATCCACCATTACGCATAGAAAACGCCCTAGAACAAATCCGCTACTCAATAGACCCTTTTAAGCCGGTGGAAGAGCAAGCACGAGAAATAATCAAGCTACTCAGACCAATTCTGCCACTAAAAATGGAACAAGTATCCGTAGGCGTCCACATACCGACAGAATACGCGGCTAGAGCATATGGAACAGTAAAGACTTTTGGAACAATAAAACGGGAAGAATGGCGTGGCGACGGTTCATGGTATGGCGTCTTGGAAATGCCAGCAGGTTTATACGGTCCTTTTCTGGAGAAACTTGGAGAGATAACTAAAGGAAATGGAGAAGCGAAAATAATCGCTTAAAAATTGTTATGAATGGAAAAGGTGTGAATTTATGCCAACATTTTTTGAAAGAAGACAGCTTGTAACGCCTGGAGATTTGATTGCAGAAGGCGATTACATGGCTGGCGAGAACACTTACCGGGAAGATAACAAAATTTACGCTTCGCGAATCGGTATAGTGGAATACGAAAACAAAAAAGTCAACGTTGTAGCTTTACGAGCATTTTACATTCCAAGAATCGGAGACATAGTCATAGGAACAGTCACCGAAGTAGGATTCAACGGATGGACAGTGGACATTAACGCGCCATACGAAGCCCTTTTAAGAGCATCAGACGTTTTAAGCAGACCATTCAAACCACAAAAAGACGAATTATCCCAAGTTCTCGATGTAGGAGACTTAATAGTCGCAAAAATAATCGCCTATGACAGAGCTCACAACCCGCAACTAACGGTTGGCGAACCAGGACTTGGAAAAGTAACTCGCGGACAAATCATGAAGATTACACCGACAAAAATTCCACGCGCCATAGGTAGAAAAGGATCCATGATATCAATGATAAAACAAGAAACAGGCTGTCAAATAATTCTCGGACTCAACGGAGTCGTGTTAATTACAGGGAAAACCCTTGAAGATGAACAGTTGGCAGTGATGGCGCTGCGCAAGATTGAAGAAGAATCTCACACAAGCGGTTTGACAGATCGCATAACCCAAATGATTAAACAAGAAAAAACAAAACGAGGGAAAGTTAAAAATGAGTCAGAAAACTGAAAAATTAATTGATAAAAAAGGTTTAAGACTGGATGGAAGAAAACCAGACGAGTTAAGACCGATAAAAATTGAAGTAGGAATTTTGTCAAACGCTGACGGCTCAGCATATATTGAACAGGGAAAAAATAAAATTTTAGCCGCAGTATTTGGTCCGAAAGAATTGCACCCGAAACATTTGGCACTTCAAGACCGAATGGTTTTGAGATGTCGCTACCACATGGCGCCTTTCTCGGTTCAAGAACGTAAATCACCGGCACCCTCAAGAAGAGAAATCGAACTTTCAAAAGTCATCAGAGAATCACTAGAACCCGCAATTTTTCTCGAATACTACCCAAGAACAGGCATAGACATCTTCGTGGAAGTTTTGCAAGCTGATGGCGGCACAAGATGCGCAAGCATAACCGCTGCGTCTTTAGCTTTAGCAGATGCAGGCATTCCAATGCGCGATTTGGTCGCTGCATGTGCTGCTGGAAAGGCTGATGATACCATAGTATTGGATTTGATGGACACAGAAGACAAAATAGGGACAGCAGATGTGCCAGTCGCTTTAATGCCAAATTTAAATGCTATAACGCTTCTGCAAATGGACGGCATACTAACCTTAGAAGAGTTTGAAAAAGCCGTAAACATGGCAATCGAAGGATGCAAAAAAATCTACGCGCTACAAAAAGAAGCATTGAAACTCAAATATGTAAGCGTCAAAGAGGAGGCGGAAGAGTAATGTCATCAATAATCACACGAGTAAAACAGAAACAAATTGCACAGTTAATCGATAAAGGAAAACGCTTGGATGGTAGAGAATTAACAGATTACCGCGAGATAAAATTAGAACAAGGAATAATAGAACGCGCAGAAGGCTCAGCAAGAGTGTTGCTTGGAAAAACAGAAGTCATGGTCGGAACCAAAATTGAAACAGGCGAGCCCTTTCCAGACACGCCGAACGAAGGAGTTCTGACAGTAAACGCTGAACTTGTGCCTTTAGCCTCATCAACTTTTGAACCTGGACCACCAGACGAGAACTCCATTGAACTTGCAAGAATTGTTGATAGAGGAATAAGAGAATCAAAAGCTATTGATACAGAAAAACTTTGCATCGAACCTGGCAAAAAAGTGTTTGTCGTTTTCGTTGATGTTTATGTGCTCAATCACGACGGAAACTTGATAGATGCTTCAGCATTAGCTGCGATGGCTGCTTTGCTTAACACGAAAATGCCCAACTATGAAATCGAAGAAGGCGAAGTGAAATTAAAGTCGGGATACACTCCGCTTCCATTGAAAAAGCGCCCCATAACCGTCACGTTCGCTAAGATAAACGACAAACTAATCGTTGACCCATGCCTCGAAGAAGAACAAGTAATGGATTCTAGGCTTTCAATAGCAATCGACGACGACGGAAACATCTGCGCAATACAGAAAGGCGGTAGCGGATATTTCACACAAGAACAAGTTTTCGAAGCCGCCAAAATAGCTAAAGAAAAAGCTGAAGAAATGCGTAAAAAACTGAAATGGTGAGAAAAATGGGAAAAAGAACTAAAAAGGTTGGGCCAACACGAGGACTTGGACCACGTTACGGCGCCACGGTGAGAAAGCGCTACATCAAGGTAATTACAGAAATGAAAAAGCCACACGCGTGTCCACAATGTGGATTTGCACGCGTCAAAAGAGAAAGCGTTGGCGTTTGGAAATGCAAAAAATGCGGATTCACTTTCACTGGTGGAGCATACACACCAACCACAAAACTTGGAATCGTAGCGAAACGCGTGGCTAAAGGAGCACCATTAGAGGAAGTTGTGAAAGCGACAGAAGAAGAAGAGTAACAGGAAGCATGAAAGCAAAGGCTACTATCCGTTTGAAATTTCCCTCAGAAAAGCACTTAGAAATAGTCTTAAAGGCTTTGGAGCCAGAAATTAGAAAATCGCCTACAACGCGTTCACAAGCTACCTTTACGCGAAAAAAGAACTTGATAATCTTGAGTGTTGCTGCTAAAGACACAGTTGCTCTGCGAGCAGCAGTAAACGCTTATTTAAGATGGATAAACTCGACAACAAATGTTTTAGAAATTTTAGAAGGTATATCTTAGATTACAATTCTGCGATGGATAAAGCAGTTTGTGATTAGAATATCCCTTTCTATGTTTACTGTAAAAAACAACTCCTTCAGACTTATTCTCTAGATTTTGGTTTATAGTTGTATAATTTGTTAGAACACAGAAAGTTTTGTTAAACAACATTGCAGCAATCCCTCTGTGGAATTTACCTTTATTTCGGGAAATGTTTTATTAATGACTGTGCTTATTGCTGTGCAGAATGGAAGGATAAGAAGTGAGTGATGAAATTTCGAAACTTCCTCCTCAAGTTCAAGAGCGCTTATTGCGGCTTAATCAACTTCAGCAGACACTTCAGTCAATTCTAGCGCAGAAGCAACAGGTAGAAATGGAACTTACAGAAATTGAACAAGCCTTAAATGAGTTGCAGAAATTGGCTGACGATGCAGTAATCTACAAGGCTATTGGTTCGCTTCTGGTGAAATCGGAGAAAGCCAAAATATCCGCGGATTTAAACGAACGGAAAGAGTTGCTCAACACGAGAGCGACGGTGTTGGGGAAGCAGGAAGAACGATTGCGTAGTCAATTGAAAGATTTGCAGACTAAGCTTCAACAAGATTTGAGTCCAGTTTCTCCGTCCCAGTCATAGCCTAGTTTGCGTCTAGGTGACGATTGTGGAAGACATGGGCATACCGGAGTTAACTACAGAACAAGTTGAAGAACTGTGTTCTATCGCAGAGTATGCCGCTAGAAAATATGTCTTGTCAAAGGTTCCTCAGAAAAAGATAGAGAAAATGGACATCATCGCCGAGGCAAATGGCACAAGACCAGTAACGCTTACGATTGACGTAGACATTGCCTTATCGCCCTCGATAGAAAACCTTGACGTGCAGAAACTTGTTGATGAGGCAGTTAAGGAAGCTTTTGCTTCGGCGGAAAAATATTTGAGGAAATTAAAGTGTCATTCGCCAAAATAGATAAAATTTTAGAGGAGACAAACGCTAAACTTGCCGTTTTGCTATGCCATCATAATGCAGATCCGGATGCAGTCTGTTCAGCTTATGCACTAGCAAGTTTGATACGGCGATTGAAGCCGGAATGCGCCGTGGAAATTGGAGCAACTCAGGGAATAAGTAGACTTTCAAAGCATCTTATCAGATTTTTGCCAATAGAAGTGAAAACTCAACCAAGTGTGGAAAAGGCAGACGTAATAATGCTACTCGACACTAACACTATACAGCAACTGAATAATTGGGCTGAAAAAGTAAAGGCTTCAAAAGCGCCTATCATCGTTGTTGACCATCACGCGGCTCACCCGGAAACTGAACGATTAGCTAAAATATGCATAACCAATGAAGAAGCATCCTCAACATGCGAAATTGTCTACAGTTTCTTCAAAGAAAAAAACATCAAACCAAACGAAACAGAAGCTAAAGCATTGTTTTTGGGCATAGCCTTCGACACGCGCCATTTTGTCCTAGCTAACTCATCCACGCTGAAGACAATAGCAGAACTCGTCGATGCAGGTGCAAACGCCCAAGAAACCTTGTCATTATTGTCTTTGCCTATGGACTTCTCGGAACGCGTCGCAAGGTTAAAGGCGTGTAAAAGAGCCAAACTTTTCAAGATTGGCGAGTGGATTGTTGCCTTTTCTCATGTTAGCGCTTATCAAGCTTCAGCGGCGAGGGCTATCATTGATTTAGGTGCGCATGTTGCTGTTGTTGCAGGACAAAAGAACGAAAGTTTGGAGATTAGTCTACGTTGCACGCGCGAGTTTCAAGAGAAAACAGGGATACACTTGGGCAAGGATATTGCTAAACCTCTAGGCGAGTATCTTCAAGGAATGGGCGGTGGACATGCGTCTGCTGCTGGAGTTAATGGTGTAGGCGACATTGATAGCGGTCTTAAGCGTTGCTTGCGGCTTTTGAAGGAAAAGTTATCTAATCAATAATAAGTAGCTACTCTTAAATGAGCCAAAACAATCGCTAAAAAGCTGGCAGGCGCCCAAAAAGAATGGCAATAATTGAAACAAAAAATCTTATATACACATATCCAAGCGGAACAAAGCCTTCCATTAGAGAAGTCTCTATAAGAATAGAGAAAGGCGAATTCACCCTTATAACAGGTCCGAGCGGATGTGGAAAAACAACCCTCTGCAGATGCTTTAATGGGCTGATTCCACATTTCTACCATGGCGAATTAAAAGGAGAAATAACCATTGCTGGGTTAAATATTATTGAACATCCAATTCACGAATTAGCGAGACATGTGGGGCTTGTTTTCCAAAATCCCGAAAACCAATTGTTTGCGTTATCCGTAGAGAAAGATGTTGCTTTTGGATTAGAAAACCTTGGAGTCCCAAGAGAAGAAATGCGCAAGAGAGTGGATTGGGCTTTAAACCTCACGGGTATATATGATTTGAGGGAAAGGGCGCCTCACGAACTTTCTGGTGGACAACAGCAGCGTGTCGCTATAGCATCTATTTTAGCAATGCAGCCTGAGGTTATAGTATTAGATGAGCCAACGTCTTTTCTCGACCCATTAAGCGCAAAGAAAATATTCGAAGTAATTTATGAATTAAACAAAACGCTTGGAATAACTGTGGTGTTGGTTGAGCATAGACTTGATTTAACTGCCAGATACGCAGACCACATAATTATAATGGATGAAGGAAAAGTAGTTTTAGACGGAAAACCACGAGAAATATTAAGCTCTGAAGAAACACGCTTGATAGGAGTTGGCATTCCAAAAGCAACACGCCTTTACCAAATTCTCAAAAAAGACGGAGTGAAACTCAGCAACACAATTCCGCTTTCCTCAGATGAAATGGCTAATCTATTGAAGGAGGCTTTTAGAGCACAATGATTGAAGCTAAGGATATTTACTTCTCTTATCCGAATGGAGTAGAAGCTCTAAAAGGCGTGTCAGTAACAATTGAAAACGGCGAGTTTATAGCCATAATGGGACAAAACGGCGCTGGAAAAACCACTCTTGTCAAACATTTTAATGGACTCCTCAAACCAACAAAAGGAAACGTGTTTGTTGATGGCGTGGATACAACAAAGGTCAGCGTAGCAACACTAGCAAGAAACGTGGGGTTTGTTTTCCAAAATCCAGACCACCAGCTTTTCAGCGAAACAGTTGAAGAGGAAATAGCTTTCGCACTGAGAAATTTCGGCTTTAAGGAGAGTATTCTAAAAAGAAGGGTCACGTGGGCTTTGAATCTTCTAGGCTTGACACAGTATCGAAAAACATCACCCTTCATGCTCAGCGGAGGAGAAAGAAAACGCGTAGCCTTGGCGTCTGTTTTGGCATGGAATCCAAAAGTGCTAATATTGGACGAGCCAACAATAGGACAAGACTATCAACAAAAAGAGAAACTAAGACAGTTCATTTTGCAAATGAAGGCTCAGAGAAAAACCATAATCATTGTCACGCATGATGTCGAATTCGTAGCAGAATGCAATCCGCGAGTTCTGTTGATGAGAGAAGGAAAAATAGTCGCTGATGGAGAAGCAAGAAAAATACTTACAAACCTAGATGTTTTAACTCAAGCATCCATTGTTCCGCCTCAAATAGCGCAGATTTTTCTGCAGTTATCTGATTTAGGTTTGCCCAGCAACATTATTGATGTTTACGAGGCACGAGAAATATTACTTAAGGCTCTGGAGAGAAAGCAAAAATGAGTGTTTTTGAAGGACTTAAATTCCGAAAAGTCTATTCGCCCATTCACAACTTAGACCCAAGAATAAAGTTTGTGTACGTCTGCGCGATTTTCGTAATCGCAATACTCTACGGCGAACTTATTCCCTTAATAGTGCTTTTCGTAATGCAGATTCCATTTGTTATATTAGCTGGTGTCAAACGCGAATGGTTCCGTTCAATGAGAGGAGCAGTCTTCCTAGCATCAATCATATTTTTAACAAACTTCATTTTCGCCTACTTCGGAGGACGAGGACTCACAGAAAGTCTTGAAGGCGCATCCGCCATGACCCTGCGCTTTATTGTGCTCGTTGAGTCGTTCTCAATCTTTTTCTTAACCACGTCACCAGACCATTTAGGCTTAGCATTAGAACAAGCACATGTGCCTTACGAGTTCTGTTTTGCTTTCACCACAGCCGTGCGTTTCGTTCCAGTCTTGGCTGAAGAAGCCCAAACAATAATGGACGCTCAAAAGGCACGAGGATTAGAGCTTGAACGGGGCAATTTTCTGAAAAGAATCAGAAATTACATACCAATCTTGATACCATTAATTGTAAGTGCAATCCGCAGAAGCCTAGAATTAGCAGAAGCCATGGAGTCACGAGCATGGGGAGCCACAAAAAAACGCACAAACCTATACGTGCTTAAGATGCACAGAGGCGATATGATACTGATAGCCCTAACCACTCTTATTTTAGCAGTCGCAATCTATATTCGCCTATTCTTCAAAATCCCATCCTTAAATCAACTTTTAGGAAGTTTACTTTAAACCGCAAGACTTTTAATATAGGCGCAAATGTAAAGGGTTCTCGGAGTTAAAAGAAGTTGAAGTTGCTGAAAGCGGCAGCAGAAGAAATTCTTGAAGGCATAAAACGCTCTATTGAAGAATTAAACATGAAAGAAGTAGAGCGGCTAATCGAACTCCTACTTCAAGCAAAAGACAGAAAAATCTTCATAGTAGGCATGGGAAGAAGCGGATTCGTCGCCAGAGCCTTTGCCTTACGCTTAATGAACCTAGGCTTCCACGTCTATTTCCTAGGCGAAACAATCACACCAGCTGCGGAAAAAGGTGACATACTAATCGCAATTTCAGGAACCGGTGCAACAAAAATGGTTCTAACTGCAAGCTCAGCCGCAAAAGAAATCGGTGCAACAGTCATAGCAATCACATCTTTCCCTGAATCACAGTTGGGACAAATTGCAGACCATGTCGTAACAATTAAGGGAAGAACAAAGACTGGCTGGCCAAAAGAAGAAGACTATCTTGCTAGACAAATTATTGGTGAACGCGAGCCATTAACTCCTCTGGGAAGTGTGTTCGAGAATAACTGCATGGTTTTCCTTGACAGTCTAGTCGTAGAACTGATGCATCGGTTAGGAACAACCGAAGAGGACTTAAAGCGAAGACACGCAACATTGGAATAACTATTGGGAGCGTGCATAACATCCGCGCTAAATGGAAAAAGAAGAGAATGCGCAAGCAGAAGAAGAAACGGCAGAAGAGACGAGCAAGATACAAGTAGCTTAAGCTTTGGTGTTTTTTCTTTTGTGTGTGAGAGATAGCAGTGTAATGTATTTTGTTAGCGTGTTTCTAAATGGTTGGTAGCGTTAAGCATGCTCAAGATTGAACATGCATATACCTTATTAAGACTTACTACACACTATATTCATGAAAAACCACTCACCACTCTAAGCGAAGGAGACAACGCAAACTTTGAAACAAAAAACACCGAGGGCTCCGAAAGCAGTAGAAGAGACAGAAGTAGCCATAATACTAAAAGAAGAAAAGAAAAAACCTGCAATTTTCCGAGAAGCCTATCCAATACAAGAGCCCTATGTTTACGCTGCCATAGTAAAAGATCCAGAAACTCAAAAAACGCTCTATGAAGTCATAGAGCCAACGCTTCAAGAAGAAGAGGAAAAACGGCTAAAAGAGCTGAAAACCTTCTTAATGGAAGAAATAGACGTAAACCTAAAAGAAATTGAAACCAAAGAAAAAGCAGAAAACTACCTTAGGCAGAAGACGAAGGAAATAATCAAAAAATATCGAATGAAAGTACCGCCAGAAGCCATTGACAAACTCACATACTACATGATACGTGACTTCATAGGCTACGGAAAAATAGACCCATTAATGAAGGACCACTTAATCGAAGACATCTCTGCAGACGGAGTAAACATACCAATATACGTTTGGCACAGACTTTACGAGTCATTACCTACTAACATAATATTTAAGGATGAAGCAGAATTAAACTCCTTCATAATTCGCTTGGCATATTTATCCGGAAAAAACATCTCAATTGCATCCCCGATTTTGGATGCCTCGCTCCCAGACGGAAGCCGCATACAACTAACTTATGGAAACGAAGTGACGCGGAGGGGCTCAACGTTTACCATTAGACGTTTCAGAGTTGACCCACTTACGGTTTCAGACTTGATTGCCTTTAATACAATTTCCTCGGAAATGGCTGCTTACTTGTGGTATATCATAGAAAACAGAGCATCCGTCATAGTCGCCGGTGGTGTGGCATCTGGCAAAACAACCATGCTAAACTGTTTATCGATGTTCATCAAGCCTGAAATGAAAATAGTAAGTGTAGAAGACACGCAGGAGCTCAATCTTCCCCACGAAAACTGGATACCTTCCGTTATAAGATTGGGATTTGGGCATGAGGACAAAAAAAGCGGTACAATAACTTTGTTTGATTTGTTGAAGGCGGCTGTCAGACAAAGACCAGACTATATCATTGTGGGCGAAGTGCGAGGAGAAGAAGCTTACACACTGTTCCAAGCAATGGCGACAGGCCATCTGGGAATGAGCACGATACACGCTGAATCAGTTGAAGCCGTAATAAACCGTTTAGAATCTGAACCGATGAACATTCCAAAATCGCTCATAAAAATGACTGATGTTATAATGGTCATGACAAGAACAGAGATTCAAGAAAAGCCGGCAAGACGGGCCAGCACAACAGCGGAAGTTGTGGAACTTGACCGAAAAACAAAGAACATACTGACTCAAGAAGTGTTTCACTGGAACCAAAAAGAAGACAAGTTCATCTTTTCCGGCAACAGCGCCATCTTAGAAAGGCATATGAAGAAGACTGGCGTGAATGAAGAAGACATTAAACGCGAACTGCACCGTAGAAAAACTGTTCTAGAATGGATGGTCAAAGCCGGAATTCGCCGTCACTTCGACGTTGCAAATGTGATTCGAGAGTATTACGCCAACCCAAACCGTGTTTTCCAAAAAGCGAGGGTAGGACTAAAATGAGTAACAAAGCTTACGAAAATGTCAAGAGACTCTGGAACCGCGTCAAAGCAATGTGCAGATTATCAACAGCAACTTCAGCGCAAAAAACAGAATCGCCAGCGAAGGAAAAATTTACGTTAAGAGAACCACATTCCATAGCTTACCAGCTTATTGGCGGAAAAACAGAGCGTATTCTGCCACTCTTCAGAGATTTAGATTCGAGTTTGCAAAGTGCTGGACTGAAGATTTCATTTAAAGCATATGTTAGCTTAACAGTCTTAGCTGCGATGCTGATTGCAGTAGCTATGTTAATTTTTGTCCCGTGTTTGTTTATTTTTCTTTTTAACATGCCATTTTTACCAGCGTTACTGTTTGGTGTCGGAAGCGGCTTGTTCGCCGGTGCCCTTTCAGTTATTGGATTCTACTTTTACCCTATCTACCGTGCAGACAAGCTTAAAAGAGAATTGGAAGACGAGTTGCCTTTCACGGCTGGTTACATGGCAATTCTCGCCAGCGCCGGAGTTTCTCCAGAAAGAACCTTCTATTCATTATCAAATCTAAGCGTTCCACTAGCTGTTTCCACAGAAGCCAAAGACATTGTCAGAAATGTGAACCTCTTCGGTTTAGACATTATTTCAGCCTTGCAAGAAGCGTCAAAGCGCACGCCATCTAAAAGATTTCATGAAATGTTGGAAGGATTCATCTCAACAATACATTCGGGTAGTAACTTGGCCGCGTATCTTCGAGAGAAATCTGGACAATATATGAAGTTGAAGCGAATGAGTTTGCGTAAGTTTTCAGACACTTTGTCAACTTTGGCTGAGTTTTATGTGGCTTTACTTGTGACAGGACCATTACTTCTTGTCATTATGCTTGCAGTCATGGCAATGCTTGGAGGAGGCAGCTTAGGAATACTAAGTCCAGACCTCATACTCCAAATACTCACTTACATTGGGATTCCGCTTGGCTCCATAATGTTTCTGATAATCTTAGATGCGGTTTCGCCTAAGTGGTGATGAAAACGCCAAAAATATCGAATAAAATTAAAAAAATCGTTTGGATTATCTCGGCTTTGTCAGCCATCGCCATAGTTTTATTTGCTTACATTATGTTTTGGGGAACCGCAACATTTGATGAATTTGTGTTTTTTGCAGTTATGACGGGAATTTTTCCATCGACGGTGCTAAACTATATTGACTACAGATGGAGAAAAGCTATAGACGAAAACCTACCAAACCTTTTCAGAAGCATAGTCCAAGCTCAAGAGACAGGTATGACTCTTCCTCAAGCATTGGAAGAAGCATCAAAGAGAAGTTATGGCCCGCTAACAGCTGAATTAAAGAAAATGAATGCGCAAATATCTTGGGGTATGACATTTGAAGAGGCACTCTTAGCTTTGGTAAGACGCGTAAACACTGTGCTTGTGCAAAGAGTCGTACCACTAATTATTGAAGCAAGTCATTCCGGAGGACATGTAGAAAAAGTTTTTGACCCAATGGGTAAGTTTATACAGACAACACTTTTGCTAGATAGAGAAAGACGAAATCAGACAAAACCCTACATTGCCATAATCTACGTAGCCTTTTTCGTGTTCCTTTTCACAATCGTACTACTTTTCAGGTCGTTCTTCGTTAGCATAGAAGGCTTGCCTGTGCTTGGAACGGGAGTCATGTCGCCACAAGAAATGCAACGCATTTTTTTCCACATGACAATAATCCAAGCCTTTTTTGGTGGACTGGTTGCTGGAAAAATGGGAGAAGGAACAATAAATGCTGGGTTAAAACACAGCCTCATAATGATGGTTTGCGGCTACGTAGCTCTAAAGCTGTTTTTGTGAGAGGGAGAAGAAATGAGGCGAATGTTAAAGGGATTTTTGTGTGATAAGCGGGCTATAACGCCGGTTTTGAGCAATATCTTACTTATGGTTGTAGCTGTAGGTGTCATGGCAATTGCTACAACAGCAACGTATGTCATAACTACTAACTTACGGGAAAACATGAGTGAGCGTGTGGTCGTCGAAGATGTGTGGTTTAATAATTCAACAGGCCACATAAGCGTATATCTTCGCAATGTTGGAAAAATTTCTATTCACGTTTCCGCAGTGTATGTTAACCATACTTCACAAGCATTCACTAATCCTTTCAATTTGGAAATTGGCAAGCATGGTTGGCTCGACATCTCGTACAGCTGGATTTCTGGCAACTTGTACTACATCGACATCGTTACCAATAGGGGGGCTCATGTTGGAGGCTATTATACGGCGCCTTAGACAGAACAAGCGCGGCGTAAGCAATGTGATAGTGGTCATGTTGAGCTTAGTGCTAATAGTGATTATAGTTGGTAACGTGGTGCTTTGGAGTTACCAAATGAACCAGCTAGACCTAGAAAGAATGCAAGAAACAGTAAACATCACTAACGCTACGCGCATCACACGATCTTCATGGTTTACCGCGCAAGAAGAATTTTCAATTAGTGTGGGCACCAGATTAAGTGGCACATACACAAATACGAAAAACATAGATAATTCTCCAGAAACTTTCAGAGAGGAAATCCCAACCATCCAGTATAGTCCATCAAGCTATTCTCTATTAAATTCTACAACTTTTGTTTCTGGCTCTCTAACTGAACTACAAACGAATAATGGCGCCTATATGCAATTTCGCAGTTACCCATCTGTATTTTCAGACGCCACAGAAACATTTGGAAATACGATGGCCGGAACAAACTCTCGTAATACAGAAAACACTATTGTTGGTTCTATTTTTACTCCCACAAAAGATGGCGAAGCACAAAGCATCACTGCATATATCCGCATTACGTCTAGTTCCAAAAACATGAAATGCGCAATCTATCTACACAGCAACTTGAGCCTTGTTGCACAAACAGAGGAAATAGTTGTCCCAGTTAACCCTGCAACTTGGGTCACGTTTAACTTTCTCACGCCTAAACCAATACTCAAAGCAAACACAGAATACTTGCTCGTGGCATGGTCCTATTCAGGAAGCGGGTTTTCCTATCTCTACTATTCTTCAGGAGCAGCAAATCAAGGGCATTATGCCGGCTCAACCTATGGAGCAAACTTTCCGAACCCCATGCCCAATCCCACTCATGAGACAAGAGCGTACAGCATTTACTGTACTTTCAAACCAGCAACGGAAGAAACCGTTGAAGTCGAGTTCGCGGGCACATCCAACATTGAATCTTGGACAAACCTAACATGGACAATGGACGGTTCCTTCACAACAGATGGAGTAACCACAACATTTCAACTTTACAATTACCAAACAGGAGAGTATCCAACAAGCGGAGACGGATACATGACAGATATCATAGGCACAACAGATACCACCAAAAACCAGACAATAACTACTAACCCAACAGACTTTAAGGATGCGAACGGAAATTGGAAAATAAAAATCAAGGGAGTTAAAGTAGCTTCTACACAGTTTGAACTCAATGTTGATTGGGTTGAGTTTGAAACGACAATGTCAGACATTTACAGGTTGTCCATTAGCAATAATTTCATAGTAGACTTGTCAACTTACCCGTTAGACTATATTTATGGCATTGAGATAGTGGTTAGATATAACGTTACAGAAGACGCGGAAAGATGGTTCTTGAAAGCATACAACTGGAGTGCGGCGACCTTCAGCGACAACGGTTTCAACAACACTGGAGGAAGCCAACCTACACAGAATGAGTGGAATGAATACGCAATTAACATAACTGATAATTGGGCAAGCTACATTAGAGATGACGGAACGCTACTTGCCGAATTCTCAGATGAAGGATTGAACACGCCTCGAGCTATAACAGAAGTGGATTTTTTTGCTGTAAGAGTGATAATTAACGGTGCACGTTTAGATTTAAAGAATACAAGTCCACTAACAGTGCACATTATCGCCATATGGGTAACCAATTCAACCCTTCATCAACGTTACACAGCTAACTTATTCATTAACGCTGGAGAAGAAAAAACATACATTCGCGTCGACATAACCTTGCCAGAAGAAAACTGCATAGTTAAAATTATAACAGAAAGAGGCAATACTGCAGTTTTCCCGGTTGATTAACCGTTTATTTCTCCATTTTTTCCTTTAACGCCTTAATAACTTCTTTTTGATTTTTCGCTTCAATTATTTGAATATTATATAATTCCGCCATTTTCTTTCCATTTTCACTTATTTTCGGAATAGCAATCAAATAGGCATTTTCTGGGGAGACATCAAAAATCTTGGCGAACAACGCAATTACTGGCTGCTCAGAAACAGAATTTTCAGAGCTTGTCGCAACATCAATCACGGTCACTTTTCCTTTAACAGATGCCTCATAGACAACGATGTCAAACATGTGGTTCGCGCCAGACTTACCCTTGAGAAAAGCTGGGCTCTCAACTTTAAAGCCGCTTTCTGTAAGAAAATCCCTAATTGGAGCGATTATAACCCAACCAGACGACGCTTCTTCTTTCGCTTCTTCTCGCAGGCTGTATGTGTAAATGTCTTTAATTACCGCGTCCTCAAATGTGAAGTGTACGTGGCAATCTCGGCAGAAATGTCCTGTCACTGGAATGTCAAAGCTTTTGTTGCAGTCTTTACAGTTGCACCATACTCCAGCCTTTCGATAATCAACATCCGGTTTTTTTAGTTCTTCATGGCATTTTGGACAGACAAACTTGTTTCCCTTAAGGAAATTCTCCTCAATATCCATGTAGCCACACTTGACATGCTCAATCAGAGCACTTCTCTGTATGTCAAACGATTTGCAGTACGGACAACAATAGCGGACGGAAATGCTTACAGAACCACATTTTGGGCAGTAAATGATTTTGTCGTAAAGTTTTCTGTCCAAAACCTTAGCTTCATAGAGTCTATTAAGAAAAGGCTCCACATTTGCTGCATCACCAACAATCGCCTCAACCATAGGGTAACGGTAACCCAGTTTAGGGTCATAAACGGGTTCAAGCTCACTAATTTCGCTACTTAAAAATTTACTTAAGAAAACTTGCGTGTTACGGTCCTTGTAGAGTTCTAACCTTTCAGCTTTTTCCGTTTTCTGCATTCTCTTCCCAGACTAATTCGTTCTATGCCAACAGTTATTCATATGGAATGGCTTACGGTCTTTATTAATTGTTTTTAGTATTGTTAAAATTTTTGCATAAAAACGTTTGGAATCATTTAGAAAAGTTTTTAAAATTTTTCTCGATGGTTGATTTAGGATAAGCGATTTAGAATGAGCATGCAATCGAAACATGTAGTTAAATGTCCAAAATGTGGATTCGCATTTGACATATCGTATGGTCGAGCATTCGCATGTGGTGGTTGCCCGTCTTCCGTGCAGTGTGGAATGGCTAAATGCCCTAAGTGCGGGCATGAATTTCCATTGTGAAGGATAAAAGTAAACAGATTATGCGTTGAATAATTTTTTGCCCAACAGAACTTCCCATAACTATGTTACCATCCGCAATTAGACACTACTCTCTTTAAAAATAAAGAATTTAAGGTGTAATAATTCAGAGTTGAAATCGTTAGGCAACGTACACAGTCACATTTTTTAATGAGAACTTGCATATTCCAAGAGCACACATAAACATGTCAAGACGAAGTTGATGGTGAGCTAAGTGTCAAGTCAGAAACCTCTAAAGCGGCTAGTGATTCGTTGGGCAACACTGAAAGGACTAATAGCAATAATTCTATTCCTAATTATAACTGTCTTAATTGAGTATTTGGTTGTCCTTTATGGCATGCGTTTAGGCGCTGAAGAAAAGCCGGAAAGCAAGATGTTTGGTTTGATTAGTCCACTCTTCCATTTAGTCCCTGCAGCAGTCGTAATTGCGCTTATGTCAAGTTGGATATACTTGACAAGGCATGCAGCCGTAAAACATCCGGAAATACAGAAGGAAAAAGGCGACTTTAAACACGATAAAAAGCATAGACTGAGAGAAGTGAGGAAGTTCTTTGGAAGAATAAAATTGGGGTTGCTGAAGGTTAAGGGTATCACGTATGTTTGGCAGAAAATACACTTTGCTCGAGCCACAATAAAAAGTGCCTTAACGATAATCTTAGTTTTTTCTGCATTAATACTACTAGTCTCAGTTTTGGCATATCCGCAACTTATTTACCAAACCATAGTTAGCGTCTACAAAACAAATCCTGCCCTATTGAACTTTGTGAAAGGCACATCACAAGCTCTGGCACCAATCGGCGAGTTTTTCGCTGGAGTAAATAACGCTTTATTATCTGTAGCACCGGGCTTCAGAAATTTTGTCTTGGCTTTGGGCTCTGTTTTTGAGCCTTTAGCCAGTTTAGATAGTGTTGGAAAATATTTGGTTTTCCAGAATGTTGCGGCTTGGATAGCTGCTTTGGTAGCGTTGGTTTATGGGCAGTATATGCGGAAAAGTTACCGTTATAGGAAGAGTAGGAGAAGCTAAAGCGTTTTCTTGTTGCGATACATTTTTTATTATTGTTTACAATGCTGTTTTGGGGTACGCGTTTTGGTGCGACTGAAGGGATTCCAAAAGCTGACATCAGTGGATGAGGCATTACAAACTTTCTTTAACACAGTTCAAATCAGGAAACCAAAAACGGTTATTATTTCTTTAGATTTAGCCTTGAATCGCGTCTTAGCAGAAGATGTCGTGGCAGAGGAAGACTTGCCAAGATTCGACAGATCAACGGTTGATGGCTATGCGGTTAAGGCTAAGGATACTTTCGGAGCGTCTCAGTTTAAACCTAAGGTTTTTCGGGTCACGGACGAAAGGGAAGTGGATGAGGGAAAGGCTAAGCAAGTATGGACTGGAAATCCCATTCCAAAGGGTGCAGATGCAGTCGTCATGTTGGAAAACACCAAACGAATCGACGGTGATAAAATAGAAGTTTGGACGCCAGTTACGCCTGCAGAAAATGTTTCTAGAAAGGGCGAAGATGTTGCGAAAGGAGAAATAGCAGTAAAAGCTGGGACTCGATTAAAACCTCAACATTTAGGATTAATTGCTGCTTTAGGATTTTCTAAAGTTAAGGTTTTTGAATTGCCTAAAGTTGCCTTATTAGCCACTGGAAACGAGTTAGTTAGCGTAGGCGAAGAGCTTGGAGAAGGACAAGTTTTTGAGGTTAATAGGCTTGTTCTTTCAGCCATGTGCCGCGAATTAGGCGCGGAACTTGTTGATTTGGGAATAGCGAAGGATAACGTTGCTGAGATTGTCTCGAAATTGAAGGCGGGATTTGCGGCTGACGTAATAATAACTACTGGCGGGACTAGTGTTGGTCTTTCAGACCTTGTTCCAGAAGCGGTAAACAAGCTTGGGAAACCTGGGGTAATCGTTCATGGTGTTGCCATGCGCCCTGCAATGCCAACTGCTCTTGCTGTTGTGTCTGGAAAACCTATTATTATCTTGTCGGGCAATCCTGTTGCTGCGATGATTGGGTTTGAAGTTTTTGCTAGACCGTTAATCAGTAGAATGCTTGGAATGAAGCGGCAGGAGCTCAGACCAGTCGTGACTGCTAGGGTGACGAGAAAAGTAGCTATGACGTTGGGAAGAAAAACTTTTGTCCGTGTTCGCGTTTTTCAGAAAAATGGAGAGTTTTTTGCCGAGCCTGTGAGTGCAAAAGGGTCTGGGATGATTTCAACTGTGGCCAAAGCGAATGGTTATGTGATTGTTCCAGAGAACCGAGAAGGACTTACAGAAGGAGAAACTGTCACGGTTTACTTGTTCGGTTATGTAGAGATGGGTGAGGCAGATGTTTAGAAAGCTCCTTACGCTGGATGAAGCAAAACAGACTATACTGGAATATTTTAGACCAAAGCCTCTGGGCGTTGAAGAGATTCAATTGTTAGAAGCTTATAATCGTGTTCTCGCAGAAAATGTAATCGCTGATTTGGATATTCCGCCTTTTGACAGGTCAACTGTTGATGGTTATGCGGTGAAAGCTGAAGACACGTTTGGTGCAGAAGAAAACAAACCGGTAAAGCTTAAAATTTTTGGCATGGTCAATGTTGGAGAACCGCCAAAAATAGCTGTTGTTTCGGGCGAAGTTGTTGAGATTGCAACTGGAGCGCCTATGCCTAATGGGGCTGATGCTGTTGTGATGGTTGAACACACGGAGCGGAAGAATGGTGAAGTTTGGATTTACAATGCTGTTGTGAAGGATGAAAATGTAATGAAAGCTGGTGCAGATATTAGGGAGGGGGAAACTGTCTTAAAGAATGGACAGTTGCTTGGGTCAAGAGAAATAGGTGTCTTAGCGGCAATTGGAAAAACTAAGGCTAGGGTTTACAAGATTCCACGAGTTGCGGTTCTTTCAACAGGCGCTGAAATTACTGAGCCAGGAAGAGTATTGTCTTTTGGTAAAATTTATGACATAAACGCTTACAGTTTGAGCACTGCAGTGTTGGAAAGTGGCGGAAAACCAGTTTATTTGGGTGTTTTTCCAGACGATAAGGATGAAGTACAAAAAGCGTTAAAACAGGCTTTGGCATCTGCAGATATGGTCGTAACTTCAGGTGGAGTTTCAGTTGGTCCAAAAGATGTTATGCCACAAACGTTAAATTCGCTTGGAAAACCAGGAGTGATTGTTTGTGGAATCGCGACTAAGCCGGGAAAACCTACAACGGTTGCTTTGGTTGATGGGAAACTGGTTTTTTCGTTGCCGGGGCATCCAACTTCGGCGTTGTTAATTTTTCATTTGCTTGTTCGTCCAATTATTCAGCAATTGGCGGGACGAAAAGCGAAAGGGCTTTCAACTGTTAAGGCTTTTGCGGCTACGAGAATGTTTCCAGCGAAGGGTAGACGAACGTTTGTTATGGTTAAGTTGAAACGTGACAAGTCAAAGCGGTTGCTTGCGGAGCCAGTTCCATCGGGGCTTTCGGGAGCTATTACTACGCTTGCAAAGGCGGATGGTTTTGTGGAAATAGCTGAAAACCAGCAGTTCGTTGATGCTGATGAGGAGGTTTTGGTTCGTCTTTTTAGAAGCTTAGAAGAAAGGTGGTTTTAGCTTTCTAAGGTTTTTCTTTTGGTTGCTATGTATACTGTGAAAATCCATGTTAAGATTAAGTAAGCAATTGTACTTATGTCATAAATTAGGTTCTTTCCTAGCGAGGAAATGGACGTGAATATTGTGTAGGCTGAGAAGGTTGTGGCTGTGAAGAAAAGTATAATGACTAGCCATATTGTCCAGAACCGTTTTCTAATTAATCCATACGCTGTTACTATGCTTAGCATGCCGATTATGCTGATGTGTAGTGGAAAATTGGCGAATGGTAATATGGCGAGGAGTATTATTCCAGCAATTATGTAAAATACGGATGCAGCGTACATTCCCAAGTTTTCCATGGTAAATTTTGATTTAATGGACATTCAATCACCGCTCTTTTTAAAGATGCATTGACACTAACATTAATAAATTTAATGTTTTCTTGGCAAGCCATTTAAGAAGTGGATTAGCTTTAGCCAGTAGTTAACGAAAAAGTTTAGAACACCAGCATTAGAATAGAGAAGAGAAAAAGAGGAAAATGCATGAGTCACCATGAGCTTTTTGTTTCTCAATCGAACGTTTTCAGCGGTTTTCAGAAGCCTTTCGAAAAAGCGAAGTATGTGATTTTTGGCGTTCCCTTTGATGTTACAAGCACGTATCGTACTGGGGCAAGATTTGGTCCAAACGCGGTTCGGCAAGCGTCGCTTAATATAGAAACTTACAGTTTTCGCACGGGTGTGGATGTTGAGGATTTACAGTTGCATGATTTGGGTGATTTGCATGTGCTTGCAGACACGGAAAAGACTTTGGAAAGAATCAAGTTGGTAGTTGCTGATATTTTGGAAGCCGGAAAAATTCCAGTAATCATTGGCGGAGAGCATACTATTACGTTGGGCGTTGCGAAGGGGTTGGGTAAAAGAGCGTCTAAGACGGCGATTGTGAGTTTTGATGCGCACTTGGATTTGCGTAGCGAGTTTATGGGATTGACGCTTTCTCACACGACTTTTATGCGTAGAATAAATGAGGAAGTCAAGCCTGCGAAAATTGTTGAAGTGGGCACGAGAGCTGTTTGTAAGGAAGAGTTAGCTTACGCAAAGAAGGTTGGAATAGAATTTTTCACGGCGCAACAGATTAGAAAGGATGGAGTTCAGCGCGTTATAAAGCAGTTGCATGAGAAACTTGCAGGATGCGAGAGCATTTACTTGTCTGTGGACATGGATGTGCTTGACCCAGCATTCGCGCCTGCAGTGCAGAATCCGGAACCAGAAGGGTTAGAACCGCACGTTTTGCTGGATATTCTATGCGGTTTATGCGATAAGCGGGTTGTGGGCTTTGATGTTTTGGAAGTTGCGCCAAACTATGACCAAGGGGTTTCGGCTGTTCAAGCGGCTAAAGTGATTTTTGAAGTTCTTTGTTTTTTGGAAAAGTCTAGGAAAGGTGCGAGATAAAAGAGTTAAGTCGTACTAGTAATGAAAAAGCTAAAAAACTGTGTGTTTGCGTGTGTATAGCCCCCCCTTATATATAGGTTCAATTTTCTGGAGAAAGAGGGATTCACTGGGGTCTTATTCTTTTGATAGTTTGGCGATGAAGAAGCCATTGCATTGATGGATATGTGGGTATAGTCTTTGGCATTTTTCCAGTCCTCTCAGTGCTGGTAAGCCTATTTTCGGTGTTGTTTCAGCTAAAGCGAATTCTGGGTGCCATTTTAGAAATCGTTCAATGATTATTTCGTTTTCTTCTAATGTTATGCTGCACGTGGAATAAATCAGAGTGCCTCCGGATTTAACATGCGCTGCGCAATTGTTTATCATCCGCCATTGAATCTCAGCCATTCTATCAATAGAACGCCTTGTAAGCCTCCATTTTGCAGAAGGCAATTTTCCAAATGCGCCTGTGCTTGTGCAAGGCGGGTCTAAAACTACAATGTCGGCTTCAAGATTGAAAGGCAGCTGGCTGCATGCATCAGCAATGACTGGCACTGCATTTACAACGCCCATGCGTGCAACTTCGTTCTTCCACACGTTCATTCTGCACTTCGAATAATCCACAGAAAACATGACGCCTCGATTCTGCATGAGCTGAGCCAAATATGTGGTTTTAGCTCCAGGCGCAGCACAAACGTCTAAAACAGTCATTCCGGGTTTGGGATTTGCTGTTTCTGCTGCGAAGCAGCTTGCTTTGTCTTGGATGTAGAATAAGCCTTCGCGAAAACTTGTGGTTTGGGTTAAGGGTTTCTTTGTGCCAAGAACCTTGTATGCGTGTCTTAGCTGCTCAACTTTCTCAATTTTAATGCCTTCTTCCACAAGTTTTTTTAAAATCTCGTTTTCTTCAGCCTTAAGCGTGTTCACTCTTATGTATGCCGGCGGCGACTGCATATTTGCCTCTAAAAGAGTTATGGTTTCTTGCCTTCCGAACGTCTTTAAACAGTATTTCACGAACCATGTTGGATGAAACGTTAAAAGCTCAATTCTTTCTTCGTCGCTTAAGCCTTCAAAAATCAGCTTTGGCTTTTGCGTTAACAACTCACCAAGGACATGTTCAACTTTTCTGAGAGTTTTCCAGCCGAGAATAGAACGCGCAAGCTTTGCTATATTCTCAGCTTCTTTAATGTCGATTTTAGCCCAGTTCTTGGCTATGCGCGTTTGGTAAACATAGAGCCGCAAAAAAGCTTGAACACCAAGGTCAAACTCGTCTATTGTTTCTGGTTCCAATGTCTTGTTTATGAACGCGTCTATGAAGTTTCGCCGCCTAACTGTTTCGCACACAAGCAAGTGAGCCAATCGCACCGCATCAGCATCTCTTATGTCCAGTTGCTGAACGGTTTTCGCCAAAGCTAACCGCTCACTTAATCTTCGCATTTCCATCCAGCTTAAAGCTTCAATAGCAAGCGTCCAAGCTTCCTTAAGCAAACATTTCAACCCACAGACTTGGCAATCGTCAAAACAGCAACATGTTGTAAATGAGAATTAAAGACTTTCCTATACATACTCAGTGTAGATAATTGTTGGGCATAGTTTTTTGCTATTGTCTTCAAACACCGTATTAATAGCAACCGATGTGTTATCTTAAGAGAAATCCAAAAACAAAGTGGGTAGTAAGAGATTTTAGTAAATACTTCTCATAAAGTTAAGTAGGTCAACGACAAGATGGCGCAGAGACGTTTAGAGGACTTCTCTAAAGTTGAAGCTAAACCTTTAAAGGAAAAAGAAGCGGAAGCCTTACCATTCACAGAAACCATAACAAAAGAAAAGAAAGAACACGCTTTTCCACCGTTAGCGCCGGATAATCTGCCGCCTTCCTATTTTGTTTCAGCCACCTACGACGGAAAAACCGGAAAAGCCCTAATCAAACTTTACGAACCAAACTCCGGCAAAATCTACTTCTGGTACGACAACACTGGACATAAGCCCTATTGTCTAACCAACCTTTCACAATACGAACTGGAAAAAATCACCCGCTTAACACAACATGAAGGCTTCGACCATTTCGAAATTGTCGAAAAATTCGACCCACTATCCGAACGAAATGTAAAAGTAACAAAAATTGTTGCAAAAGACCCGCTTGCAGTGGGTGGACGCCCAACTGGATGCATAAGAGACATAATTCCAGAAGATTTTCCAAAAGTTTCAGAAACTCCCATTGAGCCGGAGAAAATTAGGGTTTGGGAATCAAAAATAAAGTATTACCAATCATACATTTACGATAGAAATCTTCAGCCTGGAATGCTTTATGAAGTAAAGAATGGCGAGTTAATTCCCAAGAGCCTAGAAGAAGCCGAAAGAATGGTTCATAATATACGTGAAATTTTCAAAGAAGCCACGGATGAGGAACTACAATATGTTGAGCAATGGGCTAGGCTGTTAGAGTATTCAGCTCCAAAATTCCACCGCGTAGCCTTAGACATCGAAGTTTACACGCCTGTCCCAACAAGAATGCCCGACCCCAGAGAAGCAGCTTACCCAATCGTGTGTGTTTCACTTTACGGTTCAGACGACCAAAAGAAAGTCTTACTCCTAAAGCGCGAGGGAGTCCGCGAAGGAAACGAACGCTTGCCAGCAGATGTAACCCTAGAATATTTTGACTCAGAAGAAAAACTAATCAGAGCTGTGTTTGACGCTTTATGGAATTATCCTTTCGCATTAACATTCAACGGCGACGACTTCGACCTACGATATTTAGCACATAGAGCATTAAATTTCGGCTTCAAAAGAAATGAAATTCCAATAGAGGTTGGCAGACGCGTTTGCCTATTAAAATATGGCGTGCACATTGACCTGTACAAGTTTTTCTTCAACCGTTCAATCCAAATTTACGCCTTTAACAACCGATACCGCGACGTAACGCTGGACGACGTAGGCAAAGCCCTAATCGGAATGGAAAAAATCAAACTGGAAAAAAGTTTAGGCGAACTATCCTACACAGAACTCGCCCAATACTGCTTCAGAGACGCAGAAATCACCTTCAAACTAACAAGCTTCGAAGACGAACTAGTCATGAAACTAATTCTCGTTTTAGCCAGAATCAGCAGCATGCCAATGGAAGACGTAAGCCGCCAAGGCGTTTCACGTTGGATAAGAAACTTCATGCACCACGAACACCGCCGAAAAAACATGCTCATCCCAAACATAGAAGACATTCTAGCCGTAAAAGGCAAAACAGTAACCAAAGCCATAATCAAAGGCAAAAAATACAAAGGCGCAATAGTTGTCGAACCAACACCCGGCGTCCACTTCAACGTTGCAGTCATGGACTTTCCAAGCCTATACCCATCAATAATAAAAGTTTGGAACCTCGGCTACCAATCCATACTCTGCCAACACCCAGAATGCCGCAGCAACCTAATCCCAGACACGCCACACTGGGTCTGCACCAAAAAACGAGCATTAGAAAGCCTCCTAATCGGCTCGCTTAGAGACTTGCGAGTACAATGGTACAAGCCGAAAACAAAAGACAAAACATTACCCAACGAACTTCGAAGCTGGTACAACCTAATCCAAGGAGCACTCAAAGTAATCTTAAACGCCAGCTACGGAGTCTTCGGAGCAGAAACCTTCGACCTCTACTGTCCACCAGTAGCCGAAGCAACAGCAGCAATTGCAAGACATTCGCTAACACAAATACTAAACAAAGCAGAGCAGCTTGGCATTCAAGTTCTTTACGGCGACACAGACAGCATATTCCTAAAAAACCCCTCAAAAGAACAAATCGAAAAGCTCGCCCATTGGACAGAGCACGAATTAAAAATGAGCTTAGACGTAGACAAAGTTTACAGATACTCCGTTTTCAGCTCCCGCAAGAAGAATTACCTCGGAGTTTTCGAAGACGGAAGCGTCGACGTGAAAGGATTAACAGGCAAAAAGAAGCATATTCCACCATTCATCAAAAAAGCTTTTGACCGAATGAAAGAACGCTTAGCAATGGTCAAGACGCCAGCAGATTTTGAAAATGCCAAAAAAGACATAAGCCAAATAATCCGCGACTGCTACATGCGACTAAAACGGAGAGAGTGGGAAAGCCTAAACGATTTAGCATTCAATGTGGTCTTAGGTGAAGAACTGGAACGCTACACAAAAACGACGCCACAACACGTCAAAGCCGCAAAAATACTGAAAGAAAATGGAGTAGAGTTGAGAGCAGGCGACTTGATAAGCTTTGTAAAAGTTGCTAAGGAACCTCATGTGAAGCCTGTTGAATTAGCCACAAACAATGAGATTGACGTGGACAAATACATAGCTTACTTGCATTCAACATTCGACCAAGTACTAGACGCGTTAGGTTTGGATTTTGATGAAATAATAGGGTTAACAAAACTGGAACGGTTCATGTAAACCACATTGCACATCTCTTTATCATGTATGCTTTTCAGCGTATTTCTTTGCTACACCACTTCGATAGAAAACTTCTAGAAGCGCAAAGCCCAGAATGTTTATCGCCACCAAAGAACCAATGAAAATGCCAAGCAACCCAATCTCAACTGGCACTTCGAACAGAAGCGCAAGATAACCTCCAACAATCGCTGTTATAACCACTGTCTCAACGAAAGCGCCTAGAAACCTTCGAGCAAACCCGCCTCTGCCAACATACCATGCTAAAGCGCACGCCACAAAGTTTGCAATTGTCCCGCCTATAATGTCTACAATGCCTAAGCCGCCGTAAACATTTGCGACCAAGCAGCCAAGACCTGACCCGACAGCAACGGGCATGCCAAAAATCATCGAAAGCGGCAACAAAGCATCGGCAATTCTAACCTGATAGACTCCAAAGCTTATAGGCGCCAGAAAGATAACTCCCGCCGCATATAATGCAGCGAAAACTGCACTCAAAGCCAAATCTTCAGTGTCAAATTTCACTTTTCCACCTCCTACTCCCGGGGTTTATAATGGCGGAACGGGTGGAGGCCCACTCACCCGCCAATAATCCATATGCACAGAGTTTTAGACTATTAAATGTTTACTACAAATCACTTTGCAGAAGTGCTGACCTCGCTTGTCTCTTCCGCCGCAGTTGCAGCTTGAACACTCACAGCCTCTACCGCTTCTGCTCCAACTTCAACGCTTACGTCCTCAACTGGAACCCCTTGCTTTGGCGGGACAAGCAAATTGTTTGGAGGCGGAGGCGCATTCAAAATTGTCGACATCAAATACATTGCAGTAAAGGCATGCTGGTAAATGCTTTGAAAAACATACGGCACTTTAGTTTCAGGGTCTACCTCTAGCATTTTTTTAATTTCTGCGTCCTTACCCGTTATGGTTGCTATGCCCTCAATCTCAAATTTTACAACGTTCGGTTTAGTATTTAAAAGCAAACCAAAACCCACAACAACTATTTGGCTTTTGCGTTCTTTTTCTTCCAGCTTTGCTTTAACATCAAAATTAATGTTTTCAACTCCGCCGCCCTTCACACCTAGACGGACGCCTATTAAATTGGTGATTTCCACTTTAACTGAAACGTTTGGAACATACAAAGCTGGGCAAATAATTGATTCCTCACATTAGCCAATTACATGGTGAGCTAGTCCTCTAACCTCTTGCAATTAAGCCTCGCTTGAAACTGATTTTTGCCTTTTGTGTGTAACACCACAATACATACAGCTAAGAATAGAACAGACATAAACTTGAACGTTAGTAAACTAGTAAAGCAAGCGTGGTTGAAGCTGCAAAAAGAAGCGAAATTGTAACAACTACTTGCCGTTCAGTCAAAGGACGATAATAAGTAATCAAAGTAACCAAACTACGCCTATGATCTGAAGACAACTTTTTACCATCAAACACAACCTGCGCTTTAGACTTATAAAAGAAATAAGTTAACAGAATAAGCACCGAATTAAAAACGTACGGCAATATAGAAACAATCAAAAAAGATTTTACATCAGAAATAATGGCGAAGGCAGCCAACGTTATTCCAATCGCAAAGGACCCAGTGTTTCCAACAAAAATTTTCCCCTGAAAATTAAGAAACGCAAGAAAAAGCCATGCAACTAACGGAGCATACAACATAATGGCATGCTCTCCAGAAACAACCATCAACCCAACCAAAACAATTGCGGGACAAACTGTTTCTACACCATTCAATCCTCCAAGCTGATTCACAGTATTAGTAGTCACGGTCACAATTAACGGAATAACCACAAAATAGTATAAGAGACCAAAATCTAGAGGTTCAAAAAACGGAATTGTCAAAGAAGTGCGCAATCCAAGCTTGACTGCTAAAGAAACGAGCGGAATAGAGGCTATTAGAGGAAAGAAAGCCTTGTAACGCCACCGCAGATCCATCCAGTCGTCAAGCAAGCCCATAAAACCTCCAAACAAAATGCAAACAGCTAATGTCAAAGCAGAAGAAATATTGTTGGATGCTGGTGGTTGGTTAAAGTAATATAAGGCAAAGAGGTAGGTTACGCTCACTAGAACATAAATTACGCCTAAACCGTTTGGGACTAAAGGCTTGTTTGGCTTGTGGTAGTCCGGAACCTTAGGAAACAAGCTATCTCTCCTTTGTTAGCTTGGATACTTAATCTCGTAAAGGCACACTAATGGAACAAGATTGCCATATTTGCTTTGGGCCTCGCTTGGAGATAAATTCAGTCCAGCGATGTAAGCTTCTTTGAAGTACAATAGTTCTACGGATGGTTCTGTTTGTCCTTGTTCATTAACAGACGCAGCATTATTGACCCCACACCATCTCTGTTTCCCATAAAGCATCAGTTTATATATTGTGGAGTTTTTTCCTACATCATTCCAAGCCCATCGATTTTCTGTGTAGTTCCCGAAAGTTGCTTCATCAGTCCACGCAGAGCCTTCATCAAGAATACCTTCCTGTATAAATCGGTCTTTTGCCTTGCCAGAGATGCGCGCCATCCACATCCATTTCCCTTCGTCGCCATAACCAGCCCAGCCAGCATAATATTGATTATTCTGCTGTCCCACCGAGAGCGTTGTGAATATTAAAATGTATTTTGCGTTGTAACGTTTCAACATGTCCACTGCTTGTGTCTCGTTAGCCATGAATGTGAAACCTATATTCTCTATTTGAGTGCCATTTATTGTCGCGTTGTCTGCAAGGGATGTTACGTTTCCAAGTATGGTTAGCCAGTATCCATAGTCCCACCAACTGCAAACAACTTTTTCGTCTATTGGTAGATATCCCACGTTGCTTTTCAGCCAGTCTAGCATGTCTAGCCATTCTTGCACTGGTTGATTAGGAACAATGGGAAGGCTTCCAGCAGTGATGGTTACTGGAGCGTAGGCTTGACTGTAGACTTTTGGTATTCCGCCTGATTGCGGTGAAAAAGCGAAGTTAGTCATTAAGATGATGAATATGAGAATGATAGCAACTCCGCTGAATTCTTTTCCAACATGTTCCAAACCGAACTTCTTTTTTGTAATAATCTTTGGAGGTTCTTTTAATAAGGCGACAAAGGGTTTCAAAACGCCCATTATGCCGACGGAAGCTAAAATGGCGAAAGCAGGAGCCAAAAGAACAAGCAGACGCACCATAGAGCTGGCGAAGTAAAGCGATGTGATACCAAAAAGCAACATAAACAAGTTTCTATTGTTAAGATTCTTAAGAAGGAAATAGAAACCAACAACAAAGAAGAGTATTCCAATTCCCAACTCGTAATAAATGGAACCCCACGCTGAAATTCTATGCTCAGCAACAGACTCTACGAGAGGAGATTCTGCCCGTGCAAGAGGGTTAATGACGGAAAAGAACTTCCCAGCTATAGTTCGCATGTAGCCTAGTTGCCAAAGTACTGCGAAGCCGCCAATGAGCAATGCTAAGAGTAACGCAACAAAAAGCACCTTTGATTTTGTTGACGTTAAAACACGGAGTATCTCACAAATACATAGCAACACGAAAACGCCTGCAACTGGCAAAATCACGAAAGTTGAAAGGTATGTTGGTGAAATATAAGGAACATTTATGGATATGAATAAACCTAACCCAAATGTCAGGCTGTAGGACAGTAACAATCGCGAGGTATACCGTTTCAACAAAACCAGTAAGAAAACAAAAAGTGCAGTGAGAGCAATTGGATAATACGCGGCACCCCATCCAGAAATGAAATATGCTAAGGCTAAACCTGCGCCAATTGAATATTTCACACTTGAACCTACAGGTCTTTCTGTCTCAATCGCTCTTAAAAATAGAAACGCGAACAGCAAAAGGGCAAATATACCTATTGTCTCGTCATCAAAAAATCCCAAAGAAGTCCTCTGAATAAAAGAGGGACTTAAAGCCAGAAAGAGCGAGGCAAGCAATCCAATAGATGTTCCGCCAACATCTTTACCGAGGAAAAAAATCATAAAACAAGCTAATGTGCCCATTATCGCTGGAAATAATGCACAGAAACTCATCAAATCAATGTTAACGCCTAACGCAGTAATTACCATGTACACCGAAGCCGCAGTCATCGGCAATGCTGGATAGGACATGCCCATATTTATTCCGCCAGGATACCAACGTTGAGTGTCAACCCACTGTGTTGGCCAATAAGGCGAAAGTAAACCATTCTTTACCATGTAGCTTGCTAAGCTAAATTGGTAGTAAGGGTCAAATTCAGAAAGATGTAGCGCTCCGGTTTGTATTTCCCAGCGCAATGGAAAGATGCGAACGGTAAACGCTACTAAAAGGATGAGCAATAAAGCTGAAAAAGTCATTATTGCACTGTGGCTTATTTTAATCCGCAGTTTTCCAAGATTCTTCAGAGCACTGACAACGCGTTCTCTTGCTGGGAACTTCATTTTGAATTCATCTCTCCTACAGAGATTAGTGAGGTGTTTTATTTCCCTTGCGGTTAACTGAGAATTTTCACGTTGTGATTTTTCGTTTATACCCGTATTTTTCAGCGTCATAAAATGGAAATGACACTATCTTTGCACGTGCCAGTTTGCCACGTATTTTCACATTTACGATTGTTCCTTCCAAGGTTTGAGACGCTTCCACGTAACCCATTCCTATGCCATACCGCAATAATGGAGAAAACGTTCCACTGGTCACGTATCCAATTTTTGTGCTATCAGCGCTATAGATTTCGAAGTTTGGTCTGGGTATTCCTTGGTCTATCATTTGTACTCCTACCCGTTTGCGTTTAATTCCATCAGTTTTCTGCTTCAGCAAAGCCTCCTTTCCTATGAAGTTGTCTTTTTGAAGTTTCACCACAAATCCTAATGCCGCTTCCAAAGGCGTTGTGCTCTCGTCTATGTCGTTTCCATAAAGGCACATTCCAGCTTCCAACCTCAATGTGTCTCTGGCTCCTAAACCGCATGGTTTTACTTCAAAGGCTTTTCCCGCCTCAAGAATGGCATTCCACAGTTTTACTGCGTTCTCTGGTTTGGCGAGTGAAACATTCCACACGAAAACTTCGAATCCGTCTTCGCCTGTATAACCAGTTCTGGAAACAAAAACTTCCACATCTAATAATCGTGTATGCCCGCATTTGAATCTTTCAATTTTACTCAAATCTTCCGTGGATATTTTCTGCAAAGTTTTTTCAGCTTTTGGACCTTGAACCGCGAACATGGCTACGTTATCTGAAACTTCTTCAATTTTCACGTTAAACGCGTTGGAGTTTTTGATTAGCCAGTTATAGTCTTTTTCTCGGTTGCTTGCATTGAAAACCACCAGAAATTTCTCCATTTCTAGCCGATAAACAACGAAATCGTCGATTATACCGCCTTTCTCGTTGCACATGACCGAATATTGAGCGCTGTTTGGCAGTAATTTTGAAACATCATTGGTTATAACATAATTCAAAAAGCGCTCCGAATCTGGACCAGTGACTATTACTCGCCCCATATGCGAAATATCAAAAATGCCAACACTGTTCCGCACAGCTAAATGTTCTGGTATCACATCCGTGTACCATAAGGGCATCTCAAAACCCGCAAAAACAGTCATCTTTGCCGTTCGCTTATGTACTTCGTAAAGTTGTGTCCTACGCAGTTTTTCAGTCAAAAATTATCCCAGCAGTTCTCATTTTACTGGCTTAACCTCTACATTAATGGGGATTAGCGAAAGTTTCTTTCCACATCCCGGACATTTTCCATTATGTTGATGTAGGATTTCATCAGGAGGTTTGAGTTCAGCGCCTTCATACAAAACACAACCACACTGTTGACATACAACACGCTGAGGCAACACAACACACTCCTTTCACGCAAAGCAATAAAGTTCTCTCGCGTATTTATCAATTGCTGGTCAAAGTATACAACATCGTTTATTTGGCACAGAAACTTTTAATTTCAGATAACGCTTAATTCTGGGAAACCATTCCCAATAAACTGCGTGGTTTGTGCTAACCATGGGAAAATACACTTTAATTGTAACTGAGAAGCCGGATGCAGCACAAAGAATAGCTTTAGCTTTAGACGCAAAGGGGAAAGCCAAAAAAATGGAAGACAATGGAGTCCCATATTATGTGGCTAAACGGGACAAGGAAATAGTTGTCGTTCCGGCTCTTGGACATTTATACACAGTTGCGGAAGAAAGAAGAGGAAGAAATTACTATCCTGTTTTCGGTTTCAAATGGGTACCAAGATACGTCGCCGAGAGAGGCGTAAAACAAATTCGCACATGGTTAGAAACCATATCAAAGTTGGCAAACGAGGCTGACTTGTTCATTGACGCTTGCGACTACGACATTGAAGGAAGCATCATTGGATATTGCATACTAAAATATGCATGTGGTGATAAAGAAAACGTCGCAAAACGAATGAAATACTCCACTCTAACCAAAGAAGAATTAGAAGAATCATACACGAAACCACTACCAAAATTAGATTTTGCGTTGATAGAAGCAGGACGCGCAAGACACGAGATTGACTGGCTTTACGGCGTGAACCTTTCCCGTGCCTTAACCATAGCAGCAAGAGATTGGAGCGGAAAATACGCCACATTAAGCACGGGAAGAGTGCAAGGACCCACATTAAAGTTTCTTGCTGCCAGAGAAAAATCCATCAGAAGCTACGTGCCAACGCCATACTGGGAAATCAAGGCTGAAGTGGAAATAGACGGAAAACCCTTCGAGGCAGAGTATGAAAAGGAAACAATTGAAACAAAGAAAGAAGCAGAAGCCATCCTAAGCGCATGCAAAGAAAAAAATGGAATAGTTGAAAAAATCGACGTTAAACAATTCCAGCAATCACCGCCGCTGCCCTTTGATTTAGGCGCTCTACAAAGCGAAGCCTACGGTTTATTCGGATACACGCCAAGACGAACATCAAACATTGCTCAACGCCTATACCTAGACGCCTTAATATCTTATCCACGAACAAGCAGCCAAAAACTTCCACCAGCAATAGGCTACGAGGCAATTTTGAAAAATCTAAACAAGCTTCCGCAATACAGCAAACTCACAGCAGAATTGCTAGCAAAGCCGGAACTAAAACCGAAAGAAGGAAAAAAGGAAGACCCCGCACATCCAGCCATTTATCCAACTGGAAAATTGCCAGAAAGAGAACTTGACGATTCTGAAAGAAACATCTGGGACCTCGTAGTAAGAAGATTCATGGCAGTTTTTGACGAGCCAGCCATAAGACAAAGCATGAGAATCAACATCAACGTTAATGGGCATCACTTCTACCTAAGAGGAAGACAAACCCTAAAAGAAGGCTGGCTGCGTTTTTATGGACCCTACGTAAGATCAGAAGAAGTCCTATTACCGCCAATAAAAGAGAAACAAACAATCAAAATCAAAAAAGTTATTGTAGAAGACAAGTTCACAAAACCACCACCAAGATACAACCCCGGCAGTTTACTAAAAAAAATGGAAGAAGCAGAAATCGGAACCAAAGCAACAAGAGCAGACATTATACAGACACTTTATGATAGAAGATACGTCCGAGACGAAAGAATCGTTGTGACAGACTTGGGCTTCGACGTTCTAGAAGTTCTAGAAAAATATTGCCCAACAGTTGTTTCAATAAAACTAACAAAGGAACTTGAAGAAAGAATGAATAAAATACAATTGAACGAAGAAAAGAGAGAAAATGTTCTTGTAGACGCTGTAGAAATCCTCAAACCAGTAGTGACAGAACTTAAAACAAAAGAAAAAATAATAGGCGAACAACTAAGCAACGCAATAAAAAAATCAAGAATTGAGGAACGAACAATAGGCACTTGCCCAATATGTAACACTGGAAAACTCATGATATTATACTCAAGAAAAACAGGCAAACGCTTCATCGGCTGCACCAACTACTTCAAAGGATTATGCAAAACATCATTTCCACTACCGCAAAGAGGAACACTAAAGCCCCTTGGAAGAAACTGCCGCGGATGTGGCTGGCCTACCGTTCAAGTTAAAATCAAAGGAAGACGCCCGTGGACGTTATGTTTTAATCCACAATGTCCCTTAATAGAGGAGAGGAAGAAAAGAATTGAAATGCGCAATATGCAGTAGAGAAGCAGTTGAGAATCACTATTGCGAGTTACATTCAAAGGCTTACGAAAGCATAGTGAAGAAATATGAACAGTGGAAGAAAGCCCTAGAAATTTCTTGGAAAGAGTATTTAAGTGAGATTGCTAAGAATCCCCTAACAGGAGAATGGGCTAAAGAAGTGGCAGAATACCTAAGCAAAAGCGGAGAAAAAGAAAATGTCAAAACAAGCTAAGAAAAAAGTCTCCTCAATGTCATTTTCCATGAACAGACTTTACAGGAGAATATCAACGACAAAACCATCAACTCTTATCATCTCGGTAATTATCATGGGTTTTGCGGTGTTTCTATTCGGAGGCGGTATATATGATATTGTAATGAGACCACTTCCATCGTATTACGGAGGTAGCAGAGTAGGTTTTGTCTTATTCTATCCACGGTTGTCAGAACAATTCGTATATGACAGCGTCATCGCGATTGCTCTTTATTCTTTAGGGATAGTAGGGTTGATAGTCATGTATCAGAGTACAAAGTATGCTTATAAGCCAAGACAAGCCCACATGATGTTTCTAGCAGGAATAATCTTGTTAGTGATAGCTTACATATTCTTAGAAACTGTCATTCGCTTAAAACTTGGCTAGAATTCACCAAGGGTTAGTTTTTAATCCTAACTTGTACGCCACAAAATTTGTTAGCAAATGTATAGGTGGCGTTATAATTAACACTACAATAATAAGCTCCAAAGACATCATGGGCATGGGAAGAAGAAGCGAAAACAAAACCGCTCCTAACACGAAATCAACTTGGTCAACCACAGGCAACAGTTCTCCCGGTGCAAGACCAAGCCTTCTTTTTAGGAAAGCTCCAGCTAAATCTCCGAGTAACGCTCCTAAAGATAGCACGAAGCCAAACAGTACTGGATATTCTGGGAAAAGCGCAGTTTCAACTAAACCGACAGCCGTTCCGACTGCGAGACCAGCGAAAAATCCTAGAAAAGTTTTGTTTTTTCCGAAAATTGGTTTCCCATCAAAAAACTTCTTTCCAAAATCTAAAGGGTAACCTCCACCCACAATTACGGGTATTGCATTCGCGCAATATGCTGGAAATATGAATTTTAACGCTTCGATAAGTAGTTTTGTTATGTCCATTTTAATAACCATCAATGTGGCAGATACTCGTGTATGCCTGTTTCGTCTATTTTTAGGTAGCAAGTTATTGGTTGAGGCTTTTTATCTTTTATTGGGATTTTTTCTAAAATTGCCTTGATTTTTTGGGGTGTTTCGGTGGGTTTCATGTCAATTATTGTTTCTGCCCAGAATTTCAAAACTCTTGTGGCAACTGGTTCAACATGGACATAAGTGTCGTTTAAGACGCTTCGCACTTGACTTGTTACTAAGACTGCGACTTTTTGGGTTTTAGCATTCTGCGCTAACAGCGCCATTTGCCTGTTTAATTCGCGGTTTAAGTCAAATGTCTTTTCTGGAGATTCCGCAATTTTAACGCGATAAAGCGATGTAATCGTATCTATGATAACGAGTCCGAAATTTTTTGCTATAAGGTCTGTTAGTTGGTCTATTAGCATAGCTTGTTCTCGAAAATTGTTAGGTTTTGCCAGAATTACAAGATCAGCAATTTCCTTGAAACTTTCAGAAGCGATTTGAGACAGCCGCAGTGCTGAAAAAGTGCCATCACAATCTACAAACAATGTTTTGTATCCTTTCTTTGCACAGTTTACAGCGCACTGCATTGCCAGAGTGGTTTTTCCGGTTTCTGCTTCGCCATAGATTAAACTAATTGTTTCGGAGTGAATGCCTCCTTGCAGAATTTTATCAATAGTTCTGCAGCCCGTTGGAATCTTCTGTAACACGTTAATGCACATCAACAGATATAAACCGCCAAACTAATAATTTGCTTTGCGCTTGTATAACGCAAGAAATGGAAAGCCGTATGAAAGCAAATATCGCGGTTGCAACCGTTTCGGGGAAAGCCTACTACTTAATTGTTAATGAACTAAAGAGAAAGAACATACCCTTTGTAAGTTTAACACCAAACGAACCCATTCCAATAGATATTAAAGCGGTCATAACCACAGAAGAAGAACAACACTTGATAAAACACGAAAAAATCTTGGTTTACCATAAAGAAGGAGAAGAGGAAGCGTTAATAAACGAGGCTTTGCAGATCATTCGAGGAAAAGAGTTTTATGAAAAAATCGTCATAGGCGTGGATCCCGGTGAAGTCTTTGGGTTAGCTGTTTTGGCGAATGGAAAAGTCATCGAGACAGAAAACTGTTTTAGCGTCGCCGAAACTTTAGAAAAAATAAAAAGTATTATAAGAAACCTTGAGACTGCACCGGTGACATCAATTTCAGTCAAAATTGGTGACGGAGTTCCAACATACAGAGAACAATTACTGCATGATTTAGATAATGTGTTACCTTCAAATGTAAGTTTAGAAAGTGTAAGTGAAGCAGGAACAAATCGTAACTTAAATGAAACTAAACATAGACGAGGCTTAAGAGATATCGTTTCAGCCATAAGGATAGCTGGAAGAAATGGACATAAATTTCCACGGAGGAAGACAAGTGAACCGCACAGTTGAAAAAGGTAAGACTCTATTAGTGGACGGCCCAGCTTCTGTCACGGTCGTTTCTGGTAAGACAGAAGTGTTCGGCGCCTTTTTGAGTAACGCAAAGAAAGTTGTAATACGTGAAGGAAAACGGTTGCCTTTTATAGTTGAGGAAGCAGCAACGTTCGAAATCTCGTTAGGTGAAGGCGCCAACATAGAGGAAGTTGAAGGAAGCACCATTCCGTCTTCTTGGGTGAAGGCAAGCGAGGAACTTTCTAATCTTCAAGCAAAGCCTTGCACAGTGGTAGTGTTAGGCGCCGTTGATTCTGGAAAGTCAAGTTTTTGCACCTACCTAATAAACAGGCTATTGCAAGAAAAAAGAAAATGTGTGATTTTGGATGGAGATTTGGGTCAGTCTGATGTGGGTCCTCCATGCACTATTGCTTATGCGGTAGTCACTAAGCCGATTACTGATTTGTTTAGTTTAGAGGCAAAAAACGCCTTTTTTGTAGGCGTAACTTCACCAAGCAGAGCTCTCAACAAGGTAATAGAAGGGTTAAGCTTACTAAAAGCGGAAGTTCTGAATGAAAATCCAGACTTTATCGTTGTAAACACTGACGGGTGGGTTGAAGGAGAAGACGCAGTCAACTATAAAATGCAGCTTGTCAGCAAGCTCCACCCAGACCTAATTTTCTGCATTCAGCAAAAAGACGAGACAAATCAGTTTTTGAACGTCTTTGAAAAATTTAGAACAATAGCCGTTGATTCACCCACTGCTATAAAACAAAAAGACAGAGAAAAACGCAAAAACCTACGAGAACTCGGATATATAAAATACCTTAAAAACATGAAAATGCGGTCGCTTCCGCTTAACTGGTTAAAAATTGAAGGAAATGAGTTGTTTAATTTGGATAAGACTATGAGGAATACAAGGAAGACAGAGAGGATGTATGAAATTTTAGGAATGAAACCGTTGAATATTGCGGAATCTGAAGATAAAATTGTGATACTCATAGGAAGAAAACGGTGGATTGATGCGGAAAAACTACTCAAAGCTGAGGAATTTGCAAAAAAGAAAATTGTGATAGCACGCAAAGGCGACGAGGAAGGATTACTCACAGGTCTATACGATGCTAATGGGAAATTTCTTGGAATAGGTATCCTACAAGAACTTGACTATACCAGAAAAACTTTGAAAATTTTAACTCCAGTTAAAGAGGAAATTTCAACTGCTGCCTTAGGAAAAGTAAAACTAGACAAGAACTTGAAAGAAATTCTGTTTTTGGAAGAAGAAAACCAGTCTGAATTTTCCACGGTCAGAGAACTGTTTTAGAAGTCTATTTTACTTTCTGTTTATTGTTGTTTGGAAGGGCAAAGCAGGTTTAGTGGACACTGCTTGCATAATGGATTTCTGGCTTTACAGTATTTTCTACCAAGCGCAATCAGCAATACATGGACGGCTAAATAATCCTCTGGTCTGTAAAGGTATTGCAGAGATTCACGAATAACTGCATAGTTTCCATTGTTAGGCGCAAGGCCGAGCCGTTTTGAAATGCGGTTGACATGTGTGTCTACGGGAATTGTTGGCTTTTCTGAACAAAAAAGCAATACTACATCAGCTGTTTTGGGTCCAACACCGGGAAGTTGCAGCAATGCTTTTCTTGCTTCTTCGAATGGCATTGATAAAATTGGCTCTAGAGTTCCGTGGAATCTTTCAAGAATTATTCGCGAGACTTGCTTTATTGTCTTGGCTTTGTTTTTGTATAAACCTGCCACTTTCAAGCATTCTTCAATTTGGCTTGTTTTGGCATTTGCCAACACTTCGGGTGTTATTTCGAACCGCTTCGAGAGGCTTTCGAAAGCTTTTGCCGTGTTTTTGCTTGCAGTGTTTTGTGAAATTATTGTCGCTATTAATGTTTCGAAGGGTTCTTTCTTGACAGTCGCCCATTTTGGCATTGCAAATGTCTTTCGGAGTAACTTCAAGATTTTTTCGGCGTTAGTTTTGGTCATTTACTGAATCGCCCTTGAAAATAATAAATAGTGAATGTGTGAAGCTATAAATAAGCAATGGAGATTTGTTGATGGAACGGGCAAAAATCGTTAAAGACGAAATAATCGAGCAGAACATGCACATTCTTGCAGTTTATTTGGAAACAAAAAATGCATGCCTAGTTCTTCTAAGCGAAAAAGAAGACAAGCTTGGAACACTCGCCATTGCAGTTCCGAAACCAAAAGATTTGCTTGGACCACCTTCGTCATCAGTACTTTTAGGCGATAAAAACGCGATTTCCGCTCGCATGTTCGCTGAATACGTATCTTCCATCAAAAAGAAGATTGCGCTGGTTTCTATCTATCTGGAGACAATCAACGAAATACAAGCACAATCAATCTTCAAGAGGTTAATTGAAAAGGTTGTTCGCGTAGAAGCCGAAAAGGAAGGTGCTGTCGCATGAGTTTAAGAGAATTTCTCAAGCAGATGGAACTGGAAAAACAAGTATTACACATCAAAGATGAGGTTTCTACAAAGTTTGAAATCTCTCATATAATGAAAAGCTTTGACCATCAAGGCGCGATGCTATTGTTTGAGAAAGTAAAAGGTTACAATACGAAAGTTGTTGCTAATATTTGCGGAAGCAGAAACAGAATCTACACGGCACTCGCTACAAGCCAAAATGAATTTTACAAAAAACTGACAGAGGCTTGGCACTTTCCGAAAAAACCAAAAATTGTTAGAAACGGGTCAGTGAAGGAAGTTTTTGAGAATGACTTGTCTAAAATTCCTATACTAACACATTTCGAAAAGGATGCTGGACCATATATTACTTCAGCAGTTGTGCATGCAAAAAGCTTGAATGGGAATGCCGAGAATGTATCAGTGCATCGTCTTCAAGTTTTAGACAGAAAACATTTGGCAATTCGTTTGGTTCCTCGACATCTTTTCAAACTGTGGCAAGAAGCTAAAAATGCTGGTAAAGATTTGGATGTTTCAATTTCTATTGGTGTTCATCCAGCGGTTATGCTTGCAGCGTCTTCGCCCATTCCATTTGGAGTTAGCGAGTTCGAAGTTGCAAACACATTGATGAAAGAGAAACTTCAACTAATAGAATGCGAACATGTAAACGCTTATGCTCCTGCCGAAGCAGAACTAGTTTTGGAGGGCAAGATATCTGCACAGAAGGAAGTTGATGAAGGCCCATTTGTGGATATAACAGGCACGTATGACATCGTTAGGAAACAGCCAGTTGTCGAGATTATTGGCGTCATGCATCGTAAGGACTATTTTTATCAAGCGCTTTTGCCTTCAGGAACAGAGCACAAGCTTTTGATGGGCTTGCCGCATGAAGTTTTGATTTGGGAGGCTGTCTCTAAGGTTGTTCCAAAATTGCATGCAGTTAACCTTTCAATTGGTGGAAGCGGATGGCTTCATGCAGTAATAGCTATTGAAAAACAACTTGACGGGGATGGAAAAAATGCTTTGCTAGCTGCGTTTGCTGCGCATCCAAGCTTGAAGCATGCGGTGGTTGTGGATTCCGACATTGACGTGTTGGACGCTTCAGATGTGGAGTGGGCTATAGCGACGCGCTTTCAAGCCAACGAAGACCTCATCATCATAAACAATGTGCGTGGTTCAACGTTGGACTCTTCTGCCGACCAGGAAACTGGTTTGACAACTAAAATGGGTTTAGATGCCACTAGACCTTTCGTTAAGCCAAAGGAGAAGTTTGAGCGGGCAAAAATTCCAACCAGTAAGCATGTAGAGGCATTGGTTAATAAGTTGCGCAGTTTGTGACGCTAAATTTCTGCACACCTATTTATATAGGGGATATGAAGAGAAAATACAGAAGTTGGTGATTTTATTGTCTGAAGAGAAAAAAGAAGAAAGCGGCGTGTCATTGAAAGTTGAGGATGTTATGGTTAAAGAAGTAATAACCATAGATGAGAACGCGACTGTTAAAGAAGCAGCAGAAGTTATGAACAAGTTTGAGATAGGCTGCTTGATCGCAATTAGAAAAGGAAAAGCAATGGGGATAATAACTGAAAGAGACCTTTTAAAAAGGGTTGTTGCAGATGCAAAAGATGCTAATAAAACTAAAGTGAAGGATGTCATGTCAAGTCCGCTTGTTGTTGTTGAACCCAATATGGATTTGGAAGAAGCTGTTAAGTTGATGTTTCAGATGAAAATCAAAAAGTTGCCTGTCGTCGATGGAAAACGCCTTGTGGGCTTAATCTCCCTGACAGACATAGCTCGTTTTCAACCTCAAATGATAAGAATATTGAAGCAACTTGCTATGAGACAAACAACACCAAAAAGCATGAAGAAAGTAATAGATTACTACGTTGTTTAAGGGAACAGAAACTTCTATCTAACTACTCCTTTTTAAAGAAGTTTAATTTTTAGGTTTTACTCTAATCAAATAAGCAATAAAGGAACCCGATATTCCTTGAAAGAGACTTTAGTGTTAAAGGTAGATTCGCAGAAACCAGAAATCGAGAAAATTCGAATAGCAGCAGACTTCATCAAAAAAGGCGGTTTGGTAGCGTTTCCAACAGAAACCGTCTATGGCTTAGGCGCAGACGCATTAAACAAAAATGCGGTTTTGGCTCTTTTCGAAGCTAAAAAAAGACCATTGGATAATCCTCCAATAATACACGTGGAAAACATCAGAGACGTTTACAGATTAACACAAAGAGTGCCTTACAAAGCTGAGCGGCTTATGAGCGAGTTTTGGCCTGGACCTTTAACTTTGATTTTTAAACGTTCGGAGATTGTTCCAGATGTGACTGTTGCGGGTTTGAGCACTATAGCTATTCGTATGCCTAATCATAATGTGGCTTTAGCGTTGATTAGAGAAAGCGAATGCCCAATTGCAGCTCCAAGCGCAAATCTTGCTGGGAAGCCAAGTCCAACAACTGCGAAGCATGTTTTGGATGACCTTGAGGGAAGCATAGATGCGATTTTGGATGCAGGACCAACTTGTATTGGAGTTGAATCAACTGTTCTGGACATGACGGTTGACCCTCCACAAATTCTGCGCCCTGGAGGAACACCTTATGAAGTGTTGAAGAAAATTCTTGGAGAAGTTAGACTTCACCCGATTGCGATTGCTGAAAAACAACTTTCGATTGAGCAAGCGCGTTCTCCTGGGTTAAGGCATAGGCATTATGCTCCAAAAGCGGAGATGTTTGTTGTTGAAGGTGAATTGTCAGCTGTTGCTGCGAAAATTAAGGAGTTAGCGGAAACATTTATGCGTGAAGGCAAGAAAGTTGGCGTTCTTGCCACCGATGAATCTGCTGCGTTTTATCGGGCTGACGTAGTGAAATCGCTTGGAAGTAGGAATGATTTTGTAACTATTGCAAAAAACTTGTTTAGGCTTTTGAGAGAGTTTGATTTCGAAGGGGTTGACGTTATAATTGCTGAAGGTGTACCATTAGAAGGGTTAGGATTGGCTGTTATGAACAGATTAAGGAAGGCTTCTGGATACAAGATCATTAGAGTTAGTGATTGTTAGAAAAATTTATATTTAAGCGCTTTTCCCTTTGATTTTTGCTAAGTTTCAGTTTCACTTCCATACATGAAAACGTGTAGGAGGTGATGTTTAATGGCTGCTGCACCATCTGGTACAGTGCCAGTGTTGGTTTTGAAAGAGGGAACTGGCAGAACTACGGGAAGAGAAGCGCAGAGAAATAACATTATGGCTGCGAAGATAATAGCTGAGACTGTGAAAACCACTTTGGGTCCGAGGGGTATGGATAAGATGTTAGTCAGCAGTTTCGGTGATGTTGCCATAACTAATGATGGCGCTACAATCTTGAAGGAGCTTGATGTGCAGCATCCGGCAGCGAAAATGCTTGTTGAAGTTGCGAAGGCGCAGGACAATGAGGTGGGCGATGGAACAACTACTGCTGCGGTCTTAACTGGAGAGTTGCTTTCGAAGGCTGAGAATTTGCTTGACCAGAACATTCATCCAACAGTAATTATTGAAGGATTTAAGAAAGCTAGTGAAAGGGCCCAGGAAATTTTGGAGAAAATGGCGATTCCAGTGAGCATGAGTGACGAGGAGAAACTCATCGACGTGGCAGTGACATCCATGGGCAGCAAAGGCATCGCTGGCTCCAAAGAACATTTTGCTAAGCTGGCTGTGGAAGCGGTTAAGCATGTTGCAGAGAAGAAAGATGGAAAAATCAAGGCTGATGTGGACTTGATTAAGGTTTTGAAAAAACATGGAAAAAGCTTGGAGGAAACAGAGCTTGTCAAAGGCATGGTCATCGACAAGGAAGTAGCACATCCGCAAATGCCGAAAATTGTCAAAAACGCGAAGATAGCGTTGCTAAATGCGAAGTTGGAGATTGAAAAGACGGAGTTTGACGCTAAAATTAACATTGAAAGTCCAGAGCAGATGAAGCTTTTCTTAGATGAAGAGGAACGAATGCTTCGAGAAATGGTTGATAAAATAGCGGAAGCCGGTGCAAACGTGGTCTTCTGTGAGAAGGGCATTGATGATTTGGCTTTGCATTTCTTGGCAAAGAAGGGCATCTTGGCAGTGAAAAATGTAAGCAGTAGTGACATGGAGAAACTTGCAAGGGCTACTGGCGGCAAAATCATGGCTAGCTTTAAAGATTTGTCAAGCGAGGTTTTGGGAGAAGCAAAGGTTGTTGAAGAAGTCAAGATTGGCGAGGACAAGCTTGTTTATGTCAAGGAATGCAAGAATCCGAAGGCTGTCACAATTGTTGTTAGAGGCGGAACAGAACACGTTATTGACGAGGCTGAACGCTCACTGCATGATGCGCTGTGCGTTGTTAGAAATGCGGTTGAAGACGGAAAGATTGTTCCTGGTGGTGGTGCACCTGAAGCGGAGGTTGCAAGGCAACTTAGGGAGTACGCAGTGAAAGTTGGCGGTCGAGAACAGTTGGCAATTGAAGCTTTTGCTGATGCTGTGGAGTCTATTCCTTTAATTTTGGCTGAAAATGCCGGTTTGGACCCTATTGATATCATGGTGGCTTTGCGTGCTAAGCATGAAAGTGCTGCTTCGCCTTCTTATGGTGTTGATGTGTTTTCTGGTAAGGTCAGGGATATGCTGGAGTTGAAAATTGTTGAGCCATTGCGTGTGAAACAGCAGGTTGTGAAGTCTGCGACTGAAGCGGCGAACATGATACTGAAGATTGACGATTTGATTGCTGCGAAGGGTATGGAAAAAGAGAAAGAGAAGAAACCACCTAAGGAACCATCAGAGTTCGGCGAAGAATACTAGAAGACGACAATTCGTCTAAATTTCTTTTTCTTATTTCTTTTTGTTGTAAAGTTTTAGATTATGATAAGTGTGTTGTTAAGCTTGTGGAGGCTATAGCCCCCCTTATTTATAGGTTGAATTTGTAATATTCTGTTTGTTACGAAAGAGGGGTCTAAGTGATGATTGAGCGTGAGTCTTGTCCAAATGTGCAGATTAATCTGCGGGATTGTACATGCAGTTATGGCAGTTGTGAAAAACGTGGAAAATGTTGCGAATGTATAAGTTATCATAGGGAAAGGGGAGAGTTGCCGGGTTGTTTGTTTCCGTCAGAGGTTGAGAAGACGTATGACCGGACTATTGAAAGGTTCGTTAAGGTTCACAGTCGTTAATTTGCTATTTGTCTTTCTTTTTCGGATTTCTTTTCATGTGCATTTCTAGGTAGTCCTTTCCATACGGAAAGCACCATTCAAAATATTTCTGACATGGAAATTCTTCGCAATCACGCATGCAATAAGCAATGCCACACTTCACTGCACAATCTAAAACTAAACATAAAACGCCCTTACCGCCCCATTGAGTTTTAACCTTCTCTTTTGCTACTTCCTCAACGCCTGAACTGCAAACACAACCCAGTTTAGTGTGAAGAGCGCAAACATCACAGCAGATGCCGCAAGCAGCAACAAACTTCAAAGTGCACCAGCCTACTTTAGCATGGGTACTTTGACGCCCTTTTCCTTTGCTATTTTTTGTGCTTTTTCGTAGCCCGCATCTGCATGTCTCACTATTGCTGTTCCAGGGTCTGTTGTCAACACTGTAACTATGCGTTTTTCTGCTTCTCTTGTGCCGTCCGCTACAAGACACATTCCAGCGTGTATACTGTAACCTATGCCCACACCTCCGCCATGATGCACACTAACCCATGTCGCCCCACCAACAGCGTTGATTAAAGCGTTGAGTATAGGCCAATCAGCCACTGCGTCGCTTCCGTCTTTCATGGCTTCTGTTTCGCGGTTAGGCGAAGCCACGCTTCCACCGTCCAAGTGGTCTCGTCCAATCCAAACTGGTCCAGAAAGCTCTTTTTTAGCTACCATCTCATTGATTATTTTGCCAAATCTTGCTCTTTCACCGAACCCAAGCCAGCAAACCCGTGCTGGTAAGCCTTGAAACTTCACTTGTTCTTTTGCCTTTTTTATCCAGCGGCACAGTTCCTTGTCGTAGGCGAACTCTCGCAGAATCACGTCATCTAACGCGTAAATGTCTTCTTTGCTGCCGACAAGCGAGGTCCAACGGAACGGTCCGCGTCCTTCGCAGAACATGGGTCTAATGTAACGCTGAACAAAGCCTGGATAAGCAAAAGCGTCTTTGAACCCAGCGTTGTAGGCTTGTTGCCGTAGGTTGTTTCCGTAATCAAAAGTAACCGCTCCCTTCCGCATCATCTTAACCATAGTTTCAACTTGCACGCGCATGCTTTCATTTGCCCTTCGCAGATATTCCTTTGGGTCATTATTTCGAAGCTCATCAGCTTCTTTTTTGGATAAACCAGCAGGATAATAACCATTCAACGGGTCATGCGCTGAAGTCTGGTCAGTTAAAACATCTGGGATTATTCCACGCTTTAGCAGTTCTGGATGAACTTCCGCTGCGTTGCCAAGCAAGCCTATACTGCGTGGAACACCATCACGTTTGGCTTCCATGACCAGTTTTACAGCTTCATCCAAATCGTCAGTCCACATCTCCAAATACTTATGCTTGAGTCTGCGTTCAATAGCCCACTTATCAATCTCAACAACAAGTGCAACACCATCATTCATGGTAACCGCTAAAGGCTGAGCCCCGCCCATCTCACCCAAACCGGCAGTCAAAACAAACCGTCCACGCAACGAACCGCCGAAATGTTCCTTTGCAACAGCCGCAAGAGTCTCGTAAGTGCCTTGTAAAATTCCTTGCGTTCCTATGTAAGCCCAAGAACCAGCCGTCATCTGCCCAAACATTATTAAGCCCTTCTGCTCCAGCTCGTAAAAGTAATCCCAAGTAGCCCATTTCGGCACAAGCATCGCGTTAACAATTAAAGCACGAGGAGCCCACTCATGAGTTTTAAAAACGGCAACAGGCTTGCCGCTTTGAACAAGCATGGTCTCGTCAGGTTCAAGCTCCGTTAACGTCTCAACAATCTTTTCGAAGCATTCCCAGTTTCGCGCAGCTTTACCCGTGCCGCCATAAACAATGAGCCTTTCTGGGTCTTTAGCCACTTCTGGGTCAACAACGTTAAAGAGCATGCGTAGGATGCCTTCAATCTGCCAGTTCTTACAATGCAGTTCTGGACCCGTCAAACACTTAACGGGTCTCTTAATCTTAACCATTCAAGCTCACTGTGAACCACAATGACAGAAGCACATTATAATTTTTGCTCACACCCGTCACGTTTATTAAGGAACGCACTAACGTAAATCGAAAGGAGAAAGAAGCATGAAAGGAGTATTAGTGTTCCTTGCAATCTTCTTCATCTTCTTAGCCGCAACCTTATACTATGCTGAACTACCACCCGGCAACACAATCAGCGAAAACATGAACGTAGACCCAACAGTAGAATATGGAGGGTTCAAAGTTAAAACAATAACTTCAGCAATATTCAACGCAGTAATTTATGGCATAATAATCTGGGTAATCTTCACAATCATAGACAAAGTAAGAAAACGTAAAAAATAAACTAATACGCTCCTATTCAGTCTCGCGAATAAGCACCATCTCGCCTTGCTTTTCTCTATCAACAACCACTCTGCCGTTTTTGATAACCTTGTCCACGAGATTCACGCCAAAATGATAGCCGAGAAACTTATGATTCGGCACATCCAAAATGACGACGTCAGCTTTTTTGCCAACCTCTAAACTACCAACTTCGCCGGCTCTGCAAACTGCATGAGCCGCATTTATCGTTGCAGCCGTTATGGCTTCGGCAGAAGTTAACCTCATAAAATGACAGGCAAACGCTATAACCAACTGCATATTCTCGACCAAACAGTTAGGATTAAAATCTGTTGCCAAAGCCACAGGAACGCCAGAATCAATCATTAACCTAGCGTCTGCATAGCGCCCCATCATAAGGCTAAAGGCGGCGGCAGGAAGCAAAACTGCAATCACTCCCTTTTCAGCCATGGCTTTTATGCCCTCAACCGAAGAAAAAAGCAAATGCTCAGCAGAAACAGCGCCTACATCAGCCGCAAGCTCCGCACCACCAAGCATACTCATCTCATCAGCATGAACCTTAGGCTTCAACCCATGGCTTTTGCCTGCACTCAAAATGCGCCTAGACTGCTCAAGAGTGAAAACGCCTCTCTCACAGAAAACGTCACAAAACTCTGCCAAGCCCTTCTCAGCCACTTTCGGAATTATATCCTCAACTACAAGGTTAACATAACCATTTGGGTTGTCCCTAAATTCTGGCGGAATAGCATGAGCGCCTAGAAAAGTTGAAACTACATTCACGCAATGAAGCTGGTTTATGCGCTTTGCAGCCTCCAAAATCTTTAATTCATCTTTAGTTGTTAAGCCATAACCACTTTTAGCTTCAACAGTGGTTGTTCCATGCTCCAACATAATATCAAGCGTTTTGATGCCTAAATCAACAAGCTTTTCCATACTTGCCTTTCTTGTCTCTTTAACAGTTTTCAATATGCCGCCGCCCGCGCTGAGAATCTCCATGTAAGAAGCGCCTTCAACCCGCATCTGAAACTCTTCTTCACGCGAACCAGCAAAAACCAAATGCGTGTGAGGGTCAACAAAACCGGGTAAAACAGTCTTGCCATTAGCGCTCAGTATGGTTTCTGCTCTGTAAACCTTTGCAACCTCAGGCGTTTTTCCAACGGCTACAACAACGCCGTCTTTAATCGCCAAACCACCATTGCGTATTATTCCAAGCTCACGCATCTGCTTGCCAACACGAGGTTTCTGGTTGCCTCCGCCAAGAGTAACAAGCTCATCAGCATTCACGATGAGCAAATCTACTTTTTCTCTGGCTCGTGGCTTGACAGTTTTATTCAAAGGCACCGCCTTTCTCCATGACATTGTGTATGGCTATTTCTAAAACGCGGTCTTCTGTTAAATTGTCAACCTTCAAGTAATATGCAGCCACATCAATAAGAGCTTTTAAAGGAGCCATACCACAGAATTCTGAGCCTACTATCGGCACGTTATACCGTGCACACTCAACCTTCAGCAATTCAAATACTCGATAAAGCGGCGTCTTCTCAAAATCGTTTATGCTCATGCCTATCTGCGTAATGTTCTTTTCAGGAATAAAAGCAGCCATAGCCTTAACATTTGAAAAACCGCCCTTTTTCGCATGCAAAGCCTTCGCAATTTTCTTCGCAACCGCCAAATCCGCAGTGCCCAAATTAACGTTAAAGCCAGCCATAAGTTTACGAGCCCCAGCTATAGTCGCGCCAGCTTTGGGATTAAACTTGGCTGGACCAAAATCTGGCTTACGCTCGGGCTTAGTAATGTTTTCAGCGAGCTTTTCGTATTCACCTTCACGAATCCAATCCAAATCTTTACGTTCAGGCTTCGGCTGCGCCTCCCCATAGAGATAAACTGGAACGTTACATTTTTCTGCTAATGTTTTGCCAAATTTTTTTGCAAGCTCAATACAGTCTTCTAACGTTACGTTTTTAATAGGTATGAAAGGCACAACATCAACTGCGCCTAAACGTGGATGCTGACCCTTATGCTTGCGCATGTCAATAAGCTCAACCGCCTTAAAAGACGCATTCAAAACAGCGTCAAGAACAGATTTCTTGTCACCAACAACCGAAACCACAAGCCGATTATAATAACCATCAAAGGTATAATCAAGCAAAAACGCGTTTCGCGTTTTTCGAACCTCGTTAAGAATTGACTCAACAACTTTCGGGTCTGAAGTGCTAAAGTTAGGCACACACTCAACGATTTCAGCCATCTCCAAGCCTCCACGCACTTTATGAGAAGGGTGTTTATTAGATAAGCATTTTTGAAGAAGAATAAAAAAAGAATGGGGTTTCGGTTTACTTAGAATTAAGAGGTTGCCTTTGGCTTTCTGACCGCGTAGATTATTATGCCTATGCCAATGAAAACCCAACCGAGCCCGAAGACAATGTAGCCTAATCCAACCATAGTAATTGCGCCTGCACCGTTAGATAAGATGTCCTTGAACGCTTTTTCGAATCCCAAGAACGTTTCGGTTTCGCTATTCCATGCGTCTTGGTATAGGCTTAAAGCGTCTTGATAATTGCTTACTGCGTCGCTAAATCTACCTTTTTTATAATCATCGTCAGCAATGTCTTCTGTAGCTTCAGCCTTACGAAATAGTTCTCTTGCCTTTGCAGTAAGGGACATATAGCCAGATGAGTATTTGTTAATCTCTCGTCTCAATTCTATTGCATCTGCTTGTTCGTCGGATAAAACTGCAAAATTGCTTCCACCTTGCGGAGTGTTTGACCCTAAGTTTGTTCCGACGGCATTAACGTCTTCTATATAAATCGTGTAGCTATGTTTTACAATGTTTGAAGCCACTGTTGTGTCTGGAACAGTAAACGTAATGGTGAACACATGCGACAATCCTGGCGGTAATCGATAAATGAGCAACTCAGTTAGGTTAACTTCAGTGGAAGAGTAGTTGATTCCCCAGTCAAAACCTACGTAAACGGCAGTGATGTTCATCGTGTCAGAAAGATGGTTATAAACGTTGACTTTCAGAATTGCTGTGGACCCAGTTTTGTATCCAGCGGAAACGTATCCTAGAAAACTGTCAGTTTCGTCTTTTAATAAAGCGTCAATCCAGTTATGCGATGATATAGTCGCTTTAGCCGGTCTAGCAGTTGCGGATAATGCGAAAATCGCTAGCATTGAAACTAAAAGCAACATATTCAGCTTTTTCATTTTTGAACCCACATGATAAATCATAACGTACCATTTTTAACATTTTCTATAAAGCTGCCAACTCAAATGCAATGGTAAGAGGAAACCGCACTCTAAAACTTAATAATTGCTCCAACAAAATTATTCGCCAAAGAAAATGAGGATTGAATACGCATGGAACTTGAGTTTGAAAGCCCTCAATGGAATCAAATATACACTATGCTTTTGAACTTGGCAGAAAAAATACGAAGAAACAAGTTCAAGCCGGACGTGATTGTGGGCGTTTCCAGAGGCGGTTGGCCACCAGCAAGAGTACTCTCTGATTTGCTGAACAATCCTAACCTTGCTAATGTCAGAGCCGAATTTTACGTTGGAGTTGCAGAAACAAAAGGCGAGCCATGTTTAACGCAGCCAGTTTCTGTACCCGTCGAAAATAGGCGAGTGCTTGTTGTGGACGAAATTGCGGACACTGGCAACAGCCTAAAATTAGTTAAAGAGCACTTGTTTGAAAAAGGCGCAAAAGAAGTCAAAATAGCCACTGTTTACTACAAGCCATGGAGCATCATAAAACCAGACTACTACGAAAAGGAAACAAGCCGTTGGGTGGTTTTTCCATGGGAAATAAAAGAAACTGTTAGAAAAATAGTCAAAAAATGCAGAGAAAAAGGAACGTCTGTGGAAAAAGAAATTGAGAAACTTGTAAAGTCGGGGATTCCGGCTGAACTTGCCGAGAGGTTTTTGAAGGAAATTTTTGAGGAAGAAAATTGCTGAGACACGTAGAAGAGTTTGGGAAGTATGCGGCAATAGAAGGCTTCAAAAACGCGAAAATTTGGGATGTTAAGAAATTTTTAGAGGACATTCGGAAGGAAAAGCCTTCAACTGTGGAGATTCAATTTTTTGATGCAGAATTTGTGGCTACTTGGCGGCACTTGTATTTTGCTGTTTTAAACGCATTAACAGCCTTCAAAAACAAATGCAATATTTCAAAAAGTTTTGAAATGGAAACAATGCTTTATGCTTCGGCGCAGCGCCAAATTCGAAAGGCTATGGAGCTGCTTGGAATCAAGTCCAACACAGCGAACATAGCAGTGCTCGTTGTTGGAGACGAAAGAGAAAAGGTAAAGGCAACAGCATCAGCCATTTCAAAGCGGATTGCTGCACAAGTTGACGATAAAATTTTGGAAATGTCTAGACAAAAGATGGCAACGATTCGAAAAACTTTCAAAATATCAGACAAGGAACTTGAAGCAGTAACGAGGGAAGATAATATAGAAGACGCTTTAACTGACCTTGTTATTGAACGGATGGCACTGTTGGCTACTCAACGTTAATTTATAGCACTTTTTCTTTTATGACTGCTAAGATTTCGTCTGGTTTTATAACGGAGATTCCAGTCAATCCGCCGACAACTTCGATTAGGAGAATTTTGTCGGGTTTGTTTAAGTCGACTTTTCTTTCAATGTTTACCGCTGCATTCTCGATTATGTCTCTTGTGGATGTTTCTGTAAAGCGTTTCTCAACCGTCACGCGGAACGTCTCATTTTCCATTATTTTCGTGCTTAATTCAGTAGCAGCTTTCTGAATAGCGCCTAAATCTGTGCGGACAACCTTCTCTATCGGAATTATCCTAAGAGTGTAGCGGAACTCGTAGGGACGCTCATGCAAGATTTTGCGAAGCTTCTCTATAACCTCAAACGGGTTAAACGCGGTTTTTGCAGCAATCAAACCCGCAACACCAGTTTTATCAACAGTCGCCGCTGAATCTCCCACTTCTCCAAGCAAATACCACAATTCAGAACAAGCTTCATCCTCATTTCCACGAGAAGTTGTAGCTAAAAGATTAAAATCTCTAAGCACAACCTCACCCTCACTAGTAATTAAGTCAACAACCAAATTTAACGTTTAATTGTTATAAAACAATTTTAGGGTCAGTGCAGGTTAGTGGCTATCTCACAGCTTTTGGCTCTCAGCCGTCGCCTCACATCATCCCACATTTAACATGCAATCACAAAGATTTATCCATTTTGATGCATAAACGTAAACATTAGGCTTAAATTTCTCTGCAAATGACTTCTATAACTCTAAAGAGAAGGAATCAACATTGACAGAAAAAAAGCCCGTAATCGTAGTTCACGGCGGAGCCGGTACATGGCAACCTGAACGCAGCCAACCAGGATTGGAAGGAGTCAAAAGAGCAGCAAGAACTGGTTTTGAAATTTTAAATAATGGCGGCAGTGCTGTTGACAGCGTCATGGAGGCTGTCGTAGTCATGGAAGATGACGGCGCGTTCAATGCAGGCTACGGTTCGACCCTTAACATTGAAAAACAGGTGGAGATGGAAGCGTCAATTATGGATGGAAAAACGTTGCAAGCTGGCGCTGCAAGCCTTTTGAAAGACATTAAAAATCCTGTCCGTTTGGCAAGAATAGTTATGGAAAAAACAGACCATGTTTTCGTGGCTGGCGAAGGCGCAGAAAAACTTGCCAAAATTTTCAACCTTGAAAGAAGAAGCCCCGTAACGGAGCTCAGGCTAAAGTATCATGAGCAACAGAAGAAAATCCTTCTTGAAGGCAAGTTTGAGCTGCCAAAACTGTATAATCTAGTTAAAAATCACCCAGAATTTTTCGAGCTTGAAACCGTAGGTGCTGTTGCATTAGACAAAGATGGAAATGTCGCAGCAGCAACTTCAACCGGTGGGTTCCCATTAAAACTTCCAGGAAGAATCGGTGATTCTCCGCTGATAGGATGCGGCACATACGCAGACAATCAAGCTGGAGCATGCTCAGCCACAGGTGTTGGCGAAATAGCCATACGGCTTGTTCTGGCGAAAACAGTTTGTAACTATATTGAAATGGGAAAAAGTGCGCAAGAGGCTGTTGAATCAGCTATAAGTCTCGTAAACAAGAGAATGTCAGCCACTTACAATTCCATGGGATTAATCGCGGTTGACGCTCAAGGAAGAATTGGTGCAGCCCACAGCTCGCCAAACATGTGCTGGGCATACCTAACGCAAGAAAAAAAAGAGCCAGTTGCTTCTTTAACAGCTAAAATCGTGAAATAAAGCATCCAAAAATACGTAAGCGAACAAGATTTTTGGTTGCTATTCTCGACAACTGACGTATAAAAATGCTTAAAGCAACGGTAGGTTTCTCTTGCATCCCTAAACATAAAACAAGTGGAGGTGAAAAAATGCGAGAGGAAGAAGAATGGGAAGAAGAGGAATGGGAAGAAGAAGAGTGGGAAGAGGAAGAATGGTAAATATTTAGCATCATCTAGAATTTTTTTGTATCTTTCTTTATGAGAATATTCAAACGGTTTTTATATAATTTTGATGTTTATGTTTAGACCATACTAGTTGACATTATGATATGGGAAGAGACATGACGAGAGTTGCAGTGATAGACTTTGACAAGTGCAAGCCAAAACGTTGCAATAGACTATGCCATCACTTTTGCCCCATAGTGCGCACGCGCGTTGAAGCTATACGATTTGAAGATGACAAAGCCGTAATTGTTGAATCTCTCTGCACCGGATGTGGAATATGCGTAAAAAAATGCCCGTTTAAAGCCATCTCCATAGTCAACCTTCCAGACGAATTAGAAAAAGACTGCAGCCACCGCTTCGGAGAAAACACATTCAAACTCTACAGACTACCAACACCAGCCCCCAGCACGGTTTTGGGATTGCTTGGACAAAACGGAATAGGCAAAACAACAGCACTCAAAATACTCTCCGGAGAAACCAAACTAAACCTTGGAAATTACGAAACGCCACCAGAATGGAACGAAATAATCACACATTATAGAGGGTCAACACTCCAAGAATATTTCCAAAAGATGAGCGAAAACAAACTCAAAATTTCACATAAGCCACAATACGTAGACAAAATTCCAAAAGCCGTGTCTGGAAAAGTTGGAGAACTACTCGAAAAAGTAAACGAACGCAAGAAACTCGAAGAAATCTCTAAACAACTTGAACTGAAACAACTCTGGAACCGCTCATTAGACGTTTTAAGCGGAGGTGAACTGCAACGTGTAGCTGTAGCAGCAGCAATTTGCCGCGAAGCTGACGTGTACCTTTTTGACGAACCATCAAGCTATTTAGACGTAAAACAAAGATTGGAAGTAGCTAAGGCAATAAGGAGCCTAAAGAATGAAGAAAAAACAGTTATTGTAGCGGAACATGACCTAGCAATAATAGACTACTTATCAGACCAAATCTGCATTTTTTACGGAGAACCAGGCGTCTACGGCGTAGTTTCCAACGTTCACGGCGTAAGGACAGGAATAAACATTTACTTAGAAGGTTACATCCCAGACGAGAACGTCAGATTCAGAAAAGAAGCCATAATATTTCACGAGAAACCCCCGCGAACAAGCTTTGGCGCCGGCGAAACACAACTAAAATGGGGACAAATCGAGAAAACCTATGAAGGGTTTAAGCTTGTCGCAAGCCCAGGAGAAATAAAGAGAGGCGAAATCATCGGCATTCTCGGACCTAACGGTATTGGAAAAACAACCTTTGTGAAAATCCTTGCCGGAATCGAAGAGGCAAATGGCGGAATCAAATTTGGAGAATTAGAAGTAAGCTACAAGCCCCAATACATTTCCGCAGAATACGAAAGCACAGTCCACGAGCTCTTGAAAAATATCGCAAAAGAAAACTTCACCTCAAGCTGGTACAAAACAGAAATCCTTCAACCCCTAAATGTAGAACCTCTTCTAGATAGAAATCTAACTGAACTCAGCGGCGGCGAACTACAAAAGGTCGCCATTGCCGCTTGCTTATCGCGTAAAGCCCAACTATACCTACTTGATGAGCCAAGCGCTTACTTAGACGTTGAAGAACGATTGAGCATGGCACGAACCATCAGAAGAATCGTAGAAGCACACAACGTGACAGCCTTCGTCGTCGAGCATGACGTGGTTGCCCAAGACTTCATAGCAGACCGCCTAATGATTTTCACAGGAGAACCCGGAGTGAAGGGAATTGCAAACCCGCCTACAAGCTTGAGAGATGGGATGAACATGTTTTTGAAGGATATGGAAGTCACTTTCCGAAGAGACCCAACTACGAAAAGACCGAGAGTTAACAAGGAAAACTCGAAGTTGGACAAGTTTCAAAAACAAATTGGAGAGTACTATTACGTACGTGAGCTGCGAAAATGAAGCAGAAAGTGAATGCCATGGTTAAGCTGAATAAAATAGAAAACGAATTGCTAAATACCGCCTTAAAAGCCATGGATAACGCGTATGTTCTTTGGGGCATCAAAGTTGGCGCTGCTGTCCTCGCAGAAGACGGAAAAATCTATGGCGGTTGTAACGTGGAAAGCTGGATTTCTGGACTTGGCATATGCGCAGAAAGATGCGCAATAAACCACGCAATCTCACATGGAAACTGCAAAATCAAAGCAGTAGCTCTCGTTATGAATGCAAATGCAAATAAAGAACCCAGACCATGCGGAGCATGCTTACAGTACATTTATGACTTTGCAGAAAATCCCAAAATTAAAATCCTCATGGCAAAAGCAAAAAATGGCAAAATCCTGTTTGAAACCGTTGAAGTAAAGAGTATTAAGGAGTTGTTGCCATTTCCTTTCCGGAAATGAATTATCTACACTGAAAAGTGTAGTTAAATTAAAGAATGAGCAAAGCATATCGTAGGATGTTACCTTTCGGGAGAGAGGCTGGTGGAGGCTTAAAGTGGCTCAGATAACCTTCGAAGAAATAAGTGCTTCAGACTTTTTCTACCGCAACCGCGACATTGCTGGCTTCACAAATCCGTCAAGAGCCATTTTCGCAGCAATAAGAGAACTTGTTGAGAACTCTTTAGATGCTGCAGAAAGCCTAAAAATTCCACCAGACATCTACGTCCGACTCTCATATGAAGGAGAAGCCAGCAAAGAAACCCAAATTTACAAGCTAAGAGTGGAAGACAACGGAATAGGCGTCCCGCCGAGGCACATACCATCAGCCTTCGGACAAGTGCTTTTCGGCTCAAAATACAAACTAAAACAACAAAGAGGAACATTCGGTCTCGGCGGAAAAATGGCAATCCTATACGGACAAATCACCACACATCAGCCGGCCACGATAATCTCAAGCACCGGCGGAATGACAAAAATCTACAGTTATAAACTCATGATCGACATCCAACGAAACCGCCCAATAATACTTGACAGAAAAGTGCTCATAAACAAGGAACAATGGAGAGGAACAATAGTCGAATTCTGCTTGGAAGGCGACTATTTGAGGGCTATGCCCAAAATTTTGGATTACTTCAAACAAACAGCAATGGTTAACCCATATGCAAACTTAACTTTCGTTGACCCAAAAGGAAGGTTGTACAGATTCACAAGAGTAACCAAAGAAATGCCCGAACCACCCAAAGAAACATTACCACACCCCTACGGCGTAGACGTGGAGCTCCTTCAACGGCTAATCCAAGTCACACCGTACAAGAACATGCTGGAATTTCTAAAAAACCATTTCCACAGAGTCGGAGAAATCACAGCACAAAAATTTCTAGAATTCAGCAACATAAGTCCATCAAAAAATCCAAAGAAACTATCACATGAAGAAATCGTAAGATTAATGCACATGCTTAAAAAATTCAAAGACTTCTTACCACCCGACGCTAGTTGCCTGTCCCCTTTAGGCGAAGAGCTATTAAAAGCAGGAATAATGAAAGAACTAAAACCAGAGTTTGTAGCTGTCCACCAGCGTAAACCATCCACATACGCAGGTCACCCATTCATAATTGAAGTCGGCATCGCCTATGGAGGAGAAATTCCAAAGAGAGGAGCCTTCATAATCTACCGATTTGCAAACAGAATCCCACTGCTTTACGACGAAGCAAGCGACGTCTCAGTCAAAGTCATAAACGCAATGAACTGGAGAAGATACAAAGTCACACCAGAAATGCCAATCGCAATCTTAGTACACATTTGCAGCACAAAAGTCCCATACAAAACAGTCGGAAAAGAATTCATCGCCGACCGACCAGAAGTCAGAAGAGAAATCGCCAACGGACTCAGAGAAGTCGCCCGCCAAATCCAACATTTCCTAACAAGAATAGAACATGTAGACAGAGAAAAGAAACGACTCGGCGTCTTCAGCAAGTACCTGCCAAAAATAGCCCAATTCTCAGCAAAACTTGCTGGAAAAGAAAAACTCCCCGATATAGAAAAACTTTTGAAGAGCGTGAAAAGGTTTGGAACAGAAGAAACATAAAGTTAGCATGATAGAAAAAAGAAAGGAAGTCTTAGCAAGTTTAGAAGGTTTAGGGCTCAAAATTTACGACCAACTTGACAAAGGCTATTTTCCATCGATAGAAATGCCAAGTCGGTCAACAGAAAACATATACTACGACCCGCAAGTTAGACAATTCATCTTAGGCGACCGAAAGGTTCGAAGAAGCGCCCGTAACATCCGCCATCTTAAACCTTTCACTCAACTCACTTGGGCTGCAACGTTTTCTCACGAATTAACTTCGCAACGAAAGACATCAACGTTAAGGGATGTTTACTATTCCGCACAAGCTTATGAGATGACTTTCACAGACCAACAAGAATCAAACAATATAATAACGGATTTGGAAACGGTTCTGGGCTTATCAAGAGAAGACTTTAACATTTTCCCAGAAGAACGCTCAGCTGTTTTCGGCGACTTAACAATAGAATACACTGTGCCAGGCTATGAGGGAAGAACACTAAACCTAACATCACACCCAGACGGTGTCCTAATAGGACCAGCCTTAACCTCGTCTGAATTCGTCAAAACATCCGCCGACAAAGTCATAGCTATAGAGAAAGGCGGTTTGTTCACACGCTTCATAGAAGAAAGTGTGCACAAAAAATTCAACGCGTTGCTTGTTTTAACGGCTGGGCAAGCCCCGAGAGCAACAAGACATTTTATCAGAAGACTCAACAGAGAACTAAACCTTCCAGTTTACGTTTTCACGGATGGCGACCCATGGGGAATGCACATAGCCATGGTGATAATTTCGGGTTCGGCAAACGCTGCACATCTCAGAGAACTAAATACGCCGGACGCAAAATGGAGCGGTGTATGGGCAACAGACATAGTAAATTACAAACTGCCAACAGACCCATTAGATGATGTAGACATGAAAAGGCTCTACGAACTACAGAAAGACCCACGTTACAAAGACCCACTTTGGCAAAGAGAAATTAAGACATTCATGAAAATCAAACGAAAGGCAGAACAGGAAGCTTTCAGCAGATATGGCTTAACATACATTGTTGACGAGTACTTGCCGGCGAAACTTGAAGAAACAAAATAACATGAAATTGCATATTACCATCTCGAAATAACCCTTTTTATACAAGAATTGGAGTTAGCATCTGGGAGAAAGGAGAATGCGAAAACTCTTAGCTGTTAGCCTTAACATTATCTTGCTATTCTTAATAATCTCTCCAGTGTTAGTTACAAACGTTTCAGGAAAACGGTACTACAATCAAAGCCAATCCATTATTCTGTTACTGCAACAGCTCTGCGACAACGTTTCAATGTTGCCTAATGAAGCATTTGAAAATTCCAAACATGCAAGCATGGAAAAGAACACTTTCTGCAACAAAATTAACGCCATTATAAATCAGATTGAGGCTGGAGCTTATGATGGCGCAGTAAACAAGTTAAGAAACGACCTTGAAAATGTAGTTACCAAATGGATTACCAGCCCATGGAAGGAATGCTTGTTTGATTTAATCGAGGAAATCATAAAGTCCATTAAAGGATGCTGTTGTCCTCCGCATGATTTGACGCCACCAGTAATTCATGGAGTTTTTTATTACCCAGAAACGCCTGAATATGATGATTACGTGGGCGTTGTAGCGTATGTTACTGATTCAAAAAGCGGAGTTGCCAACGTAACCTTAAACTATTCAACAGATTTAGGCGAAAATCTTAATCTAACAATGAGTAAAACCGATGGCTTCTACACAACGGAGATTCCTCCTCAACCATATAATGCGAATGTTACTTTCCTCGTTTATGCATGGGATAAAGCTGGAAACATTGCGGTATCATCAACTTACTCATATAAAGTGGGAGATTTTCACCCACCAACTATAACATACATTGAACGAGTGCCAGCAGAACCAAACTACAATGAAACCGTTTTAGTTTCCGTGAATGTGACTGAGCCGCAATTTGCCAGCGGTGTCAAAGAAGTAATCTTAGCTTATAGCAGTGGAACAGGCTGGATGAACACTACAATGAGTGTTCAAGGTGGATTGTATGTTGCAACAATTCCAGAATTTCCTTATGGAACATTTGTTCAATATCGAGTCTACGCGTTTGATAATGCGGGAAACTGGATGGCTATGGATGTCTACTCTTACTCTGTACAAGACCGGTTCTTGCCAGTCGCAAGAATTGATGCTCCAACTTGTGGAAGTTGTTTAGCGGGAATCGTTAGTATTGAAGTTTATGTTTATGATGATAATTTTGTCGAAGCAAACTTAACAGTTAACGGAACAATTTTAACTTCGTGGAGTGAAGTTGAACATCATACATATTTATTGGACACAACAACATTGCCTGACGGCACTTACACATTAAAGCTTGAAGCACACGACCAAGCGGAAAACACTGCCAAAACAGAATGTACAATAATAGTGGATAACACAGCGCCAACAGTGGAAATTGTATGGCCATTGAATGGGAGCTATGTTAGAGGCATGGTTATTGTTGAGGTTAGCGCTGAAGACGCCAACTTTGATGAAATGGAGCTTGAAATTGATGAGTTTGTCCATGTTTGGAATGCGGATGGAAGCCAAACTTACATTTGGGAAACGCCAGAGTATGATGATGGCATCTACACAATTGTTTTGTCTGCACGTGACAAGGCTGGAAACGAAGCTGAAACTAGCGTCTCGGTTACTGTGGACAACACGGTGCCGTTGATTAGTAATCTTACTTGGAATCCACTGGAGCCCATGGCTGGTGAACAAGTTAATGTTTCTGTAAAAGTGTTCGAAGAAGGGAGCGGAATTCAAAATGTCACTTTGTGGTTCAAAATTGGCGAGGGTGAATGGAACAGTTTGGCTATGACTTTGCAGAATGGCAACTGGACAGGCGTGATTCTTGGGCAAGAGGAAAATGTTACTGTCACGTTCTTTGTGGAATGTTATGATAACGCTGGAAATTCTGCTGTGACACAAGAAAAAGCGTATACGGTTAAGGCTGAAGGCGGTGGTGCAGGCACGGTTTCCGGTTTTCCGTTGAGTTGGCTTCTGTTAATAATTGCGATAATTGCTTCAGTGATAGGCGGAACTGTTTACTACTACAAGTATCGGAAGAAACGTGTGTAGTGTTTGAGAAGGAAATGCTTTAAATCTTGGACGGTTATTTCTATAGAAAACACGTTCAAGGAAGAAGCAGATATGAGCAGCGAAGAAGGCGGTTTCGGATTAACGCTTGCAGAAAAATTCTTTGGATTTATACTTGTTATTATCGGCGCTATAGCAACGTATTACACTTTCACAAGCGCCGACACTTTGGGAGTATTCACGGGATTTTTCGGATTCCTAAGTATTCTGCCAATAGTGATAGGAGTACTTTTGGTTACTGCGAAGATAGAACAGTAACCGTTGTGCTGCATGGGTTACTTTCTTCTTTCGACTACTATTTTGCAGTTTGTTGCTAACGCTGCTATCACGCCTAACGCTGCAAGCCACGGCGCAAGAACCGTGCCGATTACGCCTACCGTAGCGGGAATTTCAAGCATGACCTTGCCTTTTTCGTCTTTTACGATTATTCGCGTCACGTTTCCTTCGTGGAGTAGTTCTTTGACTCGTTCGATCAGGTTGTCGGCAGATATGATGAATTCTTCTTTCACTATTTTTGTTGCGGGTGTTCCGCAGTTGTAACAGTGCTTGTCGTCTTCTTTTAGTTTGGCTCCACATTTTGGGCAGTATGGCACGTGTGTTTTCTCCTTTTGGTTAGTGTTTATATGGGTAATGATTTATTAGTTTTGAAGTGCGTGTTTGAAAAAGGCTTGTTGGCGGGTGATGTGTTAAGATGCCGATTCGTCAGCCGATTGTTTGTGTTCTTGGGCATGTGGATACTGGTAAGACTTTGCTTTTGGACAAGATTCGCAAGACGAGTGTGCAAGCGCGTGAAGCTGGTGGAATGACGCAGCATATCGGCGCTAGTTTTTTCCCGGTTGACACGCTGAAGCAATTGGTTGGTCCTTTATTGTCGATGGTTAAGGGCGAGGTTGAAATCCCGGGTTTGCTGATTATTGACACGCCGGGGCATGAAGCGTTTACTAATTTGCGTAAGCGAGGCGGAAGCGCGGCGGATATTGCGATTTTGGTAATTGATGTTTTACGTGGGTTTGAGGCGCAGACGTATGAGTGTATTGAAATTTTGAAGGCGCGGAAGGTTCCGTTTTTGGTTGCTGCGAATAAGATTGATCGTGTTCCGGGTTGGAAGGCGTTGGAGGATACGCCGTTTTTGCGTTCTTATCAAGCGCAGGATAGGTATGTGCGGGAGGATTTGGATAATAGGATTTATGAGATTATTGGCGTGTTTTCGCGTTTGGGTTTTAGGGCTGACAGGTTTGACCGGATTAAGGATTTTACGAAGACTGTGGCTGTTGTACCTGTTAGTGCTAAGACTGGTGAGGGCATTACGGAGTTGTTGATGGTGCTTGTTGGTTTGACGCAGCAGTATTTGCAGAAGCGTTTGCAGACGACTGAAGGAGCAGCGAAAGGGACGGTTTTGGAGGTTAAGGAGGAGCCTGGTTTGGGTTTGACGTTGAACACAATTGTTTATGATGGTGTTTTGCGGCGGGATGATGTTGTGGTTGTTGGTGGGCGTGAGAAGCCTATTGTGACGCGTGTTCGTGCAATTTTGGTTCCGAAGCCTCTAGATGAGATTCGTGATCCGCGTGATCGTTTTTCGAGTGTGGATGTGGTTTCGGCTGCGGCTGGTGTGAAGATTGTTGCGCCTGGTTTGGAGGGGGCTTTGGCTGGTGCGCCGTTGTATGTGGTTGCGGAGGGCGAGAGTGTTGATAAGTATGTGCGGTTGGTTGGTGAGGAGGTTGAGCGGATTCGTATTGCGACGGGTGTGGATGGGGTTGTTGTGAAGGCGGATACGTTGGGGAGTTTGGAGGCAATTGCGGATTATTTGAAGCGTAATGGTGTGCCTATTAGGTTGGCGGATGTTGGTGATGTTAGTAAAAGGGATGTTACTGAAGCGGCTGTTGTGAAGGAGCATGAGCCTTTGTATGGGGCTGTTTTAGCTTTTAATGTTCGTGTTTTGCCGGATGCAGAGGAAGAAGCGGAAATTAATGGTGTTCAGATTTTTAAAGAGCAGATTATTTATCATTTGGTGGATAATTATTTGGTTTGGCTTAAGGGGCAGCGGGAAGCGAAGTTTGAGGTGGAGTTTGAAGGTTTGGTTAAGCCTGGGAAGATTCGGGTTTTGGAGGGTTATGTGTTTAGGCGTGCTAAGCCTGCGATTTTTGGTGTCGAAGTATTAGCGGGAAGGATTAAGCCGAGAGTTGCGTTGATTCGTGCTGAAGATGGCGAAGAAATAGGCGAAATACAGCAGATTCAAGAGAAAGGCGAAGCTTTGTCGGAAGCTAAGGCAGGTATGCAGGTGGCGATTTCGATGGATAAGCCGATGGTTGGGCGACATGTGTTTGAGAGGGATGTGCTATTTGTTAAAGTGCCTGAAGCAGATGCGAAGGTGTTGTTGTCGAAGTTTATGGATAGGCTTGGTGAGGATGAGCGTGAAGCGTTGAATGAGTTTGTTGCGTTGATGCGGAAGAAAGTGCCTTTTTGGGCTGCATAGTGGAGGAATAAGTGCCTTCACGGAGGTTATAGCCCCCTTATATATAGGTTCAATTTGCGCCTCAATCATTGATAGAACGGATGTGATGTGATAATTGTGTTACTTTTTCAGTTCTTCGATTAATTTGACCAGTTCGCCTATTATGTAATCGTTTATGAATTTTCCTTTTTCAGCCGAAGCCACAGTTGGGTCGCCTCGTACTCCTTCTGGTAAAAATTCTCTTGAGTCAACAATTACTTCGAATTTTGGAAGTCTCTGAAAATTCTTTTGTCCTTTTTCTTTTATTAAGTCGGGTTGTATTGCCATTATTCGTGAGGTTTCAATTGTGCCACCGTGTCCGTCTTTTTCGTCAAAATATTTTCCGCGGAGCTCATACGCAAAATCGTAGTCGGAGCACACTATTATTCGCAGTTTTTGTTTTTCAGCTTCCTCTCTATGTTTCCACATTACACGGTGTGCAGCAAGTCTTAGCGCAGCCATCTGCTCTTCGTCTGCGTGACCGCTGAGGATTAAGAATCGTTTGAAGCCGTTGCGTATGAATTCTTCGATTATTTCTCGAGTGATTTTGTAGAGTGATTGGAAACTTACAGAGATTGTTCCGGGAAAAATGCGTGTAGTTGTGCAGATACCATATTTTAATGGCGGTGCGACTAGGCTGTGGGTTTTTTTGGCTACTTCAACTGCAATATATTCTGGTTGTAGGCTATCAGTGCAAAGCGGCAAATGAGAGCCATGTTCTTCGACGCTTCCAACCGGAAGAATTATCACCTTATTTGTTGCCGCAGCTTCTTTTACTTCTTTCATTGACAACTCAGCAAACCAAACCGTGCTTTCTGAAGCCATAACCTTTCCCTTCCAATGCTTAATGCGGCTTAAGAGAATAAAGCTTTGTTTTTAAACTTAGAATCTTGCTTTTATTGGGTTTCGCGGTTTCATTATTTCTCGTAGAAAAATTGTTGCGTATGAGCCACGGTATAACATGAAGCTTACTTCTGCGATATGTTTGGACGAGTGTGCAAAGTCTTTTTCTAGCTTGTTTAAGGAAAAGTTGTTTAATGGAGTTATGGCGGCTCGCAGTTCTCCTTTTGTGGTAATTTCTGGCATCGCTTCGATTTTAAAGTTTTTTTGAGTTATGCCCTCTTCTTCAAGAATCTGCTTTTCGATTTCTCCTTGAACACCTCGTGAAGTTCGTTGTTTCAAGCCCATGAGGGGAAGAGCTAAACGCATTTTTCCAGCCGCGACTGCCTCGTTAATTTCTTTAAGCGCTTGTGAGTTTGCTGTTCTATACATTGTGGTCATTGGCAATCCTGAACGCTCAATGTTCACAACGTAATCTCCAACTTCAATCTTATTCAATGCAAAACCGCTTGCAATTCTCTTGCTTAGAAACTTGTTGAAGAGATAAGATTGATAGGCTTGCGGAAAGAGCAGACGCAATTTTGTTGGTAATCGTCGGAAGGCGCCTACGAAATCGTCTGGTTTTTGAATTAAGTGCCGCAGCATCAACCGTTCATAGCGCAGTTGCTTCGGAAAATTCTTTAGCGCTTGCTTAAAATCCTGTGTGGCGTGCAATTCTTTGCGCGCTTGTCTTGATTCTGGATGCTCGTAGTGGCTGGACTTAGCCAAGAAAAGCATGGTTGCCTTCTTGAAGTTGCCTTTAACAAGAGCTTTACCCACAAGATGCGTTATCGGACGTGTTGTGCCGAAGCGTTGATGACCAAAAAAGTTGGGAATGCCACCTATAGCTTCAAGTTCTTTAACAATTTTTGCTGTTCTCTTTTTTATTGTGGATTTGGAGTGGCGTATTGCTCTGATTGTGATGTTGAAATTGTTTCCTAAGAGGTAATATGGTGAAAGTTTACTGCGAAAATAGCCTATGGGATGGATTTCTATGTCTTTGACTTTAATCTGCTGAACTGTTTCGGCTGTTGCGTCTTCAATTGTGATGTACTGGGCTGTGAGAGCCTTAGCGTCTTTTATGCCTGCAATGTGAATTTGTCTAGTGCTTATGCCCATTTGCTCGGCAATCATTCTAATGGCTTGGAAAGTGTCCCAATTTCGCTTAATCATAACGCATAGTAGATAACGGTCTTTTGTTGATGATACCCCTAATGGTTGGCACCCCAGAGTGGGGTTAACTTCGGCTTTGGAACCGTCGACCAACACTTCTTTAACAACGAAATCCTCGACAGACTGCCGAATAACTCCGCCGATGCCAGAAGAAGCAGTAGCATAAACTTCAATGCCGATTAACTTCTCAACTTTAGGAACAAACAAGCCACATTACACTCTTTTTTAACGCTAAAAAAGAGGAAGAGCACCAGTTAACCTATCCACCTTCTCAACCGGTGCCGGACCAATACCTAAACAAGTAACAGTTCCCGGCGGAATCTCAGTCAAACCTCTATCAACAATCAATGCACAAGGCAACGCCAACTCCTTCGCTTGCTTCTCTAACTCCAACAATTCCTTTTCACTCTTCACCTTAACAGCTATCTTGCACTGTCCTTCACTCAACCAATTTTCCCACCACGCCTTGTGGTGTTTGCGGGCTTCTTCAGCCGCAGAAACTGCCGCGTGACCCGCCTGAGCAGCAATTTTACCCTTACTCAAACGTAAATCAGAACGAAAAACAACCACTTGCTTATAACGAAACTCGCTCATGCGTTTCCAACCGTCCCTAACAGTTTGTTCTCCAGAGATTTTAAGGATTCGCAGATAAGTGTAAAAAGAATAGGTAGAAAAGAGTCGAGAGAATCCGTGGACTCCGCAAAGCATGTATAAGCGCTTGTCCTTGAAAATCTATGTCTTCAACATTTCGAAAAGTTTTATCCAAACCTAGTTTTGCACAGAAGCCAATGGCATCATCCATTTTCTTATCAGACAGCGCATTGAGCATTTTTCTTATTCTAAGCATGGCTTTCATGTCAAAACCTAAAAGTTTCTCACATCGCTTCTGATATTTGCTTAGAAAATTGGATGAAAAATCATCCGCGTATAAAGCCTCATGTGCTACTTCTGCGGCAATTCTTGCACAGTTCATTCCCATAATCACTCCGCCGCCAGTTGTGGGCTTCACATGAGACGCAGCATCACCGACAGCTAAAAATCCGTTTGAACATGCCTTCGGAATGGGTCCTCCAAGCGATATCGGGTGAAAAGTGCTTCGCAATATTCTTGCTGCACGCAATTTCCTAGACGCAATAGGATGATTGCATATCAGTTTTTGCAAAAATTCCTTTGGATTTCCAGTTTGCGCTGCTAATCCCACTTTCGCTTTTCCGTCATGCTTCGGAGCCAACCATGCATAAAAACCGGGCGCATAGTGTTTTCCAAGAAAAACATCAACCATGTCTGGCTCTACGTCTTTAACGTTTTCAACTTCCGCCTGCACAGCATTAACAAGCATTTCTCTGTTTAACGGTTGCAAGCCCGTTTGCCTCAAAATTCGCGAAGATATTCCCTCTGCGTCAACCATAATTTTAGCCGCAAACTTACAGTCAACTTCGCCGTTCAGCCTTACTGATGCACCCTTTACAAAATTGTCCTTGACGATTAACGATTTAACTTGCGAATTAAGGCAATATTGCGCGTCTATATTTTCTGCCTTTTCTGCAATGTGTTTGTCAAATAAAGCACGGTTAACAATGCATGTTACAGGCTGAGAAAAACGAACCGAGAGGGTTTTTCCGCTTGGCGAGTGAATGTTTGCTCCATAAAAAACATTTTCAATAATCCCATCTGGAAGCGGATAAAGTCCTAGATTCCTTAAGCCTTTGATGCTTAAGTGCCCAGTGCAATGGCATGGAACGCCAATTTCTTCATGTTCTTCAAAAACTCTAACGTTAAAGCCATGCTTTGCCAAGTTTAGAGCCGCAAATGAGCCGCATGGTCCACCTCCAACAATAATGGCGTCTGAAACTGTTTCCATCGAATGCACACTGATTACGTTACAAGCTCAACCCGTCTTTTGCCGCGAGCCAATGACATCGTCCGAATTTTTCCACCGATTTCCAGCCGCATCAGAAGCTCATTGAAATCCTTAAAGCCCAAATCTTCATACTCTTCACTTAACGCATCAAACAACTCCGTGTCTGTCATAGCGCCTTTCTTCTTCAAAATCTCCAACAGAACAAAATAGGCGGGATGAGTCTTCCAAGTTTTAACCGGCAAAACTATGCGCTCCTAAGCAACAGGTGTGGCAGGCTTCTGAACTTGCCGAACTTGCTGCATGAAACCCTTATACCATTTCTCCATGTCCGGCGTTATTGACGGACCAGTTCTTTTCATTGCTTCTTGAAAGTCCACCATCGCAACCTCTTTTGTATTTACATCTCTTCGCAAGGCTTGCATGGCGGCTTCTCTGCAGAGAGCCTCTATGTCTGCACCCGAATAACTCTTTGTCATAGCCACTAGCTCTGATAGGTTAACGTCTTTTGCCAAAGGCATGTTTTTCGTGTAGATTTTGAATATTTGCAGTCTGCTTTTCTCGTCTGGCTCAGGCACGTATATGAGTCTGTCAAATCTTCCAGGACGAAGCACTGCTGGGTCCACAATGTCCGGTCTGTTTGTCGCTGCTATAACAACAATGTCTTCTAAAGCGACAATTCCATCCATCTCGGTTAAGAGTTGACTTATTACCCGTTCTGAAACGCCGCTGTCTGCGAAGCCTAAACCTCTGCGGGGCACAAGCGAGTCTATTTCGTCGAAGAATATGACTGAAGGCGCTGCCATTCGGGCTTTTCTGAAAACTTCTCTTATGGCTTTCTCTGATTCGCCAACCCACTTTGAGAAAACCTCTGGACCTTTAATTGTTATGAAGTTGGCTTCGCTTTCGGTAGCAACAGCCCTTGCCAAAAGCGTCTTTCCACAGCCTGGCGGTCCGTAGAGAAGTATGCCCTTTGGCGGTTTGATGCCGAGGCGTTTGAACATTTCAGGGTTTTTCATAGGCCACTCCACGGCTTCCTTTAGTTCTCGTTTTACTTCTTCTAGTCCGCCTATGTCTTCCCAGTGAACAGTGGGCACTTCAATGTAGACTTCGCGCATGGCTGTGGGCGTGACTTCCTTGTAAGCGTTCATGAAATCTTCCATTTTAACTTCCATTTTCTCCAGGACGCTTGGCGGTATGCGTTCTTCTTCAAGATTTATTTGCGGCAGGTATCTACGTAGGGCTTTCATGGCTGTTTCACGGCATAACGCTGCTAAGTCCGCGCCAGTGTAGCCATGTGTCATTTCAGACAGTTTTTTAAGGTCAACATCCTCCGCCAATGGCATTCCACGGGTGTGAATCTGTAAGATTTCGTGTCTTCCCTGCTTGTCCGGCACGCCTATTTCGATTTCTCTGTCGAATCTGCCAGGTCTGCGCAGTGCCGGGTCGAGTGCGCCGGGTCGGTTGGTGGCGCCTATGACAATGACGTTTCCTCTTCCAGACAATCCGTCCATTAAAGCTAGAAGTTGCGCAACCACTCGCCTTTCAACTTCGCCGGTGACTTCTTCACGTTTTGGCGCGATTGCGTCAAGCTCGTCGATAAATATTATGCTTGGCGCGTTCTGTTGGGCTTGCTGGAAAATTTCTCTAAGCCGCGCTTCTGACTCACCGTAGAACTTGCTCATTATTTCTGGTCCGTTTATTGAGAAGAAGTTTGCTTCTGATTCATTCGCAACAGCCCTAGCTAATAGCGTTTTTCCACAGCCGGGTGGACCATGAAGCAGAACGCCTTTCGGCGGTTCTATTCCGAGTCTTTGGAAAAGCTCCGGATGCCTCAGCGGAAGCTCAACCATCTCTCTTACTCTTTGAATCTCTTCGTGTAAACCGCCGATGTCTTCGTATGTTGTTCGCGGTAATCCTTTTCCTTCTGGTGCTGGCTCGTTTAGTATGGTGAGTTTTGTTTCTGATGTGACTTTCACTATGCCGTGTGGGCGGGTTTTTGTTACTGTGAAGGGTATGGCGTGTCCAAGCATCATCACAAGCGTTGTGTCGCCTTCGACAAGTGTTCTTTCCATGAGACGGTTTTTCACGAAATTAGTGAAATCTTCATCCACGTTTAGGCGCATGTCCACTGGCGCCAAGGTTATGCTTAGTGCAGTTTTGACTTTGGCGGGGCGCACAACGACGTATTCGTTTATGGCTACGCCGGCGTTTTTGCGTGTGAAACCGTCTATTCTTATCATGTCTCTGTTTTGGTCTTCGCTGTAGGCTGGCCATGCTATGGCGGAAGTTGTTCTTTTTCCAGCTATTTCTATGACGTCGCCTGCTGTTATGCCTAGTTTCTGCATTGTTTTTTGGTCTACGCGGGCTATGCCTCTTCCAACGTCTCTTTGCCTTGCGTCTCCGACGCGTAGTTGTACTTCACTCAATTAGAATCCTTCCCATTATTTGTTGATTGGGATACATCACGAAACAAAGTTTCAATCCTATATAAATGTTTAAACCAAGTGTTTAAGGTTATCTGCTTGTTCTGCGCACCATGACAGTTTGCACTTGGCTTATTTCGTTCATGCTTTCCAGTTTCTTTTCAAGCTCTTCGAGTATGCCCGTCTTGTCTTCTGGAAAGGTTATCTGCACCAGCAGTGCTTTTAAGCCGAAGGCTATTGGTTCTTCGCCGTATCCGCGGACCGAGGCAAACTCTGGCAGAGTCTTTTCGATTTTCTTTTTCAACGGGTCAAAGTTGTCAATTACTTCTTTTGGAAAGATTTTGTAAACGATTACGACACTGCCCATTCTTTAACCTCCAGTATTATGGTCCGATGAAACCGCATTTTGGACATTTATATGGACGCCCAAATTTTCTGCATTTTCCGCAACGGCGTATCTGGATTTCGCCGCAGTTTGGGCAGAGAAATTTTGTGGCTTCCGCTGCGGGCGGGATTGGTTTGCCACAGCTTGTGCATGTAATTAGAGTGATTGTCGCGGTTTTTTCAGTCATCATGACCCCTTCATGTGGTGGTTCAGTAATTGTCAGACTTCCTTATATCTTCTATGTTCACCTCGCAAGTTTATTATTATAGTTCAATGTGTATATTTCATGGGATTCTTTTGGGCGTAAACCTCCGCGACCTCGTTCCAAAAGCAACCATAAGCCTCGAAAACTTAGCCGGGAAATCCATAGCTATAGACGCTTACAATGCGTTATACCAGTTTCTAGCCATAATCCGCCAGCCAGACGGCACACCATTGAAAGACAGCAGCGGAAGAGTCACGAGTCACTTGAGCGGTTTACTTTACAGAACAAGCAACCTCGTGGAGTTAGGCATAAAACCAATCTATGTTTTCGACGGAATCCCACCCGCACTCAAGGAAGTGGAAATAAAGAGACGCATGAAAGTCAAAGAACAAGCTATGGCGCTGTACGAAAAAGCGTTGAGTGAAGGCAGAATGGAAGAAGCCCGCATGTACGCGCAAGCAACATCACGCCTGAAGGATTACATGGCAGAAGACAGCAAAAAACTCTTAGATTTAATGGGAATCCCATGGATTCAAGCGCCTAGCGAGGGAGAAGCACAAGCGGCGTTTTTGGCAAAACGCGGCGACGCTGATTACTGCGCAAGCCAAGACTATGACAGCTTACTTTTTGGTGCTCCAAGGCTTGTGAGAAACGTGACAATTTCTGGTCGGAGAAAACTTCCAAGCAAAAACATCTACATTGAAGTTATTCCTGAAGTGGTTGAGCTCGAAAGTGTCCTAAAAGAATGTGGAATAACATATGAGCAATTAGTTGACGTGGGAATACTGATTGGAACAGACTTCAATCCAGACGGCATTGAGGGTTTAGGACCAAAAACTGCCTTAAAACTGATAAAAGAACATGGAAACATAGAGAACGCAATGCCACATCTTAAAAACGCGAATTTTCCAGTTGAACCTCAAAGAATTAGGGAGATTTTTCTACATCCAAAAGTGACGGAGAATTACAAAATAGAATGGAAGGAACCAGACATTGAAGGCATAGTAAGCTTCATCTGCGGAGAAAGAGACTTTTCAGAAGACCGCGTGCGAAAAGCTCTGGAAAAAATGCAAGAAGGAGCTAAAAAACTTAAAGGAAAAACCACATTGGAAAAATGGTTCGGCTGAGGCATTGAGTATAGAAATCTTTAACTTCTCTCCAAACATAATGCATTGCTCCAAAAATGGTGAAGTCTCTTGGAAAAAAATCAATTTTCGCTTCCAGTGGATGAATTACCAACAAAATGGTTCAACATAATTCCTTATCTGCCAGAACCTTTGCCTCCACCGAAAGAACCAGAAAAGGGTCCTTCAAGGATGGAGTTCCTTGGAAAAACAATGGTTCACGAATGCCTAAAACAAGAAATGTCAACCGACCCATGGATACCAATTCCAGAAGAAATAAGAGAACTATACATTCAAGCAGGACGCCCCAGACCACTTTACCGCGCAAAAAGATTAGAAAAATACTTAAAATTGAAAAAAGTGCGACTTTACTACAAACGCGAAGACTTGTCACCAACAGGCTCTCATAAAGTAAACACAGCGCTGGCACAAGCGTATTACGCAGCAAAAGAAGGAAAAACAACATTAGTCACAGAGACAGGAGCAGGACAGTGGGGAAGCGCTCTTTCCTATGCCGCTTCAATAATGGGTCTCAAATGCGTAGTCTTTTGGGTTCGAGCCGTGTATGACTGGAAAACTGAACGGCGCACGTTGATGAAACTCTTAGGCGCAGAAGTGCACGCTTCTCCAAGTAAAGAAACAAGCATTGGAAGAACACTTTTGACGCAAAATTCGAATCATCAAGGGTCACTTGGCATAGCAGTTTCAGAAGGACTGGAATACGCTGAAAAGCACAATGACAGTGTTTACTGTTTAGGCTCCGTTCTCAACCATGTTCTGCTACATCAATCAATCATTGGATTAGAAGCCATAAAACAGTTTGAACTTGCCGATGACTCACCAGACTTGATTGTTGGATGCCTAGGCGGAGGCTCAAACTTCGGCGGAATCGCATTGCCTTTTGCAGGCGAAGTTTTACAGAAAAAGCGAGAATGTGAGTTTTTAGCTGCACAATCACAAGCGGCGCCAAACCTTGTCAAAGGCGAATACCGTTATGACTTTGGCGATGTTGCTGAGCATACGCCTTTGCTAAAAATGTACACGTTAGGACACAAAACTGACATGGTGCCGATAAAAGCTGACGGTTTAAGATACCACGCTGCAGCTCCGCTAATCAGCGCCCTAAGACACCACAATATCGTGAAGGCTGTGGCGTATCCAGCAGACGAAAAAACAATCTTTGAAGCAGCGAAGATTTTCCTGCAAACCGAAGGCTGGCTCATAGCGCCAGAATCAAGCTACGCAGTACGCGCTGGAATAGACGAAGCATTAAAAGCGGAAAAGGCTGGACAAGAAAAAGTCATATGCATGAACATTAGCGGACATGGGTTCTTAGATTTGGTGGCATACAAGGAGAAATTGGAATTCTAAAAATTGCACTTGAAATCTTCACTTCGCATACTCTGAGACAAGCATCAACCTCTTAGTTGTCAACTCAGCCAAAACCGCAAGGTCTTCAGTTGGCAAATAGTGGCTTGCTGACGAATCAAAAAATATGCTCGCTGAAGGCTGAAGTTCACCGTTGCCTTTCCATAAGACATACGTCAAAGGAACAAGAGGTAAAGCTGGAACCTCAACCGACACGTCACCATACTGGCGTTTGACCCCACCTAAAACTTCAGCCGCCCCAACCAAACTTTCAGGGTGGTTTCCAAATCTTTTGGTTATTGGGTGAACCGCTTTCCTTAAGAATGCTTCTTCATACGCGTAGCCTCCTGGCAAGTTTCTAAACTTAACAAGTTCACCAGTCTTCGGGATAGGTTCAGCCTTAGAATAATGTGCAAGCAGAAGATACAGGGTTTCAGGATGAGCTACGTGCATGTTTTTTATTTTATCGTAAACTTTGCCAGAACTTAACTCTACGGTATAGCCTAAAAACTCAAGAAAACCATGTTTGAAGCCGAGTCTACCACTTAAACTGCGTATTTGTTCAGCAAATGTCTTCCACAAAAATCTCAAACCTGCAAGTTAGAATTTGTGACCGTACTTTCCTGTTAAAGGAACAAAGGCTACTCCGCCTAAGTTTTCCTCCTTAATCTTTCCATTAACTCCTTTGGTGATTTTCATGAGCGTCTGGAATAAGTGCGCACTCCCAACGGGGATTAGCATGATTCCGCCAGGTTTTAACTGTTCAATAAGCGGTTTCGGAACGTCAGGTGCCGCAGCCGTCACGAGAACTCTGTCGTAAGGAGCCTTTTCCGAGTAACCCAAAGAACCGTCAGCGCAAATTATTGTCACGCGGTCTCCGTAACCTTCATTCAAAACATTTTTTCTCGCATACTCTGCCAAGCCTTGAACAATTTCGACTGTGTAAACGTGACCCCACTCGCTTCTTGGCGCATCTTTAGGCGCAACTATCTCTGCTATCGTGGCTGCGTGCCATCCGCTTCCCGCTCCAACCTCCAACACTTTATGCCCAACTTCTAACTGTAGAGCTTCATTCATTATTGAAACCATGTGTGGAGCCGAAACGGTCTGTCCAAAACCAATCGTAAGCGGCGTATCAACAGCGCTGTAAGACTGCATGTTTTCTGGAAGAAATTTCCCCCGCGGCACAGAACGCATCGCTTTGATTACTTTTGGCGACCGCAGAATGCCCTCTCTCACAAGGCTATCAATGAGTTTTTCCCAGTCCTTCCTCTCCAAATAAAGGCACCAAATGAATAATTGCAGCGTAGCCTTTTAACATTATTTGATTCAAGAAAAGGTGTTGGGTGAAAAGTTATTTCACAGTGACTGATTTTGCAAGGTTTCTCGGCATGTCCGGGTTATGTCCCCTTTCAACCGACATGTAATACGCAAGCAACTGCAACGGAATAACAAAAGGTATCGGCGACAAAACCTCAGGAATACCCTTGGGCACCTCTATGTAATCATCTGCTAACTTCTTAATTTCGTCGTCACCTTCCTCAACAACAGCAATTATGGATGCGCCTCTGGCTTTCATTTCCATTATGTTGCCAATCAGAGTCTTGTGCGTCTCATCCTTCTGGCATATGAAAACCACAGGGAAACCTTGTTCCACGAGGCTTATTGGTCCGTGTTTGCTTTCGCCCGCTGGAAAAGCTATGGCTGGCACGTAAGCGATTTCCATAAGTTTAAGTCTTCCCTCATAGGCTGTGGCTGTGCTTATTCCTCGACCGAGAAAGAAGAAGGTTTTTGCGTCTTTGTATTTTTTTGCGATTTGCTTTATTTTTTCCTCTTGTGTTTGAATTATTGTTTCAACAATGTCTGGTAGCTTCTCCAACTTTTCAGCCAAAAAGTCCATCTCGTCCTGAGAAACTTTTCCTCTTTTCTTTGCAAGCCTCAAAGCTAATTGGGCTAAAACTGAAAGTTGAGATGTGAAAGTTTTCGTTGCCGCCACGCCTATTTCTGGACCGGACTGTTGTCCAATGTAAACCCGCGAGACACGCGTCAAAGTTGAGCCGATAACGTTAGTTAACCCAAGAACAGTTGCGGCTCTCTGACGTGCGCAGTTCACTGCAGCTAACGTGTCTGCTGTTTCGCCGGATTGGCTTACCGCTAATATTGTGCTGTCGATGTTGACGGATTTGCCATGTTGCTCAACAAACTCTGAAGCGATAACGGGGTACGTCGCAAGAAAGGCGAGTTTGGAGAACATGTAGGATGCGGCTAAGCATGCGTGATAGGATGTGCCGCAGGCTACGAGGAACACTTCTCGAGCACGGTCTAGGAAAGTCGCCATCAAATCAAGATAATGCTCTTGCAGTCTAAGCGTGTTCCGCAAAGTTTCTGGTTGCTCATGAATTTCCTTCAACATAAAATGCGGGTAACCTTGTTTAACAGCCATTTCAGGCGTCCAATCGATGATTTTTGGCTCTCGCGGAACAAAGCTTGCGTCGGCGATTTTCTTTATTTCGTAGCCCTCAAGCGAAAGAGTGACAAGCTCTCCGTCATTGATTATGACAGCTTTGTTGGTTAATGGCAGAAACGCGGGAATGTCAGAGGCACAGTAAATTGCGTTTTCGTTTACGCCGACGACGAGTGGGCTTTCGTGTCTGGCGCATACTATTTTGTTTGGTTCTTTTGTTGAAACCACGGCTATTGCGTATGAGCCGTCAAGTCTTTTTGTTGCTTCGAGAACTGCGTCAGCAAGACCCAAAGAGGGATTATTTTTCAAGACTTGTTCGATAAGATGGACAATCACTTCCGTGTCGGTTCTAGATTTAAAAACATGACCTAACCCCTCTAACTCAGCCTTTAACTCAGCGAAATTTTCTATAATACCATTATGGACGAGGGCAATTTGTCCGCTGCAATCCACGTGTGGATGCGCATTTACCTCTAAGGGCGCGCCGTGCGTCGCCCATCGTGTGTGTCCGATGCCGAGGTTTCCAGGCAAATCGTCCAAGTTGCGCGTTTTGTGAACTTCGTCTATTTTTCCCTGGTCTTTTTTTATGTAGAGTTTGCCGTCATGTACTGTTGCTTCGCCCACGGAGTCGTATCCTCGATATTCAAGCCTTTTCAAAGCTTCATGAATTACTGGCGCTGCGTTTCCATTTTTTAAGATGCACCCGAAGATTCCACACATCTTTGAACCTCATCGTTTAATTTTTGACTTTGCTGAGCCGTATTCAAGGCTTTTCTGCAGTAATAAGCTTTTTTGAAAGAAAAATTCGAGTTCTAAAAATTTTTTGAAAGCATTTTCCATGAAACGGTAGGAATTCTGCTTTTACTTTAATGAGACCATTAACAAATTTTTTATAATAAACCAGTTTTATTTCAACGTTTTTCGCGCCATTTCAGCGCCCTGAACCAGATTTTTCAGTTTTTGAAAGGCTACTTCCCACTTTCTTGTTCTTAAACCACAGTCTGTACTGGCGCATATTCTGCTCGGATCGCCAACAACGTTAGCGGCATGTAATATTCTGTCTCTAACAAGCTCCGGTGGCTCGATAAAGTCTGTGTGAACATCTACTACGCCTACACCGTATTTCCCACGGAACCCGTGTTCCTCGAACAGTTTCAGTTCTTTATAGCCTATTCTTGCATCTCCAATTTGTTGGTTATCTCTGTTCGCAAATTCGAGAGTCAGCTGGCTACAATTTCGTAATTCACAAGCGTATTTAGCGAGGATTTGATAGTTGCTGTAGCAATTGTGCAAGCTAAAAGTGCAGTTGAAGCCTTTTACGGTCGCATTGAAGGATTCCACAAACAGTTCCATCTCTTCTTCGGTTGGGTTTGTTGTCGCTGCAGGCTCGTCGATTTGAATCCACTCTGCACCAGCATCTACTAAATTGCTTATTTCTGGCCGGACAACCTCATCAACCAAATCAAAAAGAAACTCCCGCTTGGCTTCAAGTTTTCTTCGCCGGAAATCTTTAACTTTTCCACGGAGCTTCTTTTCGTAATATTCGTTGAATGTCCAATCGACAAGCGTGTAAGGTCCAGTGAAAGGAACTTTTACTTTTCCGTTTGCGTTTTGTTTGGTGAATAGGAATTCGTCAACATAGAAGGGTTTTACATATTTTGGTTTGCTTGTGCATGCTGCTTTGTTGAAGTAGCGGTAATCAAAAGATTTCACGTGACCTAAAAACTCGAAACCCATCACGTTTCTAATTATGTGTTCATACATTTCTGAGCGCCATTGTTCCCCATCATAATAAACGTCTAAGCCTGCTTTTTCGAAAAGTTTAATGGCGTATCTTGCAGACCACTCCAGAACAGCCTTTCGTTTTTGACGAGAATCTTTTTCGGTTAACAGTTTAACAAGAACATCCGCATCTGCAATGCCTAGTCTTCTTCCCCATTTTACAGCCTCAGCTAAATCCTCCTTTGATAGTGACAGCCCTCTGTAGGCTTTTACTCTCCATGATGGCTTAGCGAGGCTGCCAACTTCTTGTGTGGGAAAAAGTTTATTCATTAAGCTCCTCTCTCAAACGTTTAGCCACGCTGCCGATAAGACGTATCTTTTCTTGTGCTCTCTCCCATGGCAGAAATTCTAAATCACAGTTTGGACAAACAAAAATGTCCTTCTGTTTTGAGCCATGCAAGGATTCAACTATTTCTTTTACGGATTCAATTAGGTTATCCGCTTCTTCAACTAGCGAGTTTCGAGCATCAACTAAGCCCAAAGCGATGCCTTTGTCAAAACTGTAATCTTTTAGCTTGTTAAGGTCTGTTTCGTACAAGTCTATCCCCAAGTGGTCAACAGGGAAATCCAAGGCTTCAGGCAGAATTTCACAGAAATCTCCGAAAAACGTTTGGAGACAAGTCTTTATTTGCACGCCATCTAAGGCGACTTTCAATGCTTCGCTTACTGTCTTTATCTTATCTTTTGAAACAGACTGATTGAAGGGCTTATAAACTAAAGCGGGGTCGCTTAATTGAACATACTTAAAGCCTAGTTTGACTAAACTCTTGATTTCATCATTCAATATTTTTGCATATGTGAACATAAGTTCCTCGTTGCTTTTGTAAAACTTGTTTTCAGAAAGCTGAGCAAAGGTGTATGGTGCGGGCAGAATTGCTTTCCAAGGGATGTTTTTAGGCAAGAGTTGGATGTAGCTTGAATTTTGGATTATGTTCTTTTCGCGTCTCAGTTCATCTACTATTACGGGTTTTCTGTAAAACGTGTTGTTGTTAAACCATCTGGATAGACTTCCAACAGCTACTCCAGCAAGATTTTCAGTGAAAGGTCGAAGCAAGTCTTGCCACTTGAGCATTCCATCGGTTATGTAGGCGAACCCCGCAGAAGATTGCACTTTTATTGCCTTCAAAGTGGCGTCCTCAAAAGCAGTTTCAAGTTCTCTTTCGCCAGCCTTTCCTCTCTCGTAGGCTCTCGTAAGTTCCACAAGCTCTTTTGGTCTCGGAAGCATCCCGGTGACGTAGCAACCAATCATTTTGAACATACTCTGCTAAGCTTATCAGCGCAAGGTGTTGAATAGACTATTCAGCTACCGTAATAAAAATTTTAATAATAGATTAAGCTTTATCCACATGAAAGACTATGAATAAAAAACTGCTTCTTCACGAAGAAGACAAAACACAAAAAGTTAAAGAAATCGCAATAGTTGAAGACCCACAAAAGCTGAAAATGATGCTTAACAAGCTTAGCTGGAAAATTCTGGTTTTGCTTTCTGAAAGTGAGATGTACCCGCTTGAGATAGCAAAAAAATTGGGCATACACGAACAGAAAGCCTACTATCACATAAGAAAATTGGCAAAGGCTGGAGCCATAACCGTCGCGAGAGAAGAAGAAAAGAAAGGCGCCATAGCAAAATACTACAAGACCGTTTCGCCAGCGTTTGGAATAGAACTTCCGCAAGAGTACAAACCAATAAAGAGGCTTTCACTATCAAGTATGAACGAACAAGTTCGAAAATTCTTCAAAGAATTCATCAAAGAAGACGAAACTTTCGAAGGAAAAATCGTTGTAGGCAGCCCAATGCCTCACGGACCATTCAAAACAAGCGCGAGAGACGGACATTATGCTTCCCACTTAACATTCTTTTTGGGACAATTCGCAAGATTGCCAGAAGAATTCGCAATAAAATTGGATGTGGATGTAAAAGCTGAAAAAGAAGAGAAAAACAATATGATTCTAGTTGGCGGACCCGGAACGAACCTTTTGACACAGGAGTTGAATGGGCATCTGCCGATAAGGTTTAACATGCAACCGTCCGCGCAAGGCTTTTTGTTTGGCGGTTTAGTTTCAAAGAAAACATCTAATGTTTACACTGCAGACGCGGTTGGATTGATAGCAAAAATCGTGAACCCATGGGACAGCACCAAACGCATTATTGTTTTAGCTGGAAACAAAGCAGTAGGCACAAAAGCATGCGTTTTAGCTTTGACAAATTTCTGGAAGAAAACCTTGAAAAACTATCATGGCGAGGACACTTTCGCCACGGTTATTCAAGGCTTCGATTTGGATGGAGATGGAAAAGTCGACTCGATAGAAGTTCTTGAATAGCGAAGAGTCATGTTTTATGGAAATAACTGAAATTATTCTTGCTCGTGGACACGAAAACGTACAGGCTACACATACGACAACATTGGAAGTTACTAAGGAAAAGGAATTATCAAGAAGAGGCGACTGCATCATTGCAGTTTCAGCAAACAAAGCCTTAGCTGACCTATCTTCAGAGTTTAAGAAAAGACTGCGGCAAAATAATGCAAAGCTGACGATTCTGATTGAAGCCGGAGACATTGCTGACATGGTCACTGCCTTTGGAAACCCGAAACTAATTTTAACCCATCCAACGGACATGGTCATAAGAAAAAGCAACTATATTTGTAACCGAACATTGGCGATACAAGCGGATAAAGCAGCATGCGGCTTGTCGCGAAAGCTTGTGGAAAAACTGAAAAATCCAAAACAAAAAGTGAGAATTACACTAAAATTGGTAATCTAACGTATTTTTGCGTCTATCACTGCTTGCCATTCATACGGCGCTGTTTCTCTGACAAGCCGCGTAAAAAGCATTTTTTCCACTTTTCTTCCGCATTTTTGAACAGCCTCTAAGAAGCGTAGTTTCATGCTTTCTGGCGAGTCAGAAGCGTTGATGAAACTGTAAAAATGTATTGCGCCACCTTCTGGCTTCAACGTCTTGCATGCCACGTCCACGTATTCTATTGCTTTTTCCGGCAAGTTCATGATGACACGGTCGGCTAATCCCGCAAGTTTTTCCTCAACCACTTGTCTCGCATCACCAAGCATTGGGTAGACTTTACCTATTACGCGGTTAAGCCTAACATTCTCACGTAAAAACTCAACCGCAAAAGGATTCACATCCACAGCGTAAACTTTCACATTCCCAAGAGTTTTCGCAATCAATATCGCAAATGGTCCAACACCAGCAAACAAATCCACAACAGTCTCGCCTTCCATGACAAGTGACGCAACTCTTTTATGCTCATAAGAGAGCCTTGGAGAAAAATACGCCTTAGCCAAATCCACACGAAACTGACAGCCATGTTCCTTATGAATTGTCTCAGTTTTGGGTTCTCCAGCAATCACCGAAAACTCTCTCAGACGATATGTTCCACTCACAGCGCCAGCTTTAGCAAGCACAGTTCGCACATTTTTATGCGCCTCAAGAATTGCTTCGCCAATAACGCTCTTGTATGCCTCAAGCTCGGGCGGAATCTCAATGATGGCAATGTCGCCAACGAAATCTATCGCACGTGGCAAGCTGGCCAACAAATGTGGTGGAAGCTTGTCTTGAAGCAACTCAAAGAATGAAACTAGCGGCGTTTTCCTTTCGGGAAACGTGTAAGTTTGAATTTCAACGGTTGGAATTTTTTCTTGAAGCGTTTTTAGCTCGTTTTTCGATAGTTCACGAGCAAGTGGAATGTAAATGAATTCAGTGGTTCTTTGAATTTCCAGCTGCATATCCACAATTTTTAGCTTGTTGGAAAGAACTATAGCTTCTTCACCGTGAACTTTAGGAACTTTAATGCATAAAGCCTGTTTAGGCATAAACTCACGGAACCTTCATTTTGTTAACGTCACAGTTTCGTTCAATTCTTTCAGCCATTTCCTTAACTGTTTCGAACAGTTTTTTACTTATGATGCCTTTTTCATGGGCTTTTTCAAGTTTTTCCATGTCTAAAACTTTAATTGTGCCGTCTGGATGGATGCAAACGTCAACTTCCAAATCCACATAGCGTAACGCGTTGGGATAAACTTCAACAGGCGTGTTCAGGTTTATGTAGGTGCCCTTCCACTCTCCGTCAGTCGAGAAATACTTCGTTGTTATGCACCATTCGCCAATTTTGGTTTCACTTATTGCCTTATCTCCAGCTTCCTTTCTAACGCCTAACCCGTCATAGAAACCGTCACTTCGCATCGTCCTGCTATACTTTATTCGCTCTTGGTCTAAGCTTTCTATCGTCGCTTGTCCTAAATGGAAGACGATGCCGCTAAGCTTGACATGCTCAATATCCACATTGGAGCCTTCTTCCGGAAACTTGCTGCAGACCTGCTCTTTGAATAACTCTTCAACATCACTTCTGGATTGCCCTTTTTCCAAAAGTTTCTCAGACAACTCCAAACCAGCCGCGATTTCGCCTCCACAACTCTTGTAAAAGTGGTGCCCTTCCAAAGTCGAAGCGGAATAGCCTCTTAATTTGTCTAAAATCTTTTTGGAAGAGTATGGAAACTCCACATCCATGAAACATGAGCCTTCAACCAAAAGTGAAGGAGCCTCAGTGGAGGATGCCTTTTCATTTAAGATTTTAACCTTCTCCACTAACTCCGTTATTTCTTTCTCAAGCGCTTCTTTTTGCTGATTCTCAGAGGCGCTACGCCAAATAATCCCCCAACCCTTTGGTGCAAGCGTTTTTCCTAACTCGTAAAGTTCTGTCCGTCGTTTTAAATCTTGAATTTTAAGGCTTACACCGATTTTGCCGTTTTGCAGTAGAATTGCGTAGGTGCCAACAATTTTCAGTTTTGTGGTTAAGATTGGTTGTTTTGTGCCCAATTTTTTTCTTTCAACTTGAACAATTATTTGCTTGTTGTCTTCGTTGACAATTTCGTTTTTTGGAAGCTTACCGATTATGTTGTTGCCGATGTCAACGTAGACAGCGTATTCGTTTGAGTCTGTAATGGTTCCCTTGTAGATTCCGTCGACGTTAACATGCCATTTCCGCGTTAGGACATCGCTAAAAGTAGACTGCAAGATGGCGTGAAACTTGTTAACCGCTTCGCACGCGCCGAGAACTCTGACACCTTGCAAATCATATCTGTCCTTTATCTTCAGGTCCGGCAGCGAAACATCATCTACAAGTTCAAACCGTTTCTTTATAGCTGGAGAAGGCTGAGCTATTTCGAAGCCGTTGTCTAAGAGCAGTTTTGTAAGAGCAGTCGAGTAAATTCCTCGAACCTTCGCTTTCATAGTGTTAGCCAACCTTCTCAACCTTGTAAAGCCAGTTTGCTTTTTGCACGTTGAATTTTACGCCTAAAATTTTCTCAGCAAGCCAAATGTTTGTTTCTAAATGATCAGAAACTGCGCGTGTTAAGTAGGCGGATTTGCCTTTTGCTAATGCCATGTATGGAATTAACATGTCAGCCAAGTGAACGTCAACAGTTGGCTTTGCGGCAACTTCCACGTAGAGCTTTTCAGCAGCTTCTCTTCCAACAGCCTCACTTGTCTTTCTTAGCTCGCCGATTGCGTCAGCACCAACGTACACGTTTGTGTCTGTTTCCGCCCATAAAACTAGCGAACTGCCTTTCTGTAGAGGGTTAGATTTGTCGTTGACTATTTGAATGTCTGCTGTGTACCCTTTTTCCCTCAAGTAGTCATTTGCCGCTTTTGCTTGACGCTCAGCAACCTTTCTCTCCGCGAGAAATGTGCAAACCGAAACTCCTCGGATGGCTTTAATTTTACCAAAATTTTCCTCATAGAAAGGCTTCAAAGATTTGCATGGCTCAACATTTACGGTTACTTCGCCCATTCCTTTCGGGTAATACCCATACTTCTGAACCGTTAAGAACGCGTCTATTCCCATATGCTTGAGCGCTGGCAAAAACACAAACCGCATATAATTGACAGTCGGAGCATGCGAAACGTCTGTTCCGCCCTTTGTCACATGCAAATGCACGGGTTTTTCTGCGAAAACACAGATAGGTAGCACGGTTAAGAGAAGCATTGGAATGCTTCCAGCCGTGCCAATTTCAGCTTCCATTTTTCCGCCTTTCACTTTTTTAGGATTAAACCAAAGCTCGCGTGAATTAAGCTCTGCTCCTTTAAGCTCGGCGTCGCAGAGTCTCGCAGCAGTCAAAACCGCTTCTAAATGCTGCGGTCTCAAACCAGGCTGCGGTCTGTTCTGCCTAATATTGTAAATGTGCAAGGGTTGCCCGAGAATGGCGGCTAGAGCAACAGACAATCTGAGAATGGTTCCGCTTCCGCTTTTTTGGCTCCCGTTAATTTCAATCACGGGTTATGAGCGCTCCCTCATTGTTTATGCATGAAATTTTGCTGTTTTATCAAGGCGTCAAAAACAATTAATAAATGAGTTAAGTATTAAGGATTTGGAAAGGAGAACGCGTATGAGTGAACAGAAACAAACGCTGGAAAAGCTCGTGGAAAGAATTGACGAACTCCTAGTGATTTTAAACCGAGTTGCTGAAGACTTAAGGCAAGTTTCAATTTCTCTAAAATCCATAGCAGTTTCCCAGCTTCCTCAACCAGTAACACCCCCCACACCAGCGCTTACACCTACGCCTATACCCGGGATGCCGAGAACCCCGGAACGCATGAAAGCCGTAGAGGACATAAAAATGATGTTTCCAGAAGATTTAGAGGGACTTTTGAATTTTGAGGAGAAAGAAGACTACATAATGATAAAGCCTCGGCAATTTTTGGGCTCTGAAAACTTTGCGAAGATTGCTTCCATAGTGCGTGGGATAGGCGGAGACTACGTAAGCGCTGGAAAAGGCTCGCATTTCAGAGTGCCAAAGAAGAGAACTTAAAAAATCACGTCGTAGCTTCTTTCGTTCAAGAATTTAGCAAGCTCTTTCATGTTTCTCTTCTGGTGTGTAAAATTCAATTTTATCGGTGTGATAGAAGCGTAATTATTTTCTCTGATTGTATGTGCGTCTGTTCCTGCTTCGTCGCATGGGTAATCTTCGAGAAACCATCCGCGAATTTGGTATCCGCCAGCTTTTTCGGTGAAAATGTCCGTGTAGCCCTTGTATGAAAGGCTTGTAACTTTAACGGTTCTGGATGTGGGGTTTTCTGGAACGTTAATGGAAATCACGTCAACATCCTTGGGCATTCCATTCGCTAATACGTACTCTGCAGTTTGCTTGGCTAATTCTGCACAAAACTCTAGGCTTTCCATGTGTACATTTGCGTGCACTTTTCCTTCACTGTCCGTTATTCTTTTTAGGCTATAGGAGACTGCGATGGCGGGGATTCCGTGGATTGCTGCTTCCAATGCCGCGCCTAAGGTTCCAGAAGTTAACAAATCATCTATTCCAAGGTTTGGACCCAGGTTTATTCCGGACACCACAAGGTTTGGAGGATTATGCAGAATCTTAAAGAGCGCAAGCAAACAAGCGTCCGCAGGTGTCCCGCTGATAGCATATGCTTTTGCGCCGTCAGCAAGTAGTGTCTCTTTGACTTCGATTAGGCATGTTGAGACCGCTTTACCCATGCCGCTTCGTTCCTTTTCTGGAGCGACAACAGAAACCTTGCCCAGTTCGTCCATTTTCTTTTTCAGAACCAACAACCCAAGCGAGTGCACGCCATCATCATTTACTACGAGTATCTCTTTTGCTTTCAATTATTTTCACGCACACCCTCACAAAATTCATTATCACTCTTATTAAGGTAGAGTTAGAAGCCATAGCCATATCTTATTTCGAAATTCTTGAATTCACCAGTGTAATCCTCCCAGACAACATTCACTTCTGTTACTCTTGCGCTTGGCGGTCCACGCTTGCAAAATTCAATGAGCTTTTTCACATTTTCTTCTTCGCCTTCAAAAACAGCTTCGACTCTACCGTCTGGCAGATTGCGAACCCAGCCTTTTACGCTGTATTTTCTGGCTTCATGTTGCGTTTCTGACCGGAAGAATACGCCTTGCACTCTGCCGCTTATGATTACGTGGGCTCTGGTTTTCATGGATTCACCGTTTTACGCATTTTTAATTATGGTTTAGGATTTTCACTTTAACTTAACTCTCTCTGCTGTTTGACTATGTCGCTTCTGCAGTTGCTTTAAAAGACATCTTGGCGAAAGTGGTTTTTGTGTTGGTCTGTTATGTTCGCAAATCATAATGGGAAACTGCTGGTTTATGCTTCAAGTGACATGTCTTACGGGGAACGGTTGAAGTCTGTGAGCGTCGCAGCAGAGAAAATGGCTAAACAGTTACGGCTTGATGTGGAGGTTGTCACTTTTGAGGAGAAGTTTACGCCGATTTACGTTTATTACAAGAACGCTGAAGAAGAGCCCATACCTTTGTATTGTGATAAAGGCGGAGCATCTACAATGCAAGAAATTTACGATGCATTAAGAAAAATGATGTTTGTCCTGTCGTTTCACCCGAAACATTCAGCTTTAAAGCAGATAAGAGAAGAAGTCATACACTTTTCTTGAACCTTATTGTTTGATTTTCAAGGGCTACTTCGTAGATTTGATTAACGTCGAAATCGATGCCGAGGCTTTCGTATTCTTGCTCTGTTAGGAACAATATTATTTTTGGAACTGTAAACTGTCCTCTTGCAGGAAACATTGGAAGTTGCTGTTGTAACGCTTGAAGCATGTCTTGCACAACTTTTGCTTCTTCAGTTTGTGGTCTAACCACGAAGCGTGGGATTGGACGTTCTTCGATTAGTTCAATGCGTTTTCCAAGGTTTCCGTCAACATCTTGGATGGACTCGATTCGGTTTACTCTAACACGGAACATAACAAATCATCAACAAGAAAAAGTATTAAGGCTTGGTATTTACGCTTTCGGATAAAGCCTATTCCATTTCGATTGTTGCTGGCGGTTTAGGAGTGACGTCATAATAAATGGTTGACACATCCGCACATTTGCTGATTGTTTCTTCCGCGATTTTATTCAACGTGGCCCATGAGACGTCTGAAACTTGCGCTTTCAAGAAATCTTTAGTTTGCACAGACCTTATGCCTATCACGTATGGTTTTTTCTCAGCCAAGTCTTTCACTGTATAGAAAACTCTTGCAACTGTTGGGTTTTCAGTAATTATCTTCGCTTGAAGAGCAACTATGTGCTGAATAGCTGTTTGGTGAACCTTTCCATTCATTGTTTCAACCTTCACACCAGCTACTTCGCCGTAGCGCCTCTTTCCGCCCTCCACGCCGGTAGCTTTGTCTCTGAAAATTTTCACGTGAACATTTCTGGATGGAACATTAAGAAAACGCGCAACAGTCTCTTGAATGCGCGCACTTTTTGAAGCCTCAAAAACTTCTTCATTGTCAACTATCACGGCAAAGTATTGGCTGGGCTTATGCTTGGCTAACTCACGTTCCACGATTGCTGTAGCCTTCCGCAGAGTCTCCAATTTGTCAGGTCGAATTTCTCCAACAACACGCACCGACAAGCCAGGTCCAGGAAATGGTTGGCGCTCAGAAAGCTCAGACGGCAGTCCAAGATGTCTCGCAACCATTCTAACTTGCTCCTTCAATAACGTTACAAGAGGCTCCACAACTTTGAAGCCGTAGCGTTCCATGGGGTTTATGCCCATTTGCTCCAGAACGTTATGTTGCGTTTTCACGCCGCCAACGGTTTCTATTATGTCTGCGCGTATCGTGCCTTGCACAAGAACATTGCAGCCTTCTTTTTTGGCGGTTTCGCCTAAAACTTGATAGAAGGTTTCGCGGAACATCTTGCGCTTTTCTTCCGCATCCCTCAAGCCTTTCATTGCTTGCAAGAAGCGTTCGCGTACATTGACAATTTTTGTTGGAACGTTTAGAGGCGGTTTAGACAAAATTTCTGCTACGTGTTCGGGTTCGCCTTCTCGCATGAAAGCGTCATCCAATATCACGCAGACAAGGTTTTCGCCTATCGCTCTATGCGTTAGTACGGCGCATGTTGAACTGTCAACGCCGCCAGACACAGCTACTAAAGCTTTTTCGTTGCCAATTTTTTTCTTTGCCGCATCAATTTCGGTTTCAACGAATTTTTTAGGGTCAAACATCTCCAATGTAACCAGCACTCCTTCTAAATTGCTAATTGATTTGTGCTTTCACAATTTATACATTTGCCAAAGCACCAAGCAATTTTTGACTATTTAGGTTAATAGATAATAATTTTGACACAAAGCTCCATGCTTCTGCGCGCATCATACTCATTAAACAATAAAAACATCAAAGACAAATGTGGAAAATTCAAACTATCATTTAAAAGAGCTTGTTGTTACGAGAGAAAAAGAGGCGCAAATGGACACTTTTTGAGAATTAAAGTTTTTTTGTTAAAATGATTCTATATAAGAAGCCTAGGTGTGATTTCAATGAAGCCCGATGAAGCAAAGACTTTGGCAAATGCCGCGAATGAGTTGAGCAAAGACTATGTGGACCTAGCAAGATACTTGAAAAGTGCTGTTGGAGAAGTGAGAGACGCAAAGAAACTGTGGCGGCAAAAAAACAATTCAACACTCATAAAAATTGGTTTAGCATTAATCGCGTTTCCCGACCCAACAATAAGCGATGTGTTAGGCGCGTTTTTTATTGCTGCAGGAACGGTCCAGCAGGGAATCCGACGCCGCACAATTTATCTCGAAGACATAGGCAAGACATTCCAAAACACGATGAAAGAGATACGGAACACTAGAGAAACCATTTGAAGTTTTGAAGTTCGACTCAAATCTTATATTTACTGCATGTTATATGCATAACATGTTTGGGGGAAGAAACATGAAACTAGTAACGGTTCTATTACCGGAAGCTTACCTTGAAGGGTTAGATGAGCTTGTGAGAGCAAACATGTATCCGAGCAGAAGTTCAGCCATACGGTCAGCGGTTAGAGATTTGCTCAAAAAAGAACTTTGGGAAAGAAGAGAAAGGTAAAACTGCCCTTTTCCCACATTTTCGTTAAATTATAGCGTTGTTTTGCGTTTACTAGTTGTTTATGAAGGATGAAATCGTAAAGTTTAAAGGTAAGATACTGTGTTCTGTGTTGGAATTGGTTAGTTAGGTGGTAGAACACAATTAGCCAACAAAACACAATAAAGGAGAACAAGCGACTTGAATCTTACATTGATAGCCCCAGTTGCCGGGCTTTCAGCGGTAATCTTTGCCATTTACAGAGCCTACCGCATGCTAAAGAAACCCAACGGCACATCAAGCATGGTTGAGATTTCTAACACAATCAAAATAGGCGCTACTGCTTATCTTAACCGTCAATTCAAAACCGTTGCTGTTGTCGGCGCAGTTTTGACAGCACTCATCTCTTTAGCTTTTGGCGTTTTCGTCGCCCTAACATTCGCCGTCGGCGCGTTCTTTTCCGCACTTTCAGCATACATAGGCGTCATAATCGCCATTCGCGCTAACGTTAAAACAGCCGACGCAGCCAAACACGGCTTCAAAGAAGCCCTTGAAACCGCTTCACACAGCGGCACCATCGTCGGACTTTCTCTCACCGGGTTAGGCTTACTTGGAGTTAGCGCCCTTTACTTCTTGCTTGGCGACCCAATACTCCTCGTTGGTTTAGGATTCGGCGCCAGCCTCATCGGCTTATTCGCAAGAGTGGGTGGAGGAATATACACAAAAGCAGCTGATATGGGCGCTGACTTAGCGGGTAAAGTGGAAATGGGTTTCCCAGAAGACGATGCTCGAAACCCCGCAGTCATCGCAGACCAAGTAGGAGACAACGTAGGAGACATCGCTGGCACTGGCACAGACGTTTTCCAATCTTACGTATGTACACTAGTTGCTACCATGATTCTCGGCATAACAGTCTACGGAAATGAAGGCTTAATCTATCCCTTGATAGTTCTGGGAGCAGGAATTTTCGCGTCAATGGTGGGGTCGCTTTTTATTAGAACAAAGAGTGGAGACGCAAGACAAGCCATGGACAAGGGCATGTACGTGGCAGCCGTTTTAGTCAGCATTGCCTCAGCCTTTGCAGCATGGACAATTTTTAACAGGTTCAGCGCTTTTTATGCCACAATCACTGGAGTCGTAGCAGTTGTTTTGCTTGCGTGGCTGACTGAACGCTACACTTCACCAAGTAAATCGCCTGTAAAAGCCATAGCGAGAGCTTCAAAAACCGGTCCAGCCACTAATATTTTGATGGGGCTTTCTTTAAGTTTTGAAAGTATAACTTTTCCAATCGTGGTCTTTTCTGCGGCAGTGATGATTGCCTATTATTTTGAAGGTTTGTATGGCATAGCTTTGGTGGCGGTTGGTTTTCTGTCTATAACAGCCACGTTCATCGCCATGTCTTCTTATGGACCAATCGTAGACAACGCCCACGGCATGATTGAAATGACAAACTCAAGCCAAGAAGAACATAAAGTTGTGGATGCGCTGGATTCTGTTGGTAACGTAACTAAAGCGGTTTGCAAAGTCTACGCCATAGGCACATCAGCATTAGCCCAAATTGCTTTATTCTCAGCTTACATTAAAGCAGCGCAACTTCAAACAATAGATGTGATGAAGCCTTCTGTGATAACTGGAATGCTAATAGGCGGAATGTTATCCTTCGTGTTCTGTTCATTAATAATTAAGGCAGTTGGAAACGCGGCTTACAGCATGATTAGAGAAGTGCGCAAGCAATTCAGTGAAAACTTTGGATTAGCTAATGGAGAAGCTAAGCCCAACTACGCCAGATGCATAGACATCAGCACAAAAGCAGCGCTAAGAGGCATGCTACTTCCAGCATTACTGTCTGTGGCGATTCCTCTAATGATAGGACTTTTGCTGGGCAAAGAAGCAATGGGCGGCTTAATAGTCGGAAACCTCGTAACAATGCTTCCTCTCGCCATTTTCATGTCTATTGGCGGCGCAGCATGGGACAACGCCAAAAAATTCATCGAAGCAGGCAATCTCGGCGGCAAAGGAACACCCGCACACACAGCAGCAGTTATCGGAGACACAGTTGGCGATTCGCTAAAGGACGCAGCGGGTCCGTCATTAGATGTGTTCATAAACTTGATTGGAATAATTGCATTGTTATATGCAGCATCTTTAGCAACATATTCGCTCATCCCTTGAAAAACTATGGGACATTCAACGTTTTGCTAAATCTTTTATTTGCTCTGCGGTTTCTGCAGGCTTGTCCGACTGCACTATCGCTCTTCCAACAATGAGATAGCGGGCTCCCGCATTCAAAGCAGATTTTATTTCACCACCTTGTGCACCTATTCCAGGCGAGTAAATTGGTGTTTGATTACCAAGTATTGAATACACTTCTCGTATCTTCTCAGGGTATGTCGCACCAACCACCACACCATCAGCATTCATTTTTAAGGCTTTTTTCGCAAAAGAAACATATTGAGGCACTTTCTCTCCAGTTTCAGCGTCTATAATTGTTTGCCCATAGCCTTCTTTTGCGCCTTTGTGACTCATATAAACAAGAAGAATTACGCCGCGCTGCTGTTTACGAGCAACATCAAAGATTGGTTTTAAACCTTCTTCCCATCCAACGAAAGGATTAGCGATTAAAGCATCAAAGCCTGCCGCATAATAATATTCAGCTATCGTCTCATTTGTTGCACCTATGTCGTTCACTTTGCAATCCATTATTGTCACTAAACCCAAATTGTGAGCTTTCTTAACGAGTTTTTGAACGCCGTTGAAGACGCCGAGTGGAAGAACTAGGTGATGATTAAACTTAACTGCGCAGATGTATGGGTGAACAGTGTTCAAAACATGTTCCGCTTTCTTGAAAAGTTTCTCGCGGTTCTCGAGTTTTTCGAACGGGAAGTCCAAGGCTAAAATAATTGGAGATTCCTTTTCCTTTGCAGATTGTTCTATTCTAAAGCGAAAGGACACATTAAACACCACCCTCTACTCGCGTGTTGAGCTAAAAACTTTTATCATTTCTATCTCGCCACCAGCAACTTGTCTAATGTATGAAAGTGTAGTTTCCACCGCCTCTTTTAGTTGCCATTCACTAATTCCCGGAGCCCCATAAGCAACCATCAAGACGTTTCGCGTTTTTTCAGTAATCTTTGTAAAGTCAGAGTCGCGATGAGGATAAATGCATAAAACCTGCTTTTGATCAGCCAAAATCAGCATGTTACCCGTTAAAGCTAGAGGTTTTGTCATTCCGATTCCCGTGAAAGCTTCACCATTTTCTGCAAATCGAATAACAAGTGGCAAGTTCAGTTTTTCTTTATCAAACCCGCTTATGGGAACTATTGTTTTCATTGAAGCTAAATTATAGGCGTCTACGACTGTGGATATTGTTGGAAGTTCGTCGCCATGCAAAACTCTTCTGAGAAGAGCCTCGCCGGAAGGTCTTGTTTTGGTTGGGTCTATGTCAAGTTTCCAATAGAAGTCTCTGTAGGCTCTGACGGTTTCGTTATCCTTTAACGTTTCAATTTTGTATTTGGCTTTGGCTTCTTCATAAACAACTTCTTTAAGCGCTTTAATCGGTTGGTTTTCCTTTTCTACGTGCACTTTGTTGATTATGCCTATGCCGATTTGGAGTTCGCGAAATCTCTTTGAAACTTCATTGTCCCAATAAACATTCACTTACTCATCGCCGTCCAACCTTTTAATTGTAAATATTATATATTTAATGATTCAAGCAAGAACTGTCACTCAAAAACCTTTGGAAAATTGTGTGAAAAAATGATCGGTGAACTTGCAGCTTTAGGCGCAGCGATTTGCTGGACTGTCTCTGCTGTCCTCTACAAAGAGGCACTGTTAAAGGTTAAACCAATCTCAGCAAACATCATAAGACTTGCTTGCACTAGCGCCTTTTTGCTCTTGTTTTTAGCGGTTGTCGGCAAACTTGGAGTTTTATCAGCTTTACCAAGCTACGCGTTAATACTTGCATGTGTCAGTGGCATAATTGGATTAGGATTCGGCGACACTTTATACATGGCAAGTTTGAAGCTCGTAGGAGTCGCGCGTGCCGTGCCAATAACATGCACCTATCCATTGTTCAACCTTTTGTGGACTGTTTTTCTGATAGGAGAACAAGTTACTTGGCCAACAATTTTTGGCGCAGCCATGATAGTCTTTGGAATTTGGCTTTTGAGCAGAAAAGAGGCAGATGCAGCGGAAATGCAGAAGAAGGTTCTGGTTAAAGGCGTGATTTTTGCTCTGGCAACTGCCTTAATATGGTCTGTAAGCATAACGATGATTGATGTGGCGGTTACTCTTCCAGAAACAAACACTCTAGACCATGCTTTGGCAGTCAACACCATAAGAATAGTTTCTGTCGCCTCCACCTTGTTGATTTTGTCTCCCATAATAGATAAAGAGCTAAGTTTCTTCAAGATACAGAGAAAAACAGTTGCCGCATTAATCAGCGGAGGCATAATCGCGCTTGGTTTAGGATGGTTTTTCCTATCATACAGTTTCATAAACACTTCAGAAGCCCGTGCAGTACCAATTTCTTCGACAACCCCTCTCTTTTCAACATTAACCGGAATCATCTTCTTAAATGAAAAAGTCACAACAGGGAACGCTATTGGGTCGGCATTGATAGTTGCCGGAATTTTTCTACTTTTCATATAAGTTTTTATAGTGCGTTTCGTCTTAAGGGAAAATTCGGCGGACTGGAAAAGGTCGCATTTGCATGTCTGTGTCTCCAAGCGTTCGAGAAGTTCTGGCGAGAAGAATCGCTGGCGAAATAATTCTTTCAAACAAACCAGGCGCAACCATGCGGAAATGGCGTGAGCTTTTTGCGGTTTCACAGTTGACGCTTTCTGAGAAAATGGTTGTCTCCTCATCAGTTATCAGCGATTATGAAAGCGAAAGACGGAAGAGCCCAGGCGCAAAGTTTGTGCGGCGGTTCGTTTGGGCACTGCTTAAAATTGATGAGGAACGTGGAAGCCGCTTTATTCGCGAATTCGCCAAGCTTACTGGTTCGCCGAGCAACGCTATAATTGACCTTCGAGAGTTCCCAATACCCGTCCGTGTAGAGTATCTATGCAGGGCGATACGCGGCGAAGTTATTGCGTGCTCAAGCCAGCAAGTTAGAGATGTTTTGGGCTACACGGTTGTTGACAGCAAGAGAGCAGTTGAGACACTTTCTGGATTGGAGTTTTCTCAGCTTTTCGGAGTAACAACCGAGAGAGCACTGATTTTTACACATGCTGACAATGGCATTTCACCCATGCTAATCGTGCGCATGAGCAACTTGAAGCCGCGACTTGTGGTTTTCCACGGTTCTCGGCCAGATGAAAATTCGATTAAGCTAGCTGAGTACGACCACATCCAACTTATCTATTCTAATCTGCCAAGCGTTGAGCAGTTAGTGAAGTCTTTAAGAAAACTTTACCGTATTGCACTTCGCAGAAAACTTGGCAGACCTGTCCGTCCGCCTCCCAAAATAAGCGCGTAAGGAAAAAGGGTATGATTAAAGTTGGATGCTGCGGCTTTCCCACGTCTATGACAAAATATTTTGAAAACTTTAGGCTTGTGGAGTTGAACAGCACTTTTTATGGTTATCCACGTATTGAGACTGTTGAGGGTTGGAGAGAAAAAGCTCCATGGGATTTTGAGTTTACAGTTAAGACGCACAAAGACATCAGCCACAAGGCAAAGCTGAAAATCGGAGAATTAAGCCTTCAAGCGTTTGAACAAATGAAGCAAATCTGCAAGACGTTAAATTCGAAGATACTGCTTATTCAGACACCCGCTTCTTTCAAACCCGACAAGCTTGCGGATGCTGAGAAATTCTTCGAAAAAGTTGACCGTGAAAGTTTGATTTTGGTTTGGGAGACCCGTGGCGAGGCTTGGGAATCAAAAGAAAACCATGAAAGGCTTGGAAAAGTTTTGAAAAATCTGGATGTGGGACATGTTACTGACCCGCTTAAGGTTATGCCCGCTTATACTGGCGAGATAACGTATTTCAGATTGCATGGTTTAGGCAAGCGAATGTACTATTACCAATACTCAAATGAGGAACTGCGAAAACTTAAGGAACTTGCCATGTCATACGAGAAAAAAGGAAAGGACGTTTACGTTCTCTTTAACAATCTTTCCATGTTTGAAGATGGAACACGCTTTAAAGAGTACTTGTCAAGTGGGGTTTTTCCAAAAATCACCCGTTCAACTGGCCTAGAATCCATTAAAGAAGTGGCTGGAAAAACACGATATCCAACTACAAAGAGTATGCTGATTAAGAGGCTTGGTTGGCGGCTTGTGGAAGTGGAAGAAGGAAAACAGGTTAGGCTTGAAACGCTCTTGGTAGATTTGCCTTCTAAAAGCTTCGATAGTGTTGATGAATTAGTGAAGGAAATACAGCTTAATAAGAAAATTAATGTTTGATTATTCCTTCCTTTTTCAATCTTTCTTTAAGAAGTTTGAAATCTTCAGTTATCTGCTGCTTGTATTTTGGATGGTAAAGCGCAGCAGCAGGGTGAAACGTTGAAAAAATAGTTACTTTCATACTGAAAAGAGACACATCAAAAAATTTTCCGTGAACCTTTGTTATACTTGTAAAAGTTAATCCAGCCTTAGAAAAAACGTACGCGGTTGAGTGATTACCCAAAGTAACAATGATTTTGGGTTGAATAGCTTTGATTTGTCTATCCAGATATGGTGTACACGCTTGAACCTCGCTTGGTTGTGGTTCACGATTTCCAGGCGGTCTGCACTTCAAAACGTTACCGATGAAAACATCTTCTCTAGAAAATCCGATTTCCGATAAAATTGAATCAAGAAACTTTCCAGCGTCACCTACAAACGGTCTTCCCTTAATGTCTTCCCAATAACCGGGCGCTTCACCAATGAACATAACTTGCGTGTTTGGGTTGCCTTCGCCTGGAACGGCGTTTTTACGGGTTTTCGACAGTGGACATTTCTGGCAAATTACAACTTCAGCGGCTATGGTTTCGAGTGAATCCTTTTTGGACAAGGTGGTGTTCTCTCCCATGTTACGTTTCTTTCTATTTTTCTTATAAGCCTAAGACGCGAAAGATATGGGCCTAAACATGGTTAAAGCATTTAACATTCTTAATAATTTTAAATTTCAGAATTAGCCGTCAGATGGCGGTATAATGAGTAAATAGGGCAATCATGTTTTGAGATAACGGGTTTAAATATGATGGAAGCAAGTTTGCTAACGCCATGCAACTATTACTGCGGCAACTGTATTATGTACAAGAAAAGCAAGTGTTTAGGCTGTTCGAAGGCAACGGAGAAAGCAAGTGCTGAAGGAAGAGTTTTCTGTGATATTGCTGTGTGCGCTAAAGACAAAAAGATGCTCACGTGCTCGGACTGTAAGGGTTATCCGTGTGAAAAGTATGATAAGTCCATTTTCTCAGAGAGTTTCATCAAGTGGATAAGGGATAAACTGAAAGAACCATAAGCATTCTAACAGTCTAAACGCCTCTCTCCCCTTTTTATTTTAGCCGTTTAGCGTGCTAGCGAATCATTATACTGTGAAATATCTGATGCTTGCAGAATTTCTCTTCTCTTCACAATTTCACCAAAATCCACAAACTCACCGTTGACTATCTTCAGTTTTGCATCAATCTTTTTGCCTTTAACATCCACAACATTATAGGAGTTACAAAAGAAACCTCGCAGTTTTTCGCATGATGTACTGCCAGCGTGAACTACAAGCATATCTTCCATTCGCCACCGCCACGGTCTATGCCGATGCCCACACAAAACCAAGTTAACCTTCGACTTCACAAGGCTTCTTAGCACGTCGCCAGCGTCAACAATTGTTATTTGGTCCGCTCCGGTGTCTGGAACTGGAATTATGTGGTGGTGAATCGCTACAATTTTCACTTTGTCCTGGTATGTTTCAAGGGTTTTTTCAAGCCATAGGTTTTGTCTGTGACCGACTTCTCCGTCGTCTCTGTCTGGTCTTGCTGAGCTTAAGATTAGGATGACTGTGTCGTCGGTTTCGGTTACTTGTGAAAATGGGAAAAATTCTTTAAACAATAGATAGCCGGTTGAGCGGTAGTCGTGGTTTCCGCTGACATATAACACTTTTTTGGTTTTTAGTTTTTTCAGCTCTTTCGCAGCCATTTCAAATTCCGATATCAGGCCATTTTCTGTTAAGTCGCCAGTAACCAGCACAGTATCCGGAGACATTTCGTTTATTTCTTTGATAGCCATTCTTAGGGTTTCTTTGCGAAACATAGGACCGCAATGGATGTCTGAGATTTGAACTAGTAACATGCCATCCCGCGTGTTTTATTCTCTGCTTGCGAGTATAACGATGTAGTCTGCTGTGTCAGCGCACATGTCAGCTGCTTGCTCAACGAATTCGATGAGGTCATCGAATATGACCATGGCTCCGCAGTTTATTTTGTCGCTGTATTTGACGAATAGAGCTTTGGTTTTGAGGTAAAGCTCATCGAGTTTATGTTCGATTTCTTCGACTTTTTCTGCTCCTTTTAATGCGTCTGCTGGGTTTCCAGTGATTTTTTCTATGCTTCCTCGTAGGGCTTGAGCGCAGTCCACAAGCATTGAGGTGATATTTACTGCGTTTTCGCATAGTTCTTTGGGAAGCTGGGTTTCCTCAAGCATTTCTATGCATCTTGCCGCGTCTTTCACGTGATCTGCGAGTGTGTCCAGTCTTTTTACAAGGTGAAGCAGGTCTTCACGGTAGTCCGCTAAAAGTGCGGCGCCCACAGATAATTCTTTGAAAACTTCTTTTCGCAGCTGGTCTACTTCTTCTTCTACTTTAAATAGGTTTTTGATGTGTTGTTTTGCTTCTTTTTTGTTTCCTTCCGAGAAATTTTTTAGGGCTTGATGTAGTAGTGTGACGGTGTCGAGGGCTTTGGTTATTTGGGCGTGGGCTAAATCTAACCCTTTCGTGCGTCTTCGTCTTTCAAACCATGTGTAACTTTTTTTCTCCAAATTTACATGTCTCCTTTTCAAACTATTCCAACAGTAAACTTATAACTTTTCTTGAAGTGTTTGAAAATCTAAGTCTGCTGGTGTCTTTACTGTTCTGTCACCCAATGGGCGCTTTTTTTGCCTTTCTTATCGATAACGTGTTCTTTTTTGAAAATTGGAACTTCTTTCTTGTAACGTTCCACTGCTTCTTGTAAAGTTGGGAAGATATTTCTGCGATGGGCGCCAGCTACCATGACATACACGAGGTCTTCGCCAACATTAAACTCGCCGATTAAATGGTGAATTTGAACATCCACTATGCCTTTTTTCTTCCTTAAGTCTTCACAGATCTTTGCTAAAACTTCGTTCGCTTTTTCTTCGTAGGCTTCCAACTCCAATTTTTGGACCTTTTCATCTTTTAATGTTTCTCCGCGTACTACGCCGATAAACAGAGCAATTGCTCCGGCTTTTTGAAAATCTGGCTTATTTTTTACGTTTTGTATTATGTCTGAAAGGGTGATTGTTCCTTTTTCATGAACTCCAGAGTGTGTTGTTACCACGGTGACCACCCCAACGCCTTATTTTACGTATTTGCGTATATCTTCCACGGCAGCGGACGGAACTGGCAAATCTTTCATTATGAGTAAACCGGCAGGTGCGTTGATTACTTTTGGGATTGAGTTAACAATCATTGCCACAGTGCCTACGTCGCCATGCACGCACGGCTGAATTTTTTGCTTGACTGCTGGAGTGCCTTCAATTGTTATGGCGTCGTATTCTTCTTCGGCGCCTATGTACGCTTGAAAATCAAGAGTTATAACCTCTTTTCCATTCATTGTGCCTTTTGCCTTCTGTTTTAAACCCGCAACCTTTCCCGCATCAACTTTTATGTCTCTACTTTCCACGGGTTTCTTAGCGATTACCGGTTCGACTGGTTCAGCCTTTATTTTGTCAAGTTTCCAAGCTAAAGCGTCAGCAATCATAGCGATGGATTGTTCAAGTCCAACATGCCCAGTGATTTGTTTGCTCTCGATTTTCTGTTTGAATTCTTCAACCGTTAAGCCTGCGCCGACTTTCTTTTGGAATGGTAGTCGTCTTGTGCCGGCGTTCATGACTCTGACTGCTTCGATTTTGTTTATTTTTTGGCATACTGCCGTAAGCGTTATCACTAAAGTGTCCATGAGGAAACCGGGGTTTATGCCTGTGCCTAGTACTGTAACGTCGTGTTTTTTTGCTAGCGCGTCAAGTTTCTCTGCGAGGGTGGGTTCAGAAAAGCTTGGGTAGGATAGTTCTTCGCATGTGGATATGACGTTTACGCCGTTTTTAACTATTGAAGCAATTTGTGGATAAGTGTCCTTGAGATAGGATGAGGTTGCGTGGATGGCGATGTCTGCTTTTGCCTTTGAAAGTGTAGCGTCTACGTTATCTGAAATGGTTATTCCTAGGTTTCTTCCTAAGCCTAAAACGGCGCCTAAATCCTTGCCTACCTTGTCTTTGGCTACGTCAACTGCGCCTACTATTTCGATTCCTTCCTTTTCTAGTAGAAATTTGGCGATTAGGCTGCCGACGGCGCCGACACCATACAATGCAACTCTTATCTGTTTCATGCGTGTTCCTTCCGGCGTTTTTATTCATAATTTATGTTTAGTCTATAAAAGCGTGTTTGAGACAGCGCGTATGTTTTGATGTTCCGTGAAACCTTTACGTTTGTAAACCTTTATATCTATGGCAACAACCAAAATTAGAGAGGGCTCAAAACTTGGAGTCCGCGAAACCAGTAATCTCCAAAGAGGATATAAGAAAAATCTTGGACATTGAACGGCTCAAATACTGCTTCGAATGTGGTATTTGCATGGCAAGCTGTTCCATGGCAGAACTATTAGGGAATGATTATAATCCGCGTGGGCTTCTGGAAAAAATTTACTTGGACCCCGAAAGCGTTTTAGCTTCTGATGAACTCTGGCTTTGCGCTTGGTGCTACAACTGCCATAAACGTTGCCCTCAAGCCTTGCGAATACCTGAAATACTTCTTTTCTTTCGAGCAATTGCCGCGAAACATGGATACACACAGCCTTTTGAAGAAGCACTCGAAAAAATAATAGAAAATATTCCCTTACCACTTGTGACAACCCTAGTTTGTTTTCATCCAGAACGCGCAGGACTGGATAAGGATAAAGTCTTAGAAAGAATCGAGCAAAAACGTAAAGAACTTTTAAAGAAGGGCAAAAAGAAGAAAGCAACAAAAGTTTCAGGGGAAAAAATTGCGGTCATAGGCTCAGGACCCGCCGGACTCACGGTCGCATATGAACTAGCCCGAAAAGGGCATAAAGTCACAGTTTTTGAAGCTCTTCCCGAAGCAGGTGGAATGTTGCGGAAATGTATCCCAGAATATCGCTTGCCAAAACATGTTTTAGCGAAGGAAACTCAGTTTTTGAAAGATTTGGGCGTGGAGATAAAAACTGGTGTTCAAATTGGCAAGGATTTAGGTTTGGACGAATTGGGGAAGGAAGGATACAAAGCTGTATTCATCGGTGTTGGCGCCCATAAAAGCCAAAAGATGAGAATTGAAGGAGGAGAATTAAAGAGAGTCATACATGCGCTTGACTTTTTATGGAAGGTTAATTTCGGCGAGAAAATAGATGTTGGAAAGAATGTTGTTGTGGTTGGCGGCGGAAATGTCGCGGTAGACGCTGCAAGAACTGCGCTGCAGCTTGGAGCAGATAACGTGACCATATTATATCGTCGGTCAATGGATGAAATGCCCGCCAACCCGTGGGAAGTTAAAGAGGCAGAAAACGAAGGCGTCAAAATCGAATTTTTGGTTGCGCCCAAGAGGATTTTGGGAGAAAATGGAAAGGTCTCGGCGGTTGAATGTGTTCGCATGCAGTTAGGCGAGACAGATGATACTGGAAGAAGAAGACCAGTTCCAATCGAAGGTTCAGAATTTACGCGGCAAACAGACATGGTTATTCTTGCGATTGGGGAAGCCCCAGACCTTGCGTTTTTGCCAAATGAAGTTGAGCTAAATGAAGACGGCACTGTTTGGACTGACCCCATAACTATGGAAACTACTATGCACGGTGTTTTCGCGGGTGGAGATGTGGTAACTGGACCAGCGAGTGTCATAGAAGCGATATGCGCTGGAAAACGAGCCGCTGAATCAATTGAAGACTACTTGAAGTCTTCTGGAGGATGAGAAAGTGGCAGAAAATAAGACACAAACACCTAAAGAAAGCGGCGGAGACGTTCGCATCGGAGTTTATGTTTGCCACTGCGGTTTAAACATCGCGGGCTCCGTGGACTGTGAAGAAGTTGCAAAGTTCGCCGCAACCCTTCCCCACGTTGTTCTAGCCAAAGACAACCGATACACATGTTCAGACCAAGGACAAGAACAAATAAAAACCGACATCAAAGAACACAAACTCAACCGCGTAGTCGTTGCTTCATGCTCACCACGCCTTCACGAACCAACATTTAGAAAAGCATGCGAAGAAGCGGGCTTGAACAAGTACCTTTTTGAAATGGCTAACATCCGCGAACATTGCAGTTGGGTTCACCTACACGACCGCAAAGCAGCAACAGAAAAAGCGAAGGACCTCGTAAAAATGGCAGTAGCCAAAGCAGCTTTGCTTCAGCCAGCAGAAGAAATCGAAGTGCCAATCATCCGTAAAGCACTAGTCATCGGCGGCGGCGTCGCCGGCATTCAAGCCTCACTAGACCTTGCAGACACGGGTTATCAAGTGTATCTGGTTGAGAAAGAACCAAGCATAGGCGGCATGATGGCTCGCATTGACAAGACGTTTCCAACGATGGATTGTTCTATATGCATTCTCGCACCTAAAATGTCAGATGTTGGACATCACCCAAACATTGAATTGTTAACAAACAGCGAAGTAACTGAAGTCAAAGGTTACATTGGCAATTTCCGCGTAAAAGTTCTGAAAAAGCCGCGATATGTCACAAAGGATTGTTCAGCCTGCGGCGAATGCGCAAAAGTTTGTCCAGTAGTCGCTCCAAACGAGTTTGATGTCGGCTTAGCAATAAGACATGCCATCTACACGCCTTTCGCGCAAGCAGTTCCATCCACATACATAATCGACATGAACCTATGCCTAAACAAAGACGGCGTAATAGTCTGCGACAAATGCATGAAAGCATGCGAAAGGCAAGCCATAAAATTCGAAATGAAACCAGAAACTGTCGAACTGGAAGTAGGCACAATAATCGTGGCTACGGGCGCGGATGTTTTCGACCCGTCAACACTTCCGCATTACGGATACGGCAAATACCCAAACGTTATAACATCACTCGAATTTGAAAGACTAATTAACGCTGGCGGTCCATCCCACGGGCATTTAATAAGACCAAGCGACAAGCAAATTCCAAAACGCGTGGCGTTTGTTCAATGTGTAGGTTCCCGCTCAGACAGAAACGGCAGACTCTACTGCAGCAACGTCTGCTGCATGAACACAATAAAAGACAGCCTACTAATCAAAGAACATTGGCCAGAAACCGAAATCTACGTTTTCTACGTTGACATACGCGCTTACGGAAAAGGCTTCGAAGACCTTTACAAACGCGCTCGAAGGGAAGGCGTCAAGTTCATTCGCGGGCTCCCATCAGAAATATTAGAAGACAAGAGAACACGCAACTTGTGGCTTGTCGGAGAAAACACTCTGCAAAAGGAACTTTACAGAATGAATTTTGACATGGTCATTCTCTCCATAGGCTTAGAGCCTAGAAAAGACAGTGAAATGATACAGCGGCTATTGACGCTTTCTCGGACGCAAGATGGCTTTTTCATGGAAGCGCATCCGAAACTTAGACCAGTGGACGCGGCTACTGGAGGAATTTTCTTTGCTGGTTGCGCCGAAGCGCCCAAGGATATCAAGGATAGTGTGACACAGGCAAGCGCCGCTGCAGCCAGAGCCGGCATATTAATGGCTAAGGGAAAAGTGACGGTTGAAGCCATAACGCCGATTTCTATTGCGGAAAAGTGTAAGGCATGCGGTTTGTGCACGAAAGTTTGTCCATACAACGCTATAACGCTTGATAAGGAGTTAAAGCGGGTGAATATTGTAGAGGCTGCGTGTGGCGGATGCGGAACATGCGCTGCTGAATGCCCCTTTGGCGCTTTGACTCAGAACCACTTTACTGACGAGCAGATTCTTGCGCAAGTAGACGCTGTTACTGAGCAGGATGCGGATAAGAAAATTGTAGCTTTCTGTTGCAACTGGTGCGCTTATGCGGGTGCAGACTTCGCCGGCGTAAGTAGAATGCAGTATCCGCCGAACGTGCGCATAATTCGAACGATGTGTTCTGGACGTGTGTCGCCGAAGTTTGTTGAAAGAGCATTTGCAAGAGGCGCCGCAGCAGTGTTAGTAGCTGGCTGCCACCCGGGCGATTGCCACTACATAAATGCGAATTATCACACACAGAAACGTGTGGAAAGGCTCACGAAAAAAATGGAGCAAAACGGATTAGACAAGGAGCGGTTGCAGTTGTTGTGGGCTTCGGCGGCGGAAGGTGAACGTTTTGCCTCTAAAATTCGCGAAATGCAAGAAATAGTTGAGAAAGTTACGCGCGAAGAGATAGAAAAATCCAAAAGGGTTTTCGAAAAGGCTTTAGGAGGAAACTAATCATGCCAGAAAGAATCAAGCATCAGCCCCTTGACAAGGAGAAAGTGAAGCCGCCTCAAGCGCAGATTCACTTGATTAAAGACCAATGCAAAGGCTGCGGTTTCTGCATTCAATTCTGTCCAAAAAAAGTTTTAGAGGAATCTCAAGAGATAAACGCGCGGGGCGTTCACCCTCCGAAGATTATTGACGAAAGCAAATGTATTATATGCAGTTTTTGCACTGCAGTTTGTCCAGACTTTGCAATTTTCGTTACTGAAAAATCATGTAAGGAGGATGTTAAAAAATGACTGGAAAAAGAACTTTGCCAACCGGCGCGCATTTCATGAGCGGCGACATTGCATGTGCGGAAGGCGCGATTGCTGCTGGTTGCAGATTTTTTGCTGGTTACCCAATCACGCCCGCAACTGAAATTGCTGAGCACTTGTCGGAGCGAATGCCTGAATTTGGCGGAATCTACATTCAAATGGAGGATGAAATAGCGTCTATCGCGGCTGTTCTGGGCGCTTCCTACGCGGGATTGAAAGCTATGACGGCGACTTCTGGACCAGGCTTTAGCCTCATGCAAGAGAATATAGGTTTAGCTGTTATGACTGAGACTCCATGCGTTATTGTTGACATCATGCGAGGCGGACCAAGCACTGGGCAGCCCACGCTGCCGGGACAGCAGGATGTTATGCAAGCCAAGTGGGGTTCTCATGGCGATTATGGCATCATAGCTTTAGCGCCTTCTTCTGTGCAGGAAATGTTCAACTTAACGGTTGAAGCGTTTAATTTGGCTGAAACTTATCGTGTTCCAACGTTGTTGATGGGTGATGAGATTGTTGCGCACATGTGGGAAAAAGTCGTCATACCTCCCGCTTCAGAGATTAGGATAGTTAACCGCAAAAAGCCTCATGTTTCACCAAGCGAATACGCGCCTTTCATGCCCGAAGATGATTTGGTTCCGCCCATGGCTTGTTTTGGAGAAGGCTATCGGTTTCACGCAACAGGTTTAACGCATGATGAGCGTGGTTATCCTCGAACACAAAACTCTGAAGTTCAAACGAGGCTTGTTAGGCGGCTTTGTGAAAAGATAAACAAGAATGCGGATAAGATAATAAACGTTGAAGAGGTCATGCTTGAAGACGCAGATATCGTAGTTGTAGCTTACGGAATCGTAGCCAGAGCCGCCTTAAGCGCAGTTAGAAGAGCAAGAGAAGCCGGAATCAAAGCTGGAATGTTACGGTTAATCACACTGTGGCCTTTCCCGGAAAAACATGTTGCAAGAATTGCTGGACAAGCGAAGGCTATTGTTGTTCCTGAAATGAATTGTGGGCAAATTGTTCGCGAAGTGGAGAGAGCAGCGAAAGAAACTCCCGTCTCTTTTCTTTCCAAATTAGGCGAGGAGCCGCATACTCCGCAGGAGATTCTTGACATGGTAAGGAGGTGTTCTTAATGGTTCAGGAAGTAGTGCATCCTTTTGCGAAGTATTTGCGTTCGGCGATGATGCCGCATATTTGGTGTCCCGGATGCGGCAACGGTATTGTGCTGAACTGTTTTGTTCACGCGTTGGATGAGTTACAGAAGGATTTGGATAAACTGGTGGTTGTGTCTGGCATTGGCTGCATTGGACGCACGGCAGGCTACACGAATGCTGATTCTTTCCACACGACGCATGGACGCGCAATAGCCTTCGCAACTGGAGTAAAATTGGCAAATCCAGAGTTGGAAGTTGTTGTTATAAGCGGCGACGGCGACCTCTTCGCCATCGGTGGAAACCATTTCATTCATGCTGCACGGCGAAACATAGGAATAAAGGTGATTTGCGCAAACAACTTTAACTATGGAATGACCGGCGGACAACAAGGTCCCACGACTCCTCTCGAAGCATCAACAACTACAACCCCTTACGGCAACATTGAACATCCATTTAACCTAGTCCACTTAGCTGCAGCGTCCGGCGCGACTTACGTGGCTAGATGGACGACCTTGCATGTGCGAAGGTTGACGCAGTCGATAAAGCGGATGTTGCAGAAAGAAGGTTTCTGCTTCTTAGAAGTCGTCTCGCCTTGCCCAGAGATTTTCGGCAGACGCAACAAGATGCGAACGGGTTTGGAAATGATGGAATGGTTTAGAAGAGCTTCTGTGGTTGAAAATTTCTCCGACCCGTCTAAAGCAGAAATTTCTCCCGAAAAAATAGTCGTGGGCGAGTTTGTTAACACAGAAAAGATTAGTTATGAAAGACTGCTCCATGAGAAGATAGCTCAGATTAACGAGAAAGCAATGGGATGGTGAAAAATGCGAAAAGAAATTCGGTTTGCAGGATTTGGAGGACAAGGAATAATCAAGTCTGGAATAATCACGGCTGCTGCAGCCGCGATTCACAGTGGAAAAAATGCAGTTCAAACACAATCTTATGGTCCAGAATCAAGAGGCGGCGCGTGCAAATCAGAAGTGGTGATATCAGAAGAGGACATAGACTTTCCAAAAGTCACCGAGCCAGACGTGCTTGTTGTGATGTCTCAACACGCCTACAACGAATATGCGGAAGACGTGAAATCCGGTGGAGTGATAATTATGGACCCTGACATGATTCCGCATGAAAAGGAATTGAAAAATGTTAAAGTTTATCGTGTTCCAGCCACGAAAATTGCTGAAGAGTTGGGAAGGAAAATAGTTGCTAACATAGTGATGCTGGGCGCTTTTGCAGCTATCACGGAGTTGCTGGATAGAGACGCGTTAAAAGAGTCAATTAAAGCAAACATACCAAAAGGCACTGAAGAGCTTAATTTAACTGCTTTTGAAAAAGGCTACGAATACGGGAAAGATTTGTTAAAAAGTTAGGTTTACTCTGCCTTTCGCGTTTGAATTTGCGGTAACTGTGCTAGTGGCGTGGTTAGTTTTGATTTTCTGATGCCCACATGACGTAGTGGAGCTAATTTTTTTGCCTCGTTGTATATGTCTGAGGCTATTTTGCCTAAGACCATCTCTTGCGCAAACTCGTCTAATGTTAATGCCGATGCTTTTTCTCTGATTATTTTCGCCATTATAGTTCGGATTTCTTTCTCTTGCGATGTCTTAATTCGTGAAAGTGTAAATGCGGTTACGGCTACTTGCAGTTTATATCCATCTTTCGTAGTCACGGTGAAGAGCCCATCCACTTTTGTTGTTCTTCTTCTCACAAGGCTTCGCAGATAATCCCGCGAATACTCGTGACCTTTGAACATTGTCTTTGCGGTTTTGCCGTCAAGTTGGGTTATTTGGAAATATATCTTTAAATATTGATGAGCGAAGTCGTTTGTGACATCATAAAGAGTTGAGTCAATGACTCTTCCAACAAGTTTTTCCGGTTCGTCTGCTGGTATTGCTCCTAACTCAACGTTTCCAAAGTATGGCGGAGCCACTACGGTGTACCATGTTTTGCTTCGCCATTTGTCTCTTACACGTTTTGTTTTTGAAGACACGTTAATCCTCCGAATGTAGCTTGAAAATTCGCATCAGAGTATTAAAAGTTTTACCGTTTAGGCTTTATTTTCTCGATGCCACCCATATATTTTCTCAAAACTTCTGGAATAACAACTGAACCGTCTTTTTGCTGGTAATTCTCAAGTATAGCAACCATAGTTCTGCTGGCTAACGCTGTGGAATTTAATGTATGCACAAAACCTTTAGGAGCCTCTCCTTCCTTTTCTCTGTATCTTATGTTCAACCTTCTGGCTTGATAATCAGTGCAGTTGCTGCACGAGATTATTTCTCTGTAGGCGTTTTGTGCTGGCATCCAAACTTCTATGTCATATTTTTTGGCGGCAACCGTTCCAATGTCACCCGTGCACACATTTACAACATGGTAGGGCAAACCAAGTTTCTGGACGAGTTCCTCAGCGTTTTGGATTAGCTCTTCATGAAATTTCCATGAGTCTTCAGGTCGGCAGAAAATGAACTGTTCAACCTTATTGAATTGGTGAACGCGGAAGATTCCGCGTGTGTCTTTGCCGTGTGCTCCCGCTTCTTTTCTAAAGTTTGTGCTTATTCCAACAAATTTCAGCGGCAGGTCATCCGCTTTCAACACTTCATCCATGAACATGGCTGCGATTGGATGTTCTGAAGTTGCAATCATGTACAAGTCTTCATTTTCAATTTTGTATAAGACATCTTCAAAGTCGCTTAGGGCTGTGACGCCTTCATACGCTTTTCTTCGCATCATGAAAGGCGGCTCTATAGGCGTGTACTTTTTCTTAACCATTTCTTCTATGGCAAAATTCATCAAAGCCATATCAAGCAAAACGGCTTCATTCTTAAGATAGAAAAATCTGGCTCCTGCAACCTTTCCGGCTCTTTCAATGTCCATCACGTCAAGGGTTAAGCTCAAATCTATGTGGTCCTTGACTGGAAAGCTGAACTTGGGTATTTTACCCCACTTTCTAATTGGGACATTATCGTGTTCATCCTTGCCGGTCGGAACCGACTCGTGCAGAAGGTTTGGGAGTCTAAGCAGATAATAACGTACTTTTTCTTCGCATTCGTTCACTTGCCTTTCCAAGCTTGTTATTTCAGCGTCGATGACTTTCGCCTTCGATAACTCTTTAGCCGCGTCTTTTCCCTTCTTTTTGAGCCCCGCAATCTGCATGGTTACAAGTTTTCTTTCATGACGCAACTCGTTAAGCCTAGTCAACCCTTGCCGCCATTTCTTGTCATAATCAATTAACTCGTCCAGCATCCTCAAGTTTTCAGCGTCGCCTCTCCTCAACAAATTACTCCTTACCAACTCCGGGTTTTCGCGGATAAGCTTAATGTCCAACATCTCTCTCAATCAGCCACATCAGACGCTTAGCCTTCTAACCTTACCCATAAATCAACTATTTAACCTTACGATAAAACCTATCCAACCAACCAAACACCAATTGAACCTATTTATAAGAGGGGGTATAGGCTTTCCCAAGCCTAACAAATACACAACTATTACTTAGCCAAATTTTCTCGCGTCTTGAAGCGTCTTTTCCGCAGTAGAAACACAAAACAGCAAATCATCAATCGTCGCAATAAACGTTGGAAACTTCCCTTCACACTTAACCTGCGTAACAACCTTCTTCCCAGTTCTAACCGTTCTCACCCACAATCCACTTGGCGTCTTAAAATTATCCGGCGAAACCGCATTCGCAACCGCTTCCGCAGTTCTCTCATCATCATACTCCAAAATTATTTCAGCTTCCAATCTTCTCACCACGCAACTGCCTTCCAACAAGCTCATTAACAAACGCTACAAACCCCTGAACGTTCTCCATTGGAACTTGTGCTCCAGCAGCTATGTTATGACCACCACCATTCCCACCATACTTCTCCGCAGCCACCTGCATAACCACGCCAAGATTTACACCCCTATTCGTCATCGTATCCACAGTCCTCGCAGAAAACTTCGCCAAACCCTCCTCAGCAACATTCGCATACGCAATCAACGGCTTCTCAGGATTCGGCAAACTCGCAGAAAGGATAGAAGAAATCGCACCAATTATCTTATCATCAATAAAATCTTCACCATAAACAACATAAACATTCTCAAACTCCCGCATCCGCTCAGGCTTCTCCATAACCCACCCAAGATACCTATTAATAGTTCGCCTATACTCCTCCAACACCCTGCTCGCCTCTTCAAAGGCCGCACCACGATCACCCATACAAATAGCAACACCCAAACTAGGCCTATCCATACGCCCAGTCGCATTCAACAAAACAGCAAACTCCCTCGCATCCCTAAGCGGAGTCCACGGTTCCTCGCTCTTCAAAGTGTAAACATGACCAATAAGATTTGCAACCTCATAATGCAAACCCTTAGACAACAAATAATCCGCAAGTCCAGTGCACAACCGCTTCTTCTCTTCATCAGAAAGGTCCCTCAAAGCACGCCATCTTTCCCCATGCCTTGGCTTAATATCCAAACTTGCCAAAAAAGCCAAACTCTTATCCTCCTCTCCACTAATGCCTGGAATAAAAGGACTAGTCGTCGACGACAACATCTTGTGAATTGGACGCGTTTCTCTACCAAAGAATATAAGGTCTTTTTCAACCGTCAAAAGCCCAGCATCCACCGCATCTTTAACTATCACCTCATTAAGCCCACCAAGCAACCGCTGATCATACTTGTCTTGCAAATCACCAAGAGCACCAACCACAGCAATAGGCGCCAAATCCACATTGACTTTGTCAACCGCCTTAGCCACAAAATACGCAACACCAGAACCGCTAATGTCCCGTGCACCATCAATCCCAAACAAATGAGGATTCACATGCACAATATTAGACGCTTCCTTACCAGTAACTTGATGATGATCCAAAATCACTATTTTAAAATCTGCAAGCTTCTCATTTAACAAGTCAATGTAGCCACTTCCAAAATCTGCTAGAATTATCAGTTGCGGCTTGTCAGCAAGAATCTCGCCCACAATTTTCTCGTCAATCCACTGAGTTATCCTAACGCGAAATTTAGCGTCTAATCTAGCCAACATTTTACCAATAATACCAGCCGCAGCAACCCCGTCAGCGTCCAAATGCGAAAAAACATGAACAAAACCATCCTCCTTCACAGTTTCCAGAATCACTTTAGCCGCTTGCGCAGCTAAATCAAAAAGACCAGCAGTTTTAGTTTCATCCAAAGCCATAACAACCACACTGAAAGTAAGAAACAGATTATTTAAGATTTAAAATTCTCTAAGCAAAAAAACGAAAAATATCCAAGCTAAGCAAGCGAAGCAATTTTCGGCTCATACTTCCAATTCGGAGGCAAAACACCTTCACGCTTATAATACCGTGAAAGCTTATGAATCTTCGCTTCAATAATCTGAAGCGCCCTCTTATTATGCACATCCTTCTTATTCTTCTCCAAATGAGCAGCCAAACTTTCCGCTTTCTTCACTAAATTCCCCAAATCCTCCGGCATCGCCGGCGCAAGCTCAGCCTCCTTAAGTATCCTCGTTATAGTCTTCCCAGTTATCGGCTTCACAAGAGGAATAGCATACTGGTCTCTAAGAATTGTTCCAATGCGACTCGGAGCATGTCCTTCCTTCGCCAACTTAATTACTAACGCCTCCACTTCTTCTGGCTGGTATTTGCACCAGCTTGGAGGACGTTTGCTAACTGGTCTTGTCTGATGAGATTTTCCTTTTTCCTGTTTTGGCATCACTTACCACTCTGAACTCTGTAAGAGCGAAGGATTGCGGATATTTAAAATTATTGATGCTTCCGGTACCATTCAGCAAACTTGCGCAAAGCCTTTGCACGATGTGAATACTTGTTTTTTTCTTTTGTGGTCATTTCCGCGAACGTTTTGCCGATGTTGACTGGCTGAAAAATGGGGTCAAAGCCAAAGCCAGAAGAATTATTCGCTGTTCTTTCCCTCCTTGTTATTTCTCCAACAACCTCACCTTTAAAACATATCGGCGATTCTAAATCAGCAGAATAATATGCGATTGCAGACTGGAAAACTGCTCTTCTGTTTTCAGCCTTTTCCATAAGCTGCAACAAACCCTTGTTGCCTATTGTCTTGTAAACATATGCAGCATATGGTCCCGGAAAACCATTTAGCGCTTCCACGAATAATCCAGCATCTTCAACAATCACTGGCAAATTACATTTCCTAAAGGCTTCCATGACGCTTGCTTTTGCAATCTCCTCTAAACTGTCATTTTGAACCTCCAACGTTTTTACTCTAAGCATGCCAACAGCTATCTTATATTCACCAAAAACCATGCGGGCTTCATTAAACTTGTTAACATTGTTTGTTGCGAAAAATATGACTTTGCCTTTTAATTGAAAATTCATAGCAGTTCACAGCTTCTTCTTTGCACCTTCTGCGGCTACACTAAAATATTTTTGCCAGTTTATCTGCGCTATTTCTAAGACATTGCCATCTGGGTCTGTGAAGGTTGCTTGTCTTCCACCCCATGGCTCATCATGCAATTCTTTTGTGAATTTTACTCCTTTCTTTTTAAGTTCCTCGCATGCTTTACTTACATCATCCACAAGAAATTCCACAGAAGGCGACAAAAGACTTACTTTCTCTCCTTCGGTAAGTTTAGGAATCAATCCAATTTCTACTCCACCACACTCAAACCCAACATAACTTGAATACTCATACTTCTTCTCTAAACCCAGAATTTCTTCATAAAACTTCGCGGCTTTCTTCAAGTCCGAAACATAAAAGGTCACACACCAAACAGTCTTAATCATGCCTTTTCACCTTTCCGTTCAGCAACATATCGTCCTCTTCTCTCTATCTCCGCTATCTTATCTAAAACATTTTTCACAGTTTCAGCATCAATAACATTTGCATAACCTTCAATAACCGCGTCAAAACATTCTTCAGCAAACTGGAAATGCGTGCTCTGCAAAGCTCTCTTCATAAGATGTAAGTCAACTCCTCTACTTTCAAGCTCCTTCGTCTTTTCGCCAAGCCCAAAATCCACAAAGAAAATCTTTCCTTCCGAGTTCAAAATCATGTTAGATGTTGTCAAGTCGCCATGAATTATGCCACATTCGTGAAGCCTACCAATTAATTCACCAATTTTGAAACAGAAACCATGTCTCTCCGTTTTTGAAACTTCGCTTAATAATAGTTTAACCTGTTTTCCCTCTATATAGTCCATTATTATTGTCGCATTTCCGATGTCAACCAAAAAAATTGTTGGTGTAGGCACTCCCGCTTTCTTCGCTTCATGCATCAACCGTGGCTCATGAATTGTCCGGTAAACTCGAACTTGCTCATCCAACTTTAATGGACGATACTTTTTGGGTAAACGTTTCTTCATTATCACTTTTCTGCCATGCCACTGTGCAAGGTAAAGGTTGGCTTCTGCGCCTTTCTTAATCAGCTGCGGCAGCTTCATTTTATCCATGGAACTTCAACCTCGTCAAGCCGCCAACGCAACTTCACAAAGCTCTTTTCGATAGGTGTTATAACACCATGTTGGTATGCCAACACTCCTGTCCACGCAATCATAGCACCATTATCAATTGCAAACTGGCTCGGCACTACACAAAATCTCGCATCATGTTCTTCAGCAATCGTCTTAATCATAGACTGCAATCTTTTATTAGCAGCTACTCCACCAGTCAAAAGAACCTCCTTTTTCTCCGTGTGCGCCAAAGCTCTCTCAGTAACTTCTGTAATCATTGAAAACGCCGTTTCTTGAAGGCTATAGCACAAGTCCTCAAGTTTATACTCATTCTTTTTTAGTAAGTTAACAGCAGCGGTTAATAAGCCACTGAAAGAAGTATCCATGCCCTTCACAGTATAAGGCAACGAAATCAACTTCTTCCCTTTAGAAGCAAGCTTCTCAACAACAGCGCCAAAAGGCATGCCGGGTTTTTGCCGAAGCCCAGCCTCCCTTGCAAAAACATCCAAACAATTTCCAAGGGCAATATCTAATGTTTCGCCAAAAACTCTGTAACGCCCAGAATCAAAAGCAGCAACTATCGTGTTTCCGCCAGAAACATAAAGCGTTACAGGGTCTCTAGCGTTTGTCTCAAGCTTTCCCACTTCAATATGCGCGATACAATGATTCACACCTACAAGCGGAATGTTAAGATAAGACGCCAAGGCACGCGCAATTGTTGCGCCCGTCCGAAGACAAGGACCTAAACCTGGACCTTGAGAAAACGCGACAACCGACAAATCATGTGGCTTTATTCCAGATTTTACTAAAGCTTCCTCTAAGACTTTGCTTGCCACTTCAGCGTGATGTCTTGCCGCTTCTCTAGGATGAATGCCGCCTTCTTCCGGCACATAAGCGCTTATCACGTTTGCTAATATTCTACCATCAAACGTTGATATCCCAACGCTGAAATCGTCAGCTGTCGACTCAATTCCCAAACAGTAAGATTCGCTAGGTCTTTTGCCCTTCAATTTGTTAATCCTTCAACATACTTTCCTCTAAACATAAACATACACCTTTTTATTTAAAAACACACATAATATCAACACAGAAGCTCGGACCCTGGTCAAAATGCCGAAACGCAATGATTTAGAACAAAAAGCCCTCCAATACATAATGAACGTTGGATTCGAGGGCATATTACAATCAGACTTATGGCGCAAACTCGGCGCAAGCAGCCGAGAAGGCTCCAGAATAGCCCTGAAACTAGAAGCCAAAAAACTCATCCGCAGAGAAAAAGAACTGCGCGAAGGAAGATGGACGTATAGGCTATATCCTAAAAGAGTCCCGGCGTCAATAGACTCGATTGCAGACTGCCCATGTCTAATGTGTCCAGACAATGCTAGATGCGACCCGTCAAGCTCGATTTCGCCGCAAAACTGTGAAAGACTCACAGACTGGTTGCTTTTGATAGCGAAAGGCGAATCTGGCACGATTGGTGACAGTTAGTTTTGCCAAAGGCGTGGATTCGGGAAAGAAAGAAGGATTATTATTACAGAATGGCTAAAGAGCGGGAATACCGTTCTAGAGCAGCGTTCAAACTGCTTGAAGCCATCGAAAAGTATCATTTCATAAAATACCGCGATGTCGTTGTTGATTTGGGTTCTGCACCGGGCGGTTGGATTAAAGTTGCAAGAAAAATCGTTGGAAGCAAAGGCTTTGTCTTAGGAGTTGACTTGAAACCCATTAAACCTTTTCCACAAGATAATGTTCGAACGATAATAGGCGACATAAATGAGCCAGAAACTCTTCAAGAGATTTTGAATACTCTTCCCAAAAAGGCTGACGCGGTAGTTTCAGACGTTTCTCCCAACATCTCTGGAATATGGGAAGTCGACCATGCCCGCCAAATAGATTTGGCACACCAAGCATTAAAAATAGCCCTAGAAACGCTCAAGCCACGCGGAAATTTCTTTGTAAAGGTTTTTCAAGGAGATTTATTAGATGACTTTATCCAAAAAGTAAAGAAACACTTTGAAGTTGTCAGGATAATGAAGCCTAAAGCGAGTAGAACTAAAAGCTCTGAAATATTTATTTTGGGAATGCACTTGAAGGAAACATCAGATTAAACAGCAAAGATAAATTCTGTTGTCTATTTTATGTGTTAGACAAGGTGGAATGTTTGAAAATTGTCGCAGCGGATTCCTCGTCCGCCATATTAAATGATAAGTTTGAACCATTAACGATTGTTGCGGCAGCGGCAGTGCTGGTTAATCCGCCTTATCGAGAACCCAACGTGTGCCTAGCCAAGCCTATTTTCATAAAAGCAGAAGACGGACATGAAGCAGTGATTCGCGAAGCAGAACTTTGCAAGGAACTATTAGGAAGAGTTAAGGCAGACGTTGTGCACCTTGACATGTCTTTAGGAGCAGTTTCTCTGGAGGAACTTTCTCCCATACAGTTTTCTAATATGAAAGTTTCCAGCAGAGCAAGACAGCATCTCCTACGGATTTTGCCCAAGCTTAGGAAAATTAGCGGCGAAATCACGCAAAAATATAGAATTGAGGTTCTTGCCATCGGAAAAGAAAGCATCCCAGTAAGAATTGCAGAATTAACATCTGGAGCACACGCAATCATCTACACAAGCGAAAAGGCAATTGAAGAAAAGAAGGTGCTAATGCTTGGTTTGCCCTCTAAATGTCAACCCAGACTAGCAGAAAAAGACGTGTATCTTTATTCTCTTATTGGAGCAGAACACGACGTGAGAGGCTACGCTGAAGATAAGAAAGAAATTCTCAAAAAAGTTAATATTATTGAAATGTTAAACCCAACTGCGAGAGGTTTCAGAGTCTTAAAAATAACTCCAAAGGTGTAGAAATGGGAGGCGTTTTCGTGAAATTTGACTTTGGGAATAAATTGTCACCATTGTATAAGAGAATATTTGTAATTGGGGTTTTCTTTGTAATTTCTGTAATTGTAACCATTGCTGGCACTTTGATCCCTCTTTCTGCAGCGGAAGCAAACGAGATAAATGAATCAATGAACCAAACAAGAAACACTTTAAATAGTATGTCATTGCTAAATCAAGTTACATTCATCTTTGGAAATAATTTTTTCATTTGTCTACTTGCTTTTATTCCAATAGCCGGAATCTTTCTAGAACTTTACGTGTTATTTAGCACTGGCGTCACGATTGCAGGATTAAGCTACGGAATTGCCCATCCCTCTTTAGTTTTTCTTAATTTGCTCGTTTTACCTTTTGGATGGTTAGAGTTTCTAGCTTATTCAATAGGAATAAGTGAAGGCGTTTGGCTGTTTTGGCGCATAATAAAACATAGAGGCCGAAGGGAACTAGCGTACGCGTCAATGTTTATCGCGATTTGTGCGTTGCTGCTTTTGGCGGCTGCATTCATAGAAATTGGAATGAGCTCTTTGTTGGCTTAAGCTAAAAACCTATTGCTTTCTGATCTTTCTAATTTCCAGACTTATGTCAAGCGCCTTTGGGCTGTGTGTTATTTCTCCTAAACTTACAATGTCGATGCCCGTTGATGCATATGTCAAAATATTTTCTGCAGTTATTCCTCCGCTGGCTTCCAACAAAAGTTTGCCATGAAATCCGGCTTTTTTGAGCAGCCCAACAGCTTCTTTTAATTGTTTTGGGGAAAAGTTGTCCAACATTATTACATCTACACCAGTCTTTGCCGCGGCTAGAACATCCTCAACTTTGGTAACTTCAACTTCAATCTTTTTGCTGAATGAAGTTTTTTCCTTCACTTTTCTTATGGCTTCTTTTAGGCTTCCAGTTGCTGTTATATGGTTGTCTTTGATTAAAACCATATCATCTAAATGAAGCCGATGCGTGTCGCCACCGCCAACTTGAACCGCTTTTTTGTCAAAATAAAGCAGTCCGGGCGCTGTTTTTCGTGTGCATGCAACTTTCGTCTTAAATCCCGCTTTCTGGATTTTTTCCACTAACTTTCGTGTCGCCGTTGCTATGCCGCTCATGCGCGAAAGGAGGTTTAGAACTGTGCGCTCAGCAGAAAGTATCGTTCGCATATCTCCTGAAATTTTCATGAGCACTTGTTTCGGCTTTATTTTTTCTCCATCTGCAACTAGCGTTTCAGTTTTCAGTTTTAAACTTTCGAGAAGGATTCTTGCTTCTTCAATTCCTGCTGCGACTCCAGCTTCTTTTGCTATTACTTCTGCTTCTGCAGTGCTTCCTTCGAAAACCGTCAGTGCAGTGGTTATGTCTCCTTGCCCGATGTCTTCTTCGAGTATTTTTCGAAGTTTTTCTTCCAAAATTTTCCGAGGAACAAACATATCTTTATTGTTTGAATTTTTAACTTAAAATACTTGCTTATCCTCTGCCACGTTCGCTATTGTGGCAACGGCTTCTTCTAGACCATCATATTTCAAAACTTCTCTTTGAATTTTCTCCAATCTCGCGGGAATTTCGCTTTCCAAAATTTGCTGAATATTTTTCTGAAGGCTTCCCTTGTCGAGTTTTTCTTGAAGCAAGACTTTCGCTGCGCCTAAGTCAGCGACTTGTTTTGCGTTGCTAATTTGCTCTGTGTGGCTTGGTGTGGGTATGAGTATCATTGGTTTGCCATAGGATAAACACTGGGTTAAGGTTCCATGTCCCGCGCGGCTCACAACCAAGTCGCATGCTTTCAAATACTCGAACCGTTTCGAGGTCCACATGTAAACCGTTACGTTATTACGGCGAAATGGCTTTTCATCTGCGTTTGGATAGCCAAGCGACATGACTATTTCATAATCTTCTGGAAGTTCCATCAAAATTTTCTTCAGAATCCCGGTTAAGAAAGCTCTTTCTCTTATGGGACCACTTATTGGAACAAAGACAACCGGCTTGTTTAATGGTAATCTTAATTTCTTACGAATCTCTTCCTTAGTCGGCAATGTTTCTGGGCGAACTGGCAGTAGCGGCCCAATTAGTTTGACGTTTTTTCTGTAGGATTTGGGAATGTTCAAGTTGCCCGCGCATATCGTGTATGGCGGAGGAAAATCAGGTATCAAAGTCGTGTTTCCGCTTGTCCACATTTTTCCAACAAGCGTAAGCGTTACAGAGTCTGCAAGTCTGGCTAATCGTAAAAACCGCTTTCTTCGTGGAATTATCACTTGGAACTGATTCAAAATGCAGATTCTAGGAATGCCTAGCAGTCTAGCTGCTATTAACGGCGAGATTCGTGAATCTGAGACAACAACGTCGGGTTTGAAGTGTTGAACTGCTCGAATTTCAGCATTTACTTGTTTCATAAGTGTGAAAGTCGACAAAAATGGACCCGGGTTTATCGCGGTCTGCTTAAAGTCTATGGTTCCATCTGGTTTGACTTGAAAACCGATAGATGGAGCTTTTATGAGCGGAAACTTTTGTTGCTCAACGTAACGTAATCCTTCTCTATAAGTGGAAAATACTACCTCAGCGTTTTTTTCCTGAAGTTTTTTCGCTATTGGAATACATCTGCCTACATGCCCTAAACCTATGCCGCATGGAGCGAAATAAACGCGCATAAACCTATTTCCCGCCGAGGACCTTACGTTTCACTTTGCCTTTTGGTTTCTCTTCCTCAAAAATTATGGCTTGAAACTTGTAAATTTTGGTGCCGTCCAAAAGCCAATAATCTGGGGATAAGCCCGCTTTTATGCAGCATTGACACAGAAATTCCTCTGCATCCCATTCCCATTCAACTGGCACTTGAGGCAGAAGTAGCCCTTTAAACATGCCTCTTTCAACAATCAGTCCGTCTTCGCCTATTTTGATTTTGTTGGGGTATTCATTTGGTTTCTTAACCTCTATTATCTGCGGAGGTGTAAGCACGCTCACTTCAAAGACTACCTTGTCAAGTTCGTTTAATGATAGTGGATAGAAGCGTGGGTCTTGAGTTGCCGAGCTTATTGCAGACTCTATAACTGCTTGAACTAATGGTGTGGTTGGATAAGGATAGCCGATGCAGCCTCGCAGTTCTTTTTCGCCACTTTCTATGCTGTTGATTGTTACGAAAACTCCGCAGGGCTGCATTAGTTTATCATTAATGTTTTTGGGAGGACTAATTTGCCTTTTACTCTTTAGGTATTCTTCAACGGCTTTTCGTGCAAGCGTAACGAGGAATTCTCCTTCTTCTAAGCTAAGCTCAAATGACAATTATGTGGTTCTCCGCGTTTGATAGCAATAGCTGGAATATATTAATTGTAAGGTTTAACCTTTTGCAAAATTAGGACACTTTAGAACTTTATTGATTCTTCCTGGATTCCATCCTTGGTTATCAGTAAGAAATCTATTCCGTCGCCGCTCATGATGTCTCTACTTATGGCAGATTTTATTGCTCTTACGACTAAGTCTTTGGCTTCTTCCATAGTCATGCCTTCTTTGTATGATTCTTCAAGTACTCCCATGGCGATTTCTGTTCCCGAACCAACGACAGCGTACTTGTCAGGTATTACTGAACCTAGAATGTCAAGCACGTAAAGCGATGCTCCTTCATCATCTAGTCCGCCAACAATTGTTTGTGTAATCAAGGGGGCTAAACGTCGAGCGAAAAGCAGGTTTGACATTAGTTTGGCTGCTGCTCTCACAGAAATTGGTCTGCCTGCGTCAAGATTGAAAAGTTGCGCGTATGCTTCCACTTCTCTTACGAGAATTTGCATGTCTGAAACGAGTCCAGCGCATGCAGCGCCTATTTGGTCAGTTAATTTGAAAACTTTTTTGCCGCCTTTGCTGACGACAAGATAACCGTAAGAAACACGTTTCTCAGAAGCTAAAATAACGCCGTCTTGGCATACTACGCCGACGGTTGTGGCGCCTGGAATCCAAAGATATTGAGATTGTTGTGATTCACTTTCCATTGGGGCTCACCTTTCTCCGTGATATACGCAAGCAACTTATTAAGTTTAATCATAAAAGTTTTCACACATTGTTCATAGGAATAACAGAGAGTTTAGCGTTTTTATTATTGTAGCATCAAAATTAAGGAGTTGATAAAGAAAAAGTTGAGGGTTGTTGCTTATCTTGGAGAGAGAGCCCGAGTGATTCTGGTTTTTAGGTCAGTGTATCTTTGTAAAATTTCGTTTTTCAGCAGAGAAATTTCTTGGCTAAGCCGTTGTTTAGACTCTGGAGCAAGGTCTGATGATTTTACTATGTCTTTTTCTATTTTTTCCAAGTCGTGGTCAGCAGAACGTTTCGTTTCTTCTGTCTTTTTGAGTGCTTCCAGTTTGGTTTTTTCCATCTTTGCAAACTCGTTGTTAATGTCCTTTTCAGTTTTGAGAATCTTTTCCTGTATTTTGCTCAGTTTCTCCATTAATTCACGTTCGGATGGTCCGCCCATTTCATGCTCCACGATACTTAGAATTGGTGTAACGCCTTATAGTTTTTGCCGTCAAAAGTTTCATGTAAAATGATGATTGCTTACTCAAACTTCATAAATATGGCTAATGCTCTTACTTTATGCAAAGGAGTGAAAAATTAGATGATTAGTCTTTATATTCAAAGATGTGAGAATGTTTGGTTTGGAGTAGCTTGCGACGAGAAAAAGGTTTTTGCAACAGCGTTTGGTTCCGCTGAAGAGACTGTGAGGCAAGATCTTCTACAGAACATCCCATTCAACATGCCTTTTCAACATTCCGAAAAGCTATCTCCGTTTGCTGAACGTGTTCTGGAAACCTTGAAGAAAATATATTGTGGAAAAGATGTTTCTGAGAAACTCCCACTAAGCACAGAACACCTTTCAGACTATTTCAGAAAAGTGATTGAGATAACGTCTTTGATTCCCGTTGGATACGTGTCTTCTTACGGGTTAATTGCAAAAGTTGCTGGAGGAAGCCCGAGAGGTGTTGGGCGTGTGATGGCTATGAATCCGTTTGCGCCGCTTGTTCCTTGCCATAGAGTTGTCAGTTCAGACTTCACTTTAGGCGGTTACGGTGGAGGTTTAAAAGCTAAACTTGCATTTTTAGAACGTGAGAAGCGTGGTTACGCGGTAAAGCGAGAGATTCCAGTTAACGGTAAGAAGTTGCAGGTTTTTCCGGTGGAGTTTGTTCTTAAAAAGGTAAATGTTAATTCGCTTTAGGCGCTAATGTGTACGTGGTGGAATGAGCTTTATGGTGAAGCGCGGGCTTTATGTTGGGCGTTTTCAGCCTTTTCATCTTGGTCATTTAGGCGCCGTAAGAGACATTTTAGAAGAAGTTGAAGAGTTAATAGTCGTTATTGGAAGTGCACAATACAGCCACAACCTTAACAATCCATTCACCGCTGGCGAAAGACTGACTATGATTCGTAAGGCTTTGGAAGAAGCAAAAATTGACTGTTCGCGGGTTTGGATTGTGCCTGTGCCAGACGTGCACTTGCATATGATGTGGGTTTCAGCCGTTGAAGGCTACACACCAAAATTTGATGTTGTCTATTCCAACGAATCCTTGACAAAGCGGCTTTTTATGGAAGCGGGATACAAGGTTAAACCAATTCGTTTTCATGAAAGAAAGCTTTATTCGTCAACTGAAGTAAGGGAAAGGATGCTTAGAGACGAGAGTTGGGAGAAACTTGTCCCGAAAAGTGTGGCTGCTTTCATAAGAGAGATAGATGGCATTAATAGACTTAGGGATTTGACTAAGAGCGACAAAGTATGATTTTGTCGCCGCTTTTAACTCTGAGCTTTTTTGCTGCGTTTCCTTGGTTTAAGGAAATTTCTAAGAAATTGTGGCTTCCAATAATAGCTAGTAGTTCTTGTGGTTCTGCTTCCGCGTAGGCTTTGCAGAGCTTCAACTTTAATTGGGTATTTCCAAGCTTAATATTTACATATCCTTTCGCGCTAACTGAGCTAAGCTCTTTCTCACCAAAATTTGTTATAATATTTCCAAAGTCATCAACGTGAATGACTTCGCCTACCAAACCTTCTTTCCCCTTTGTTACATTCGCAAATTTCGGCGTTACAATTTTCTGGATTTCAGGTCCAAACTCTTTTGGTGAAATTCCGTTCGCTAAATAAGCAGCAGCAGGCGCAAAAATATCTCTCCCATGAAATGTTGTGGAAACTTTAGGAAGCATGAAATTGCGGTTAGTAATCTCGTAAATGTGTTCTATGCCTTGTTTTTTTGCCGCTAAGACAAGGACGCCGTTGTCTGGTCCGACATAGAAAGCTTGCTTTGTTTGTATTAGTAGTGGACGCCTTTTTGTTCCCACGCTTGGGTCTACCACTGCTATGTGAATTGCGCCTTTGGGAAAGTAGGGTGCAGCAGAAGCGAGAACGTATGCACCCATTCGTGTGTTGAACTTCTCTATGTCATTAGTTATGTCAACGATTGTAACATTTGGGCTGATGCTTAAAATTGCGGCTTTCATTTCCGCCACGTAAGGGTCTCTCATCCCAAAATCTGATGTTAAGGTAATTATTGCATGAGCCATAATGCATCATTTATAAGTGTTTAAGAAATATTAACTTTCCACGTACAGGGAGGGAAACAATGTATGTTGATTCATGGAAAATTAGGAACGCGAGAACTTGCTTTGGCGGTTACTTTCACGGCATTATATGTTGTCTTTGGCGTTGTAAAATTTTCTCCAATTATTGGCTTGCCGGGGCAAGCAATCACTGCCGCTGCAATTTTTGCTCCAATAATAGGCACGCTTTTTGGACCTTACATAGGCGTGTTATCTGCAGGTCTTGGTGGAATAATTGGCATTTCCGTGGGTTATTTTTCTTTGTTGAGTTTTGCGGCGGGCGTTGTTGCGGCATTATTGAGTGGTGCGGTCTCAAGGGGCAGAAGAATGGTGTCAGTGATTGTTTATCTTTTAATTTTTCTTCTTTTAGCCTTCTATCCAGTTATTGGACCCGCGTGGCTGTATCCGCCATATTTGTGGTTTCAAATAGTCGGTTTTATTATTCTTATTTCACCTTTGCAGTCCATAGCCATAAAAGAACTTAAATCAAATAGTGATTCACGTCTTCTTTATGCGTTTTTTGTAACATCTTTAACTTCAACACTTGCTGGGCAAATAGCGGGTTCGGTAACTTACGAGGTGATTATTTATCCAGATATAAAAGGAGCAACAGGCACATGGTTAGCTACGGCTTTACTTTATCCAATGGAAAGAGTAATAATTGCAATTGGTTCAGCTATGATAGGAACGACTTTGTTCAAGATTTTGAAGAATACAAATTTTGTTTCTTTTTTTAATAACGTGAATCGTGAAGAAAATTGCTCATGAAAATGCATTCTTTGAATGGTATCATCATGTCTGCAGAACTGTAGACGTTATCGTCAAATTCCACCGGGGCATCTTTAATCAATACTATTGGAGTTTTCTCTGTTGTCTCTCCCATTAATAGATGTGCAGCAGAAGCTAAATCGTCTGCAACTGCGTGGTGCGTGATAGCTAATGGTTTTCCATAAATATCTTCTTCTCCTCTCCGGTCTATTACGGGTTTGAAGCCAGCAACAGCCAAGGCTAAACCTTCAGTGCCTTTCCTAAGCGGTGCTAAACCACTATCCACAATTAAGACAGCAACCAGCTTGCTTGTTCTGCGCATTATTTCTTCCTTTACGTTTTTTGCCCATTCTTGAGGATTTTTAGGCCACAAGATCACGTAATCCTTTGGTGCGTTTTTGTTGTCTATACCAGCATTAGCGGTTAAAACTTCGTCCTTAAGTGTTAAGATTGCTTTCTCTACGCCTCCGTAGATTTTGTCTGCTTCGCGTAAAATGAGCTCTGCAAATTCGGGTTGGAGCGAAAAGCGTTTTGCAAGTTTTTTCGCTTTTTCAGAAGGTTTTATGTCGTTTAAGTTTACTAAGCGGTTCTGAGCGTATGATATGATTTTTGAAGTTATTGCCAGCACATCGTTATCTTCTATCTCTAAATTCTGCCTTTTCAGCGCCTTCAAGATGATGTCAACCAAGTTGTCTCCGGTTTTCACAAGTTCTGTTTTAACGGCGTAAAGTCTCATTTACGTTTATCCTCCATGTATTACGGGAATAAAAACCACTTCGTCTCCATCTTTTAAAAGAGTTTGTAGACCGTTGAGGATGCTGATTTCTTTTCCGTTAACAAGTATGAGCGTGTTTGGTCGCGGGTCTTCCAACTCTGGGTCAATCAAAACTTTCTTGAGCTTAGGCATTTTCTCAACAATTTTATTTATAATTTTTCTTAATGGCGTCTCCTCTTCGAGTTTTATGGTAATTTTGCTCTTCCCAGACACACTGCGGAAAGCGCCGACGAATCTCACTGTTATTGTCATTTTGTTCCCTTGTTTTTACTTTTCTTTAGAGAACCACTATCAAGGAAATATCGTTGACATTTGTGCCTGTCGGTCCTGTAAATATTAAATCGCCGAGTTTTGAAAAGAAATGGTAAGAATCGTTTTCGGCTAGGAATTTTTCTGGTGCCAAACTTAATGCTGCGGCTTTCGTTAACGTTTTTCCATCGACTATTGCTCCAGCAGCATCTGTTGGGCCGTCTATGCCGTCTGTGCTCAGCGAAGCTACAACCACTCCATCCGTTTCTTTTAGTTTCAACGATGCGGCTAACGCTATTTCTTGGTTTCTTCCGCCTTTTCCTTTTCCAGTGACTGTGACGGTTGTTTCTCCGCCTGCTATTATGACTGCAGGTTTCGGAATTGGGTTTCCAGACGCGTTGACTTCCCGTGCTATCGAAGCAAGCATTGTCCCTACGTGTCGCGCTTCGCCCTCCAATGTCGCAGTCAACAGAAGCGTGTTCAACCCTTTTGATTTGAGGTATTCACATGTGGCTTGGCTTGCAAGTCTGTTGTTTCCGACAACGACATTAAAAACTTTCTTGAATGCTTCGTTATCTGCTTTGGGAGTTTCTGGAATTACGCCTTTTTTTCCGTCGGACAATACTTTCCTAATGGATGTAGGCACTTTTTCCCACAAACCATATTTTTCCAGAATCTTTATTGCATCACTAAAAGTAGTTGAATCTGGAACTGTTGGTCCGGAAGCAATGAAATCTAACGGGTCGCCAACCACATCGGAAAGTATGAGGTTTAGAATTGTGGCTGGATAGGCCTTTTTTGCGAGCCATCCGCCTTTGAAATCTGAAATATGCTTTCTGATGGTGTTAATCTCGTTTATGTTAGCGCCGCACTTGAGCAATGCGTTAGTGATTTCTCTTTTGTCAGCGATTGTTATTTTGCCACGCGGCAACGGCATGAGACTTGAACCGCCCCCGGAGATTAAGCATATGACCAAATCATTCTCTTCTGCATTTTCTACTATTTCCAACATGCGCCGGGTTCCTTCCACACCCGCTTCGTCTGGAACAGGATGACTTGCGCCGTGAAGTTTTATTATGCTTGTTTCGTATTGGCTACCGTGAGGAACGTTAACAAAGCCGCTTTTTATTCTGTTGCCAAGAACATGTTCTAAGGCTTCAGCCATTGTGCCGCTTGCCTTTCCTCCACCTATCACGTAAACATTCTTGAATCTCTTTAAATCAAAAGAATAACCATCAACGTAAAGTGTTGAATTTTTCACTCTAAGTTTTGTTTTTATTATTTGTTTTGGGTCGACTGTTTTTAATGCGTGTTCGAGGCTTTCTAGGGCTAGTTTTCTTGCTTTTTGGTTATGCGGTGTTTCGCCGTTTTTGATTAGTTGGTCCTTGTTCTGTATTGCTATCATAATTAACCCATTGTTGATTTTGCAAATTACTTTGCGTAAGTGTAATAAGTCAATAACTAATAAAGAATTTCGCGCAAACCAAGCTATGGTGATTATGATGCCGAAACCAAAAGTTTACGTTACCCGCGAGATTCCAGAAAGAGGCTTAAACAAGATAAAGAAGTATTTTGAAGCTGAAGTTTGGCCTGAATATGCTCCGCCGCCCAAGAAGGTCATAATTGAAAAGGCTAAGAACGTTGATGCACTTGCCACGCTTTTGTCAGATAAAATAGACAGTGAAGTTTTCGATGCCGCACCTAAACTGAAGATTGTCGCTCAAATGGCCGTGGGCTTCGACAACATTGACATTCCCGAAGCTACCAAACGAGGCATTTACGTGACTAACACACCTGAAGTTTTGACTGACACAACAGCAGACTTCGCCTGGGCTTTATTGATGGCGGTAGCGCGGCGCGTCGTCGAAGCCGACAAGTACGTTCGCACTGGACAGTGGAAGGTTAGTTGGCATCCAGCAATGATGCAGGGAAGAGACGTTCACCATGCAACTATAGGCGTAGTTGGCGCTGGCAGAATAGGCTATGCAGTTGCGAAGAGAGCGAAAGGTTTTGACATGAAAATTCTCTATTACGATGTAATACCGAGACCAGAGATGGAAAAAGATTTAGGCGCAAAACGCGTTGATTTGGACACGCTTTTGAAGGAATCAGACTTTGTCAGTCTCCACGTACCATTAATGAAAGAGACTTACCATTTGATAAATGCTGAAAAACTCAAACTCATGAAGAAAACGGCATATCTAATAAACAACGCCCGTGGACCTGTCGTGGACGAGAAAGCCTTGTACCAAGCTTTGAAAGAGGGCAGAATTGCAGGTGCTGGACTTGATGTTTTTGAGCAAGAACCAACACCGGTGGATAATCCATTGTTGAAACTGGATAATGTGGTTGTGGCGCCTCATATTTCAAGTGCCAGTTATGAAACGCGTTCTCAGATGGCTGAGATGGTTGCAGATAATCTCATTGCGTTCTTTGAGGGGAAGAAACCACCGAACCTTGTTAATCCAGACGTAATGAAAGTGCGACCGTTGTCAAAGCTATTTTAACCATTATTTTTCTGTCAATTACACTGTAATAGTTAAATACTCAATGTTTTTTAACTGTCTTTTTCCTTTCAAGTTTAAGGTGATTTGAGTGCCCTCCATCTTTGCGAAAAGAATGGAAACTCTTGGAACAGAAACAGCTTTTGAAGTGCTTGCGAAGGCAAAAGCGCTCGAAAAGCAAGGTAAAGAAGTAATACACTTGGAAATTGGAGAGCCAGATTTTGACACGCCAAAATACATTAAAGAAGCTGCAGTAAAGGCTTTGAATGACGGTTACACGCATTATGTTCCATCAGCAGGCATTCCAGAACTTCGAGAAGCAATCGCTGAGCATATTGCAAAAACTAGAAACATCGAAGTCAGCCCAGACGAGGTGGTTGTGACTCCAGGCGCGAAGCCAATAATGTTCTTCGCTATTCTCGCTTGCGTAAACCCCGGCGAAGAAGTTTTGTATCCAAACCCCGGCTTTCCAATTTATGAGTCTTTGATAAACTTTGTTGGCGCTAAAGCTGTGCCTATACCGCTTTTAGAGAAGAACGATTTTCGCATTGACCACGAGTATGTCAAGAAGAAGATAACGAAGAAGACGAAAATGATTATTTTGAATTCGCCGGAAAATCCGACGGGCGGCGTTTTGACCAAGGAAGATTTGAAGGTTATTGTTGACTGCATCGGCGACAGAGACGACGTGCTTGTGCTTTCAGACGAAATTTACGACCGAATAATCTATGAAGGAAAACACGAAAGCATTGCTTCGTTTCCAGGAATGAAAGAGAAAACAATTATTCTCAATGGCTTTTCGAAGATTTACGCGATGACAGGCTGGAGACTTGGCTACGGTGTGATGCGAAAAGATTTAGCACAAAAAGTCGCCCAGCTTATGACCAACTCCAACTCTTGCACAAGCGCCTTCATTCAAATGGCTGGCGTAGCGGCTTTAAAGGGTCCGCAGAAAGATTCGGAAAGAATGGTTGAGGAGTTCAAAAAACGAAGAGAAGTCATTGTTTCTGGTTTGAACAAGATTAAGGGTATAACGTGCAAGAAACCGCGTGGTGCCTTCTACGTGTTTCCGAACATAACTGGAACTGGAATGGACTGTAGAAAGCTTGGCGACTACTTGCTTTACGAAGCGGGCGTTGCGGTTCTGCCTGGAACCTCCTTCGGAAGTTATGGTGAAGGTTACTTGCGTTTGTCGTTTGCCAATTCGGTTGAGAACATCAAAAAAGCCTTAGAGCGTATTTCTGCGGCTCTTGAAAAACGGTAGTTTCTCCTTAATCTTCTATTTTTTCTCCGGTTAACGTTTCTACTATGTCTGAGGCTAATTGTATCAGGGTGTCTGCTTTTTTCATGACTCTTTCACCATCTGCCTCGCCAAATTGTGCAAGTTGCTGTACTGTTCCTTCAATTTCGATTAGAAAACGCAGAAGAGGGTCTTCGGTTGCTTGGGTTTTTTCTGCTGCGTCTCTGATGACGTTTTCTATGAATGCCGGTTCTCCGAGGCTATAGTATATGGCATTTCGGGCTTTCCTTATGGCTTCGAAAGCCAAGCTTGGAGCCATGTAAGGCATTTTTCTTGCAGCTTCAAGCTCCGCTTTTGCCTCTCGTAAGTATCGCAGCGCCCATCCGCGTCTATAAGCGTCCATCATGTATAGTTAGCCTCTGTTTTATTCTTAAAGGAAATAATCGTTATTTTTAAGGTTATTCTTCTTCTGTGTCTTCTGAGGTTTCGCTTGACGGAGAGGCGGTTTGGGTTCCGGCAAAAGCGTGTGTTATGTATCCTGCAATTTGGTTTCTCACTTTTGTGGTTGCACCTTGTACGAGGGTGTCAACCACGCGTTTATTTTCGTCAAAATTGTTTGAGAATCTGTTGGGAAAACGTCTAATGAGTTCTTTGGCTACTCGTTTAATTTGTTCTGTACGCACATTTCCCAAACCATTGTTTCCCCCAAGCACGCAATGAAACTTTATCCTCCGCAGTTAAGACTGTGGCAAAGTAAACCATCAATAAACAACAACCTAATTTAACTTTACTCCAAAGAAAACTTCAAAATTCTTTATTATCTGTTCTGCAACATCTACCGCATTCATTTTTTTGATTTCTGCTATTGCTTTAACAATTGTCGGAATAAAAGCGGGTGTTGTTCTTTCGCCATTAAAGGGCTGTTTGAAAAAGCGCACTGGTCCATCAGTTTCCGTTAACAAATTAGTTAATGGCGCTCTTCTGACAACTTCGCGTATGCCATTTGAATATGCTGCAGGCGGGCCTTCGGTAATGTAGTATCCTTTTTCAACGGCTTTCGTTAACGCGCTTATTGGGTTGCTGAACCAGTGAAGTAACACTTTCTTAACTTTGTAGGAAGGTAGCATATCAACGATTTTGGCTGTGGTGCCCCGCGAATGAATTATGACTGGTAAATCAAGCCTTTCAGCCAGATGTAGCATTTCGTCAAAAACTTTCAATTGTTTATCCCATATCTTTTCGTATTTGATGTCTAACCCTATTTCGCCGATGGCAACCAACGCCTTGTTAGTGTTCTGCTCATAAATCAGCTCCATCGTTTTTTGAAGTTCTTCTTCGGTTAAAGCTTGCACGTTCCACGGATGAACCCCCAATGCAGCGTAAACCATCCTCTTGTATTTCTCAGTTAGCTTGAGACTTTGGACGCTTGTTTTAAAATCCATAGAGTTAGATACTAAAGCAACAACGTTGGCATTTTTGGCTTCGCTGATGATTTCATCTACACATTTAGCATATTCTTCGTCTGACAAGTGAATATGCGCGTCAACGAACCTCATCACGGCATCCTCTTTAAGCGCAGACTACATAATCAAGTATGCTTTTATAATTTATCTTCCAATAAAACAATGGCATACATAGAAGCCCTATGCTTAAAGCGTCGACTGGGAAATCAAAAATGGAAAAACCAGAGCTTCTGGATACATGGCAAGATTTTTCTGATTACTGGAGCCAAGCACGTTCCCAAAGCGTAGATGAACAAATCATATTGTGGCTTACTCTTTACATGAAAAAGTATCCAGAATTGTTAAGCAAGCAATTACAAACTTACGAGGAAGACGGGTTAGATTGGAAGGAAATAGCTAAGAAAATCTTTCCTTCATTTTTAAACCGTTTTCCGCTGATGCAAAAGGCGAGAAACAACATCATTCGCGTATACAAGCCCGTTTACTCGAAAACCGCTGAAACTTTGAAACTTCATTTCAACATAACTTTCGTTGTTTACGTTGGCATTGGGTGTGGCGCTGGTTGGGCAACAACCTGCAAGGAGCAACCAGCAATTCTGCTTGGCTTAGAAAACATCGCAGAAGAAAAGTGGCATACCCAGCAAAAACTCGAAGGCTTAATTTCTCATGAAATTGGACATCTCATTCATATGAACTGGCGAAGAGGGAGGCAAATGTTTGAAGAAACAGAAAAAGACCCGTTGTTCCAGCTTTACAGTGAAGGTTTTGCTCAGAGATGCGAACACATAATTTTGGGAAAAGAAACTTGGCACTTAGCAGAAGATGAGAAATGGCTTTCGTGGTGCAAACGACATAAAAGTTGGCTAGCTAAAGAATTTCTTAAACGAATCAAAAATCAAATGACAGTGAAAGACTTTTTTGGTTCGTGGTTCAACATTCAAGGTAAAAAGCAAGCAGGATATTTTCTCGGTCATGAATTCATTCGTGCGTTAGAAGAAACTCGCAGTCTGAGGAAAATTGCACTTCTGAAAGCAGAGGATATCAGAAAACTTGGAATAAAGTATCTGAACACTCTTAGCAACAAAACCTTTGAATGAGAGAACGAAGTATTTCACGGAGAACATTAACAATAAAGGTTAAATATTGCTTTAAATAGAAAAAGAGGCTACGAGGAGTCTTTATGGTTGATTTAGAATTAGCTGTAGCCCCAATGCACAGATTATGCAAAAAGGCAGGAGCCGACCGCGTAAGCGAAGCAGCAGCAAAAGCCCTAGCCAAAGCGTTAGACGAGATTGGCGTGAAAATCGCCAAAGAAGCATTGGATTTTGCAATGCATGCTGGAAGGAAAACCATAAAAGCTGAAGATATTGAAATCGCCGCCAAAAAAGTTATGGGCAAATGATCTTTCATTTCCGCAATATCCCTCTTCTTTTTCAAACTTTTAGAAATAACCATTTTTCTTAATAAGCGCCATATGTTGTTCTATAAAGAATAAACGTAACGTTGAAATAACACGGAACGATTAAACGTAGAAAACCTAAAGAACCACAAAACAACCTTTCAATTAATGGAAGTTGATTAGTAATGGGCGGTAAGAAAAAACTCAGTTTAAAACAGATGGAACGTACACAAGCGAAAAAAGACGAGGAAGAGAAAGAGAAGAAAGAAAAGAAAAAGGAAAAGGCAGGACCACCGAAAGAAAAGAAGCCCCTCGCAATATCAGTTCCAGACGTGAAAAACGAGAAAATTGTTGGCGAATTGAGAAAGATGCCTGTTTTAACGCCTTATGTTGTGGCTACACGCTTTAACATAAGAATAAGCGTGGCGAAAGATTTTCTCGAGCAGCTCGAAGATGAGGGCGTTGTGCAGTTGGTTTCGGGGAATCACACAATCAAAATATACAAGCCAGTAGCAGATTAACTAGCCTAGTTTCACTTTTATTTCATCATCAATCGTAGAGGTTTAGAACCTTATTTGGACTTTCCAGAGAGAATCTACACTAAAGAAGAGGTTAAAAAAGCTAAAGAACTCGTTGACAAAGGACATAAACACCGCTTAACAATCAAAGGAAAACAGCAATTCAAACAAAAAGTCACACAAGCACTCGAACTTATCAAAACTGCTGGTTACTATGATTTTTTCAGAACTTACATTAACAAGATAATAGAGATTGACGGTTTAACACAACTGCGAGAGTCAGAAGCGGCAATCTGGGCAAACAAATATGCAGTCGAAAACATAGTAGACGCCGCCAGCCTTTTCATACAAAAAGCTAATCACATGAAAGAGTATCTCGAGGGCAAACTATACTATGGCGGGACCGCAGAAAAACGCTCTGTTGAAAAACGCATCGAATTTCTCAAAGTTTTGAAAGAGAAAACACAGAAGAAAGAGATAAAAGAAGAATGCGAGAGGCTCCTAAAATTCTGGAACGAAAGCGCCCTAGTTTACTAGAAGCTCAACCCTGATTTTTGTTCCGCTTTTGACCTTTTCAAAGATTTCCAAGTTTTTAGTAACTTTACCCAACACATTAACTGGACTGTAAGGCTGCGAAGCCCCAAAAAATATGCATATGGCACTTCCCATAGGCCAGAATGCTATAGTGCCCTTTTCCACCGTGCCTTTAGCTTTTTCTTCTCCCATTTTGATTGGCGTTTCAAAGTAGACTTCCTCTTTCCACAAGGCTGCTCTGCCTTCTATTGGAAGTTTCCTTACTATCATGTCTACTGTTCTCGGCGCTAGAAAACGCACCAGTTCGCCTTCTGCCTCTCCAAGTTCTTCGATTACGAATTTTATTTTTACACGTGAAATTTCTGCTGTTTCACTGCTCATTTTTTACCAGTCCTTTGAATGAACTCTGCCAAAATCTGTTCTAACGAAATCGGCCCAAGAACTTTAAGTTCGTATTTCACTCTTACGGTCGGCTTGTTTATAGTCATTACTCTTCTTAGGTCAATCGGTGTGCCAATCACGACAACATCGCATGGAGTTTTGTCGATTGTTTCTTTGAGTTCTGCTATTTGCTTTCCACCGTAACCCAACGCTGGAAGGATTGCTCCTAAATGCGTGTATTTCTTGTAGGCTTCTTTTATCGAGCCCACCGCGTATGGTTTCGGGTCGACAATTTCAGCTGCTCCAAGTTTCTGTGCTATGATTGCGGCTGCTCCATAAGGCATGTTGCCATGAGTCAACGTGGGGCCATCTTCCACTGCCAAAGCCTTCTTTCCTTTGATTAGCTCAGGTTTGTCGGCTGTTATCGGCGAAGCCGCATCTAAAATGATAGCTTGCGGGTTAACCATTTTTATGTTTTCCTTAACCTGCCTAACATTTTCCGGATTCGCCGTGTCCACCTTGTTTATTATCACGACATCTGCCATTCGCAAGTTAGCCTCGCCGGGGTGATATGTAAGTTCGTGTCCTGCTCTGTGCGGGTCAGCCACGACTATGTGCAAGTCTGGTTTGTAGAATGGTAGGTCGTTGTTGCCGCCGTCCCAAACTATGACGTCTGCTTCTTGTTCCGCTTCATGCAGTATTTTTTCGTAGTCAACTCCAGCGTAAACGATTATGCCATTGTCTATGTGTGGCTCGTATTCTTCTCTTTCCTCAATTGTGCATTCATGTTTGTCCAAGTCTTCGTAGGAAGCGAAACGTTGGCAAACTTGTTTTCTCAAATCACCATAAGGCATTGGATGTCTGATCGCTACAACTCTTAAACCCATGCTCTTTAGAATTTTTGCAGCTTGCCGCGAAGTTTGGCTTTTTCCAGAGCCTGTTCTCACAGCGCCCACGGAAACCACGGGAACCTTTGACGCGACCATTGTGGTTTTGGGTCCCATCAGTCGGAAGTCTGCGCCGCTCGCCAGAGCAATCGACGCTTTATGCATTACATATTCGTGTGACACATCGCTGTAAGCAAAAACAACTTGGTCAACATCATATTTTCTTACCAGTTCGGGAAGCTTTTCTTCTGGATAAATGGGTATGCCGTTAGGATAGTTTGGTCCGGCAAGTTCTGCAGGGTATATTCTGCCTTCTATGCCTGGAATTTGCGTGGCTGTGAAAGCCACAACTTCGTAGGCGCTGTTGTTTCTGAAGTAGACGTTGAAGTTGTGGAAGTCTCTTCCAGCCGCGCCCATTATAATAACTTTGATTTTTTGCATAGACTATTCCTCGCAAAACCCCAGATGGAGGGGGTTCACTACTATCTTATCATTCCATATAAACCTTAACTTGACAAACTAACCTAACAAATGTAGAACTGTAGTGGCTATGAAGTCAATTTGCTCTTTAGTGACGCTTGGATGAACTGGTAACGAGAACACTTGGCTCGCGGCTTTTTCTGTTTCTGGAAGTCGGTATTTTCCGAGTCTGCGATAGTAGGGCATGAGGTGTATTGGGTTCACGTAACAAACTACTGCACCTATTCCTTTTCGCTTTAGTTCTTCAACAATCTTGTCTCTTTGCGTTCGTTTTGCGTTTTTCATTCTTACAGTGTAAAGATACCAGCTGTGCCTGTAACCTTCTGGTTCTTTCGGCAGCTGCAACTTCTTTGATTTTTTCAGTTTTTCTGTTAGCCGCCGTGCATTCATTCTTCTTTGCGCCACAAACTTCGGCAGTTTCTTGAGTTGCACGCAGCCTATGGCGGCTTCCATTTCAGGCATGTGATAATTGTGTCCAAGCATCAGCGATTGATACTTTTCTTTTTCTCCATGGCTTCGCATATACCGCAGCGTCTCCGCAATCTCGTCATCGTTAGTGGTTACCATGCCGCCTTCTCCAGTTGTCATGTTTTTGCTTGCGTAGAAACTCCAACATGCAGCGTCAGCGAATGCGCCTGGCGGTTTTCCCTTGTAGCTTGCGCCGTGGGCTTGGGCTGCGTCTTCAATAATCTTTAACCCGTGCTTGTCTGCGATTTCTCTTATTGGTTTCATGTCGGCGGGCAGACCGTAGAGGTCCACGGGCATTATTGCCTTTGTCTTTTTTGTTAGGGCTTTTTCAATTTTTTCTGGAGAAATATTGTAGGTTTCTGGGTCAATGTCGACGAAGACTGGTTTTGCTCCAGCGATTACTATGGCTTCTGCGGTGGCGACAAAAGTGAAGCTGGGCAGAATGACTTCGTCTCCACGTTTTATGCCTGTCGCAGCGAGTGTTGAATGTAAAGCGCCTGTGCCGGTGTTCATGGCTATTGCGTGTTTTGCTTTCATGAAATGCGCAAAGTTTTTTTCAAATTGTGTGACCATTGGACCCGCGCCGAGTCCATGTGTTAGTATGCCGCTTTTTAGAACTTTTACAACGGCTTTGATTTCTTCTTCTCCTATTTGTGGGGCATTGATTGGAATCATAAAGTTCGCCTTCTAAAGTAGTAAGTTTTCTATTCTAATAACTTCTGCGTTTTATTCGGAAATTGAACAAAAAGTAAGGGTTTTAAAAAGTTTGAAAATTGCCGTTTAGGTTTTTGACTCTGTTTAGGAATTCAGCCATTTCTTTTTCTACTTCTTCTTTTCTTTTTGTCAGAAACTCTAGCTCTTCCGCTATTTCTTTTAACCACTCTTTAATTGCGAAATTGCATTCTTGCTGGGTCATTTTCGCAAGGTATCCGGAAACATCTTTAGCGGCTTTTTTTCTTAATTGGTGTAGTGGATAGTTAATTTGTTGGAATTTTGAGAAGGGAAAGAAGTGTCTGGTTGACCGTGGTTTCATTAGGCGTCCGCTGAGTCCCGCTGAGATGACTTCTTTAATGGGGATTTCGCCGTCTGAATTGCATATGTAACGGTGGATGCGTCTTTTTCCAACGCGGATTTCTGGATTGTTACAAGCGTCAACAAGTATTACTGGTATAAGCGTGTAGCCTAAACTTTTAAGCGCAAGCCATCGATGCATCCCATCAAGAATAACATGTGTCTTTTCGTCAGCTATTATTGGATATTTTAGTACACCGTCTTTTAGAATTTCTTGTTTAAGCAGTTCAAAGTAAATTGGCGAACCTTCCTCGTGGGGTTTCAATTCATCAATGGGCAATAAAGCAATTTTCAAATTTGATTTTTCTGTTAAGACGGTGTATGTCACTTGCTTTTCCGTCCTTGTGGCAGCTGAATTTGCGGGACTTCAATTTTTTCTGGTTCATAATCCACGAGTTTTCCAGCGAGGAATTGTTCATACGCTGAAAGGTCCAGCAAGCCGTGTCCGCTGTAGTTCATTGCGATGATTTTCTTTTCGCCTGTTTGTTTGCATTTTAAGGCTTCGTCCACTACATATTTTAGGCTGTGAGCGGTTTCCGGAGCTATAATTAAGCCTTCAGTCTGGGCTAGTATTTTGGCGGCTTGGAAAATCTCTGTTTGGCTGTAAGCGTAAGAGCGCATATACCCCTTGTGGATTAAGTATGAGATTGACGGTGCCATTCCATGATACCTTAAACCACCCGCATGAATAGGCGGACAAGCATATCCGTGTCCTAACGTTAACATCTTGAGAAGTGGCGTCATTTCTGCAGTGTCGCCAAAATCATATGTGTACGTGCCTTTGGTTGTGTGTGGAACTGCTTTTGATTCACAAGCAACAAATTCCGTGTTTGTTTTGCCTTTGAGCTTGTCCATCATAAATGGAAAGCAGAAGCCCGCGAAGTTTGAGCCGCCGCCTATGCAGCCGCAAACCACGTCGGGATATACGCCTATTTTTTCGAATTGTTTCTTGGCTTCCAATCCTATTATGGTTTGATGCATGAGGACATGGTTCAGCACCGACCCCAGTGAATAGCGTGTGTCCTCGTGGGTTACCGTGTCTTCTATTGCTTCGCTGATGGCTATGCCAAGTGTTCCGGGATGGTTTGGGTTTTCTTTGAGGAGTTTTTTGCCGAAGTTTGTTTGGTCGCTTGGTGATGGAAACATTTCTGCTCCATAAAGTTGCGCAATTATTCTTCTTCCTGGTTTTTGCTGGTAACTTGCCCGTACCATGTATATGCGGCATTGTAAATCGAAAAGTGTGCAAGACAAAGCCAAGGCGGTTCCCCATTGTCCAGCGCCTGTTTCGGTTACTAATCGTTTGATTCCCTGTTTTTTGTTGTAGTATGCTTGCGCGAGAGCGGTGTTGGTTTTGTGACTGCCTGTGGGGCTGAAGTTTTCGCATTTAAAGTATATTTGTGCTGGCGTTTTCAAGTAGTTTTCAAGTCTTTTGGCTCTGTATAGAGGTGTTGGACGTGGTAGCCTAAGGTATGCTTCGCGCACTTCTTCCGGTATTTTTACGTATCGTTCGGTTGAGACTTCTTGGAGTATTAGTTCTTTTGCGAATATTCTTTCGAGTAGTTGTGGGCTTATGGGTTTCATTGTTGTTGGGTCTAGTGGTGGAGATAATGGTTCTGGGAGGTCGGCTTGTATGTTGTACCATGATGTTGGGATTTCGTCGGGGTTTAGTTGTGTGAAGTGTTCGTTTTTTTGCGTCATTTATTTTTCACCTATGCACATTTTAGTACTTTTATGTACATTAGTAAACATCTGATAATACGAACATATTTATACTTTATTCCGCAAAAATGTACATGAAGGCACAGCAACATGTGGAACAACATCAAAAAATACCTAGAAGACTATCCAGAACGGCTCCGAGTAGCACGCGTACTCGTAGAAAACGGATTAAGCGTAAAAAACAGAAAAATCTACCTAAACGAAATCCAAATTCCACCCGTACGCATAGCACGTGTTGCGGGCGTAGACAGACGCACAGTAGCCGAAACCTTGAATGCCATAAATGCAAACCGCGAACTTCGACTAATATTTGAAGGCTTAAGGTCTGCGGGACATTCGTTGAAGGAGATTGCTAAACACCTGAACCTTGGAGTTGTCGAAATAACACCCGTTGACGCGCGAATACCGGGAATACTTGCAAATTCAGCCATGACTCTAGCAAAAAGCGGATTAAGCATTAGACAAGCAATCGTGGATGACCCAGAACTGTCGCCCGAACCAAAACTAACTCTAATTGCTGAAAGGAAAATTCCCGGAGAGCTAATTCCAGAGCTTTTAAAGATACATGGCATAGCTAAAGTCTCTGTGTATTAGACGCTTAACTTTGCCATGAGTATCTAACAACTTTTATATTTGTTGAAGTTTGTAGTTAGGTTTCAAAGGTGAACGTTTATGGTAGATTTCGCTTTCACTGAGGAGCAAGAGCTCTTCCGCAAAGCCGTTCGTGAATGGTGCGAAAAAGAACTGTCTTTGGAAAAGGTTAGGGAAATGGACAATAAAGGTGAGATTCCAAGAGAACTTGTTAAGGGTTTGGGGGATTTGGGTCTTCTTTTAATGACGATTCCAGAAGAGCATGGTGGTGCTGGTTCTGACTGGCTTACGGCGTGTATTGCTGCGGAGGAGCTTGGCTATGCAGATATTAGCATTGCTTTGCCTGTGTTGTGGCTTGTGGGTTCCTCTTGGGGATATGTTGTTGACAAATACTGCAGTGAACAAGTGCGGGAAGCTGTGATTCGTAAAGCTGTTAAAGGTGACGCTTTTATTGGTATAGCTTCCACAGAGGCTGGCGGCGGTTCGGACGTTGCAGCTTTCAAGTCCTCGGCACGCAAAGAAGGTGACATGTGGGTTCTTAATGGCGAGAAACTGTATATCAGCGGCACAGAAGAAGCGAAAAAATGGGGCGGCGGCTACTTTGTCATTGCCAGAACTTCTCCAGCGCCTCCCGAAGCTTCACACCGCGGAATGACCGCTTTCTATTTACCAATTGACGCGCCAGGCGTAGAAGTTTACAAGCGATTTGAGGACATGGGTAGAATGGCAATCTCAACCGGCGGCTTCGCAATGGATAATGTGAAACTGCCTGATTCTCACCGCATAGGAGAGGTTGACAAAGGTTTCTATTTGACCATGGAAGGCTTTGACAATGCGAGAATATTAATCGCAGCTGTCTGCGTTGGTGCAGCTCAACGAGCACTGGAAATTGGCATGGACTACATTAAAGAGCGAAAAGCGTTCGGCAGACCCATCGGCAAGTTTGAAGGCATCCAATTTGAATTGGCTGATGACTGGGCACAACTTGAGGCTTTACGGTCACTTGTTTATCGCACTGCATGGATGAACGACAAACGATACAAAGAAAAGAAGTTTTCAGCTTTAGAAGTTAGCCGAATGATTGCAGCCTGCAAGCTTATCGCGCCGCATTTCGCTTTTGACGTTTTCAAGCATGTCATGCTTTGGCATGGCGCTTATGGCTACACGAAAGAATGCCCCTTAGAAATGGGGTTGCGGGGAATAATGAGCTACTGTGTAGGCGCAGAAGGAACAAGCAACATACAAAGAATAGTCATAGCAAGAGAACTCCTAGGCAAAGAATATATACCATACAAATAACCACCCTTTTCACCTTTCCAAACTCAAAAGCCAAATCACAATCAACCAAAAGTTCAACGTATTTATAAGGGGGGTATACTCTTTTCACACACCTACTCAAGCTGCTTCTTTAAAGCATCTTTCAACGCAGGCAAAACATCATAAAGATTACCAACCACACCATAATCCGCCACTTCAAAAATCGGCGCATTCTCATCTTTATTAACCGCCACAATAACCTTCGCATCCCTAATCCCAGCAACATGCTGAATCACACCAGAAATCCCACATGCAATATACAATTTCGGCTTAACCTTATGTCCAGACAAACCAACCCACTCCGTAAACCATTTCCTGTCCTCAGCCAAAGGACGCGTGTTCCCCACAACGCCGCCAAGAACACCCGCCAACTCCTCTAACAACACCTTATCCTCCTTCTTCTCTAAACCACGCCCACAACTCACTATCACATCAGCATCCTCAAGCCTAACACTACTCGTTTCCAAAGGCTTAACGTCAACCACCTTAGTCTTTGGTTCTTCAATTTTCACATCCAACCTAACCAATTGACCATTCCGCTCTTTTGGCTCTGGCTTCTCAAACACCCGCGAAGGAATCGTAACAATACATGGCTTAACTTTAAACGCAACTTTTGCAACAGCATTTCCTCCATAAGTTATCCTTTCGCCTACCAATCGTCCTTGCCCGTCAATGTCCAACCAGTTACAATCAGGAATAATTCCAGCATCAAGTCGAGTCGCCAATCTCGCAGCAAGCGATTTCCCATTCCGCGTCGAACCAATCAACACAATCTCCGGCTTATAACTGACAACCAAATCATGCAAAACTTTAAGATAACATTCTAAACGGAAACTCTCTAACATAGAATTCTCTGCAAGATAAACCTTGTCAGCCCCGCATTTTATCAGTTCCTCCACTCTGCCTTGTACATTAAAACCAAGAACAACCGCAATTACTTCTGATTGCCATTTGTCCGCAATTTCCCTTGCTTTACCAAGCATCTCCAACATCAAATCTTGCCTTTCAGAAAAAACCCAAACACCACCAAATTCACTCATACACACTTCACCTTCTTTTCACCACGCCTTCCTGAATCAACGCCTTCGTCAATTTATCTGCAATCTCTTGCACACTTTCACCAGCAATCCTAATCTTCTTACGCTCCGTCTTAGGCGCCAAAACATCAACCACATCAACCTTTGCAGCCAACTTCTCCTTCTGCAAACCCAAATCCTCAACCGACCACAGAACAATCTCCTTCTTAGACGCCTTCATAATCATCATCAACGAAGGAATCCTAGGCTGATTAATCCCACGCGTAACAGAAACAAGCAAAGGCAAACCCACCCTAACAGTTTCAACAACATCCTCAAGCAATCTCTCAGCAACAACCGCTTCACTCTCCACCAACAACTTCCTAACATAACCAACATGCGACAAACCAAGCAACTCCGCCAACCGCGCACCAACCACACCAGAAAAACCATCCAAACTAGTTTCTCCGCAAAGAATCAAATCAAACACGCCAATCTTCTTGATAGCTTCAGCCAAAACATAAGCAGTGCCCCACGTGTCAATATCCCTAAGGCTTGCATCATAAACCATGTACGCCTTATCCGCACCCATTGCAAGCGCTTCACGCAAAACCGCCTTAGCATCTTCTGCAGTTACGGTCACGGTGACAATCTCAACATCACCGCCTAACTTTTCTTTGATTCGTATGGCTTCTTCCAACGCATTCCTGTCAAAATCACTCATCTTCCTCGGCGCACTTTCCACCAGCAACCGCCTCGTTACTGAATCAGTCTTTAACTGAGAAACATCAACCGCTTGCTTCAAACAAACAATTATCCGCCTCAACTTCTCTTATCCCCTTAGCTCACACTTAGGAAAATGCATGCTTAACATTATAAATATTAAAAGTTTTGCCGCCAAACGCGAATCTTAAAGTTAAATACGCAAACTCTTCTCACTACACCAAAGAGAGTTAACCACATGCATTTCGAGATAAAATGCTCCGAATGCAATCACTCATCTCTTAACTTACTTAACTACAAATGTCCAAAATGTAGCCAACCCCTAAACATTCAACTCAAACTAAAATTTGAACCTAAAAAAATACACAAAGAAAACCGAAGCCTATGGCGATACGCGGAATTCTTCCCATACATAAAAAAAGAAGACATCATAACTCTAGGCGAAGGATGGACACCACTAACCAAACTGTCAGGCAACGGCTACGTAAAAACGGAAAGCCTAAACCCAACTGGCTCATTCAAAGACAGAGGTTCCACAATACTAATTTCCGCATTGCATAAACAGATAAAGAAAAAGAAAGGCTACATAGCCGAAGATTCCTCAGGCAACGCAGGCGCATCAATAGCAGCATACGCAGCGCGCGCAAACTTAAAAGCAAAAATCTATGTCCCAGAAAACGTCGCTGGACCAAAATTCAACCAAATCCAATTCTACAATGCAGAAGTCACCAAAGTAAAAGGAAACCGAAGCAAAGTAGCTGAAGAAGCCCAAAAACCCGAGAAAGGAAAATTCTATGTTGGACATATACTGCATCCCTTGTTTAGAGATGGCATAAGAAGTCTCGCCTACGAAATAGCTGAACAGTTAGATTGGCAAGCTCCAGAACGTGTTTACTTGCCAGTTTCCGCTGGAACATTACTTTTAGGCGTCATAAACGGATTCAAACACTTAACAGAATCCAACATAATAAAGAAAATACCAAAAATAATCGCTTGTCAAACCCAGCAAGTTTCACCATTATATCATCGTTTCAAGGATTTACGCTATGCTCCGCCAGAAAAAATAACATCAATCGCAGACGCGCTAGTAAGCACAAACCCTCCACTATTAGAACTCATGGTAAAAAGCTTGAAAGAAACAAACAGCGACGCAATAATAGTTAATGAAAAGGAAATTTTAGAAGCCTTCAAAGAACTAGCCCGATTAGGCTTCTTTGTAGAACCAAGCTCAGCCGTTGCCTACGCATCCTACAAAAAACAACTCAACAATAAAGAAACATCAAAAAATGAAAAAACAGTAATAATCCTAACAGGAACCGGACTAAAAACAACACTCAAACCAAACTAACCAGTTTTCCAAAAATGTGTCACCGCAAAATCCAAATTTCCGCTTAAACCTTAGAAAAACTTATATTGTAATGCTGTTACTCATTTGAGACGCACTAAAGGAGGTTTGAATTGATTTGTCATCACCCGCTCAAGCAGGCGGTGTGCCAGTTTTAGTATTAAGAGAAGGCTCAAGCAGAAGCAGAGGAAAAGAAGCACAGCACACAAACATTATGGCCGCAAAAATAGTGGCTGAAACAGTAAAAAGCGCCCTCGGACCGAAAGGCATGGACAAAATGCTTGTGGACAGTTTTGGCGACGTAACAATAACCAGCGATGGACGCACAATCCTTGACGAAATGGACATCCAACATCCAGCAGCAAAAATGATGGTAGAAGTTGCAAAAACACAAGACAACGAAGCAGGAGATGGCACAACAACCGCCGTAATACTTGCAGGCGAATTGCTTGGCAAGGCAGAAGAACTCATCGGAAAAAATATTCATCCAACAATAATAATTGACGGATACAAGAAAGCCTCAGAAAAAGCATTAGAAATTTTAGAAAAAATCGCCATACCCGCAGAATCCAACACGCAAGAATACTTGAAAAAAGCCGCAATGACATCGATGGCAAGCAAACTCGTAGCTGAACACAGAGAATACCTTGCTGATTTAGCAGTCAAAGCAATACTTGCAGTTGCAGAAAAAGAAAACGGAAAATACAAAGCAGACGTAGACGATGTCAAAGTAGAAAAGAAACCAGGCGAATCACTAAAAGACACCAAACTCATTCAAGGCATCGTCCTAGACAAGGAAGTCGTTCACTCCGGAATGCCTAAACGCGTTGAAAAAGCCAAAATAGCGTTACTTGATACGCCATTAGAAATTGAAAAAACAGAATTTGACGCCAAAATCAACATAGAAAGCCCCGAACAAATGGAAGCTTTCCTAAAACAAGAAGAAGAAATGCTACGTGACATGGTTGAGAAAATAGCCGCGATAGGCGCAAACGTAGTGCTATGCGAAAAAGGCATAGATGACATGGCACAACACTTCCTAGCCAGAAAAGGAATCCTAACAGTAAGACGAATCAAAAAATCAGACATGGAAAAACTCGCAAAAGCCACAGGCGGGAAAATAATCACCAACATGGACGACATGAGCGCAGAAGACCTAGGCTACGCAAACCTCGTCGAAGAACGCAAAATAGGCGACGACAAAATGACCTTTGTAGAAGGATGCAAACATCCACGTGCTGTCACCATACTCATAAGAGGCGGAACCGAACGCATAGTAGACGAAGCAGAACGTTCACTACATGACGCCCTATGCGTAGTCAGAGACGTAGTTGAAGAACCCAAAATAGTAGCTGGAGGTGGCGCACCAGAACTTGAAGTTTCACGCATGCTCAAAAAATACGCTGAAACTCTTCCAGGAAGAGAACAACTCGCCGTAAAAAGCTTCGCAGAGGCACTAGAAGCCATCCCAATAACGCTGACAGAAAACGCAGGACTGGACCCAATCGACATACTCTCTGAACTAAGAGCAAAACACGAAAAAGGCGAAAAATGGAACGGAATCGAAGTCCACTCAGGAAAAGTCCAAGACATGACCGAAGCTGGAGTATTTGAACCACTATCCGTCAAAAAACAAATAATCAAATCAGCCACAGAAGCAGCTTCAATGATACTAAAAATCGACGACGTCATTGCTGCAGGAAAAATGAAAACCCCACCAACACCACCTGGTGGTGGACCTCCAGGCGCTGGATATCCAGGTGCTGGAGAGTATTAGAAAACGTCGAGAAAAGAGAAGAAAATTTTGATAGGTCCTCCAAAGCTTACGCGTTTCGAGAAAGCAAGGATAGTTGGGGCTAGGGCTCTGCAAATTTCAATGGGTGCACCCATACTCATTGACGTGTCAGAAGGCTTTTCAAGTCTGATAGACATTGCGTTAAAGGAGCTTGAGGCTGGAATTTTGCCTATGACTATTAGGCGAACGTTGCCTGATGGAACTTACCAAGATATTCCGTTGAAGTGGCTTCTTGAGGAAAAATAAACAAATAATAGTAATTACTTTTTCTACTTTGACTTTTTCAAGTTTTCTTTTGCTGTATCCAGCGTGTTTCTAATTCTTGTCCAGTGTGCGCCTTGCCAGTAGATTTTTTCGCATTTGGGACATTCCCAGAACTCGTTGTAGTTGGAGAACGTGTTTTTTTCTACTTTATTGACTACTTTTTCTTTAGGAATTGGTTTTACTCGAGTGTTGCATTTTGGGCATCTAGATTTTTCCATGTTTATTTCCAGTTCTATTTTGAATCGCTTTGCAAGAAATGCTAGTCTTTCTGCCTCTGTTGTTCCTTCTAAGTAAAAGGCGTCAAGTCCTTTTGCTATGGCTTGTTGATAAAGCTCCAAATCTCTTGTAAGCAAAATTCTCCGTTCTTTTTTGGCTATTGTTATTAATTTGGCATCATCAAGTTTGTTTGAATATTTTACGTTATGCCCTAACATGCGAAGCCAACGCGTCAACTTTCCAAGCATGCCGTCAACAATAAATTTCACAGCTTATTCTCTCCGGATAATTTGCCCGCTTCCTGGCTTTGCTACAATTTTTTCGTCTTCCATTACTAATTGACCGTTAACGAATGTTTTAACGGGTTTTCCCTCTACTGTCCACTTGTCGAAGGGGGAATATTTTGCTTTAGAATGAAACTTTGACGCGTCAATTCCATACTTTTTATTTAAATCTATCACTGTTAAATCAGCACTATAACCCTCTTTTAAATAGCCTCTACTTGTTAACTTGAAGATTTCAGCAGGTTTTTCAGCCATCAAACTTACAACGTCGGCTATTGATAGTCTTCCGCGGTTGACTTCGGTAAGTATTAACGGAAGTGTTGTTTCTAATCCTGGCACACCAACCTTAACATCCCAAATGCTATTCGCTTTTTTCTCCTCCAGAGTATGTGGCGCGTGGTCTGATGCAATAATGTCAATCCAGCCGTTTTTAATTCCCTTCCAGAGAGCATCGCGATGGTGTTTTTCTCGTACAGGCGGCATTGTTAATGCTAAAGTTCCGATTCGTTTTAGTTCGTTTGAAGAGATAAGTAGATGATGCGGTGTTGCTTCGCAAGTTATTGGCATTCCTTTTTTCTTTTCATCAACAATTATGCTCAAACCATCTTTCGTGCTTACGTGACAGAAATGAATGTGTGCGCCAATTTGTTTGGATATGCTCAGTATGCGTTTTACTGCTTTTGCTTCAGCGTTTGTGGAATGTGCCTTGAGAAATGCGTCAATATCATTACGGTTAGCACGTTTGAATTTGTGTTCAGCTTCTTTCAAGCTTGACTTATCTTCTGCATGAACAGCTATTGGAACTTTCATTCTCGCAGCGATTCCAAAAGCCGTCAGAAGAGCGCCATCATCATCAATGTTTAACCCGCCGACTTGCTCAGCCATAAAAAGTTTGAAAGCCACAGTGCCCTCAGCAATAATTTTTTCTATCTCGCTATTCTTTTTCGGAAATTCAGAATAGAAGCCCACATTAACCAATATCTTCTTTTCAGCCTTTTTCATTCGATTCTTTAGAGCCTCAATACTCATTGTAACGGGATTGTTGTTGGGCATGTCCAAAACTGTCGTTATTCCACCTGCAGCTGCTGCAGCTGTTCCGCTGTAGAAATCTTCTTTGTAGGCTTTTTCTTCGTCTCGAAGATGCACATGAACATCTATTAAGCCAGGCAAAACAAGGAGGTTTTTTAGATCAATTTTTGTTTCCGCCTTGGGCATGGTAGCTTCTTTGCCTATTTTTAGAATTCTGCCTTCGTTTATTGCAAAACTGCAGTCCACTAGTTTTTTGTCTACATAAGCTTTTGCGTTGCGTAAGACTAAGTCAACGCCCAAGACGATTACTCTCTTCTATAAATTTGGCGGAATTATGTGATAAGAGTTTGCTTTACTCTATTATTTTGAAAAAGTCTCTTTCTGTTATTATGCCAACAATCTTATCATTAACAACAACTGGAACAGCGCCTATATCTTTGTCCTTCATTATTTTTGCTGCTTGACCAACATCAGCATTTGGGCTGATGGTAGCAACGTTTTTTGTTGCTATCTTAAGCGCTGGAGTGCTCAAAACTTGCACTATAGTTCCTGAACGTAAATATGCGAATACTTCGCCGGAACCGAAAAATCGTATAATATCCATGGTTGTTATAATACCTACTACTTTGCCGTCGGAAATTATGGGCAGTCTTCTGAAACCTTGCGCCGTCACGGTTTTTTCCACCTCAAAGATTGTCGTTGTTGGTAATGCCGTCACCACTTTTTCTGACATCAACTCAGAAACTTTTACGTCGCTTATTCTGTCGGCGAACATGTTGGCAATGTCCCGCTCCGTAATTATTGCTCTAACATGATTTTCTTCGTCAACAACTGGTAAACCACCAAGATTTTTCTCCGTCATTAGCGCTATAGCTTCACTTATTTTTGCAGAAGTTTTGATTGAAACAACATTTTTTGTCATAATAAGTCTTATTGGCTCGTTTATAGCTTTGAAAATGTTCCCGCCATATTTTTGCTGGATTATCTCAAATTTTTTTCCTCCACCCAAGTAATCTATTATATCTGTGGCTGTTGCTATTCCTTCAAGCGTTTTTGTTCCTGGATTAGCGATTGGTATTCGACGGAATCCTTCTTTAGCCATCATTCGCACTGCATCATAAATTGGAGTCGTCGGAGCCATTGTCACAACAGGGCTTTTTGCAATATGCAGTATTTCGCCTTCACGTTTTTTGGAAGGATGAGTTTTTAATGAAACAGGGCCTTTACCCCTTAACGTTCGCCTGAAACTTTCTCTACTCAATTGATTTTCCTCTCATTTCACAATTAATCTGGCAACATCTTCTCGGTCAACTATCCCAATCAACTTGCCCTCTTCATCTACAACTGGGACTCTGCCTATATCTTTTGAAACCATTATTTTAGCAACTCTGATGACTTTTATTGAAGGTTTAACAGCTATCACTTGTGTTTTCATTATGTTAGAAACTTTCGTAGAAGCAAGGAAACGTCCCTTTTTAGATTCAAAAGTTGGCAATAACGCACCACTTTGGAGAAGGTCTTTTTGTGTGACAATGCCTACAAGTTTATCTTTTTTGACAACTGGAATCCCAGCAAGAGATTTGGTTTGCATCAAGCGCCAGATGTTGTCCACTTCGTCTTCTGGTGTGCATGTTACAATTTTTTCTGACATTATTTCTGAAACTGCCTTAGAAAGCTTTTCTGGGCTTGTTTTGATTATGGCGTCGATGAAATTTTCTAATCCTAGAACTCCTTTGTAAGTTCTTTCTTGATGTGAATCTACTACTGGTATGTTCCATTCGTCTTGCTTAATAATTTCTTTGACTGCCGAGAAAGCGTCTTCTTCAATCGTTGCAGTATATTTGGGACTTGCCATTATACCTTTTACTCTTATAGGCGAAACGGAAGAGGAAATAACCATTACATTGCCACGTGAAACTACACCTAAAAGCTTTTTATGTCCATCAGTTACGGGAAGAATTCTTAACGCGAAATCACGTATTATTGCACGGGCTTTAGTTGCAAGTTCATCATCATAAATTGACGGATGCTTCTCGTTCACGATTTCTTTAACACGCAAGCAACCGCCTCTTATTCCTCACTTTCTACTTCAACTCTACAGTCCTCACATAGAAATTCGCCGTTAAATTCTTGCAAGTTATCCGACCAACCTCCACATCGGTCGCAGTATCCGCTGAGAGGCGCACTTTCTTCTTCTGCTTCTTGGGCTCTGTTTTCGCCTTCTATAAGCGCTCTTTCTTGGATTGTTTCTATGAGTTCTGGCATAACTGCTAAAACGTCTTTGCTTGAAACCAGCCCAATCAGTTGCCCTTTATACATGACCCCTAACCTTCTGATGTTCAGCCGATTCATTCTTTTTGCTGCTTCGCTTATTGTTTCGTCGGGTTCTATGGTTATCAGTGGTGTGGTCATGACGTCTTTAGCCTTTATCATTTCTGGCTTAACATTTTTGGCTACTACTCTTGTGACAAGGTCTCTTTCCGTGATTATGCCAAGTGGTTTTCCTTGTTTGCTTGTCACTATTATGCAGCCTAAACCGTGTTTGTCAATGAGCTCTGCAACCTTGTTGGTTGGTGCGTTTTCTTCTATGGTTACTACTGGGCTGCTCATGACATCTTTGACTAGCATTTTGGAGGACCTTAATCCTATGTCTGACATTGGCTTATCCACACTGTAACATTTGCTTTGACGGGCTTAACTTCAATCAAGTCAAGATGGGAATCCAGAATTTAAGATTTGTTATGTTTCAAGTTGTTACAGTGTTTGCTTGAGTGAAGTTTTATTAGCGACTGTTGGCTAATGCAGTTAGTCTTCAGATGGAGATGAATAAAAATTGTTAAGAATAAATACAGACAAGCTAGTGAAAATTTCAGTTGTAGGTGAAGTTGTTAGTCCAGTTTTTGGAAGAAGCATATATGACATTTCAGCAGAAGGCGTTCCAATGGTTCTTCCCGGCGTCGGCGGCATAACCTATAACGTACGAGTAGGCGATCCAGCATGTGGATGGGAAGCAGACCACGTTGAGCCAGGCGTAAGCATAGAGAACAAAGAGAATGATCCGCGTTTTGGGCAAGGTGCAAACGCGGCTTTAAATGTACTTTCTTGTGTTGGAAACGAGGCAGTGGTGGTTTCTGGGGATGCAAAAGGCGCAAAGGGAGTTGTAACCGGAAAGCATGGTGGTATTGAACATGTGTTAGTTGACTTTCCGCCTGAAATTCTTGAGAAACTAATGCTTGGAGACAAAGTGCTTGTGAAAGCTTTCGGTGTAGGCTTAAAACTTCTTGATTTTCCAGAGATCAAGGTTATGAACATGGATCCACGTTTTCTTGAATCTTTGAATTGTGAGTCTAAAGATGGTAAACTGGAGGTTCCAGTGGCGCATGTTGTTCCAGCTTCGATTATGGGGTCGGGTTTAGGTGCTAACCAGACGTACTCTGGAGATTATGATATTCAGCTTTTTGATGAAAGTACTAGGAAGGAATTTGGGCTTGATGATTTGAGGCTCGGTGATTTGGTGGCTATTTTAGATGCAGACCATTCATTCGGGCGGATTTATCGCAAAGGTGCTGTTTCTGTTGGCATAGTCGTGCACACGGATTGCGTGACGTCGGGTCATGGACCTGGAGTTACTACGCTTTTCACGTCTTCTACTGGAAGAATTGTTCCGAAGATTGATGCTAAGGCGAACATTGCTTTGCTTATGAAGTTGAGAACAGATATATAAAGCAGATTTGACATGTTTAATGCAGAGAAAAAACGCGAGGAGTTGTAAAGGTTGCCGTTCAAACGGAAAAGCCGTGGAAGGTCTAAAGGCGGTAAAGGCAGTAGCGGCACTGTTCAATGCGCCATGTGCGGGCAGCAGGTGCCTCGGGACAAAGCTAAGAAGGTTACTCGTAGGAGCTCGCTTGTTGATGCGCAATTGGCTCGGGAGCTTCGTCAGAAGGGTACTTATATGGGTTCTTGGATTGACACGAAGTATTATTGTGTCTCTTGTGCTGTGCATCGTGGTATTGTGAAGGTTAGGGCTCGAGACGAGAGACGGATGCGCCCGAGAAGACGGTTTTAGCGTTTGCGTTTAGTTTGTTTCTTTTTTCTTTAGTTTTTTGTAGGTGTAGACGCTTCTTTGTATGACTGTTAGGTTTGTGAGTATTGCGAGTAGGATTATGCTTGCGTTTATGATGGTTGTTGGTTGCCAGAAATAAGCGATTAATGTTGCAATGGCTATTATGAGTATGCGTTCTGCTCTTTCTGCTAAGCCTATTGTTTCCATTTTTATTCCTGCAGCTTCTGCTCTTGCGCGGGAATAACTTACGAGTAGTGAGCCAATTAAAGCTATTATTCCCCATAGGGCATTGCATAAGCCGCCTATAATTATGCCTACGTATACGGCAGCATCAGCATATCTATCTAGTAAGGAGTCTAGAAAACCTCCGAAAATCGTTGTTTGTTGATATAGTCTTGCTATTACGCCATCTAGTGCGTCGCAGAAGCCAGAAGACAGAAGCAACAGTGTTGCGAGCAATAGGTAAGTGGGGTTGTTTTGCCACATTGTGTATGTGGTAGCAGAGAGAAACGCTAGGATTATGCCGATGGCGCTCACGGTGTTGGGTGTCAAGCCTATCTTGTGGGCTGTTTCTGCTTCTGTGGTGAGTATTTGTTGAATTTTCTGCTTTAGTTTTGTCAGCATCTGCGGGGGTTTTCCTCAAACAATTTTTATTTATTAGTTGGTATTGTAATGTAGGGTTTAAAGGTGTTTATGTATGATTGATGTTTCGCCTTTGAAGGTTAATGGTAAAACGTGTTTGGGTTTGCGTGTGGATTTGCCGGGTTCGCCGCCTTTGCTTTTGATTATTGCTGAGAAGGGTTTTGTGATGTGTGGTTTTCTTAATGTGGAGGCTGCGGAAAGGTTGGGAGTGGTTGCTGCGATGGTTAGTGGAGTGAAAACGTTTGAGGAAGTGTTGAATGCGCAGGTTAAAGCAGCTACGTCGAAAGCGAAAAATCTTGGTGTAGAAGCTGGAATGAAGGGTTCTGATGCTCTGAAACGTATGTTCTGAAGAGGCTTGCTTGTGATGTTGACCCCCCCTTATAAATAGATTGGGCTTTTGGTTCAATTGTTCATGTTATAGTTAGGACACAATTACGCTGGTAATAGTTATGTAACACTAGCAAGCACCGTTTCCATCAAATTATTTTTTGGGTTATTAGGCGATAAAAAATTCTTCATTCACTTTGACTACAACCTAAAAACTAAAAAGTGCGGGGGGTTAGGTTTAGACTTCGGTTTAAATTCTCGGAATTTTCTACATGCTGGATTTCTTTCACTTATCATCATCAGAATCTTCGCGGACCCAAACCTCGTTCTTGGGGTTTGCTAAAGTCTAGCAACATCTGAGCCCCCTTAAAACGTGGAGAATGTTACTTTTCTTCATCTTCTCGAGATCACTCTCACTTGTAGTACTCCAGCAATTCCTTGACTTTAGGAGGTGCATTGGCAAAGTACAGAGGGAAAATCAGAAAGTCAACCAAGACTACTACAGCTACTCCGATAACTATGCCTATGAACAAAACTTTCCAAGCTCTCGCTTTATATGAAGTCCATAGGATGTAGATGGAAGTCAAGACCATAAGGATGTGATTCAGCTGTCCCTGAAGCATAAAGCCACTCCAACTAAAGATAAAGAGCCCAAGCCCTCCGAACCTTAGCAACAAGGGAATCGATATACTTGAGATTAATCTCTTCTTGGTTAATATACCGATTATCGCAACCATCTCAGAAGGACTGCAGATATTCATTATTAGCCAACCGAGCACATCTAAACCTAAAAAGCCCATGAAAACAAGGGCACCCCAGAAAACATTGATCCCCATCAACGTAGCGAGAAGCAGTTCGATTCTCCTTCCAAAAACATTCTTTACCTCTAGCATTCACTCATCCCTTACCTTTTGCTCCGAGGGCATTTGCCATTTTTGCGAGTATCGCCAGCTCGTTTCAAACGTGTCCAAGAGGCATTTGACACATTTGCTATATTCCATTGCGGAAATGTCAAATATCTGATCATCCATCCATACAATGTTGAAAGTCCTGTCTGAAAAGCTTACAGAACCTGTATTCGCTTCTTTACCCTTAAAGTCAACGTATATTCTCGCTTTTGTTGTCGCGATTTCGCCCAGATCTTGCAATTCGCGTGTAGGTTTTTCTCCAATTGGCAAGATTATTTTTAAGTCTTTGTCTGCTAGAAGAGGAATCAACTTGTAGAGCAGAGTCATTGGAATGTTGGTTATCCTTATTCTTCTTGATTTTTCGATTTTTCTCTTGATCTCCTCTATTCCTTCTTCAATAGTGTCAAAAGTTGTTGAAAGTTTAGCTTCGTATCTTCCTTCCACTATTGGCATGCGTCTTCACCTTGTGTTTTTTGTGCGGCATTCCAGCCTAGGTTGTACCATTCTCCGAAGCATTTTGAGCATTCATCATATAGCATTTCGTCCACAATATAGTAGTCATCTACTGGGTCTTTAAATACGGTAAACGTTCTGCTCTCATCAAGGATAACGGATATCGACGGCACTTCCTTTCCCTTTATTATACAGACTATCTTCATTTCCGCCTCCTTGAATTCAACGTTTTCGTCAGCGATTTTTCTTTCTCCAGGGAAAAGAAGAACTTTCACCGCAGCATCTTTGCTGAATGCTTTGCTTATCTTCTTTAGAAAGTCTGTAGTTGCGTTGCTTATCTGTATGGTTTTGGCTTTCTTTATTTCTTCCTTAAGGTTTTCCAATCCAAGATCAAACTTTTTGATTACAAACTTCTCTTTCATTTCAATCACCTCTTTTTCAAGCGTCGTCTTTACAGAGTTCAGAAAATCGGCATACTCACTTTTGACTTTCTCGAAAATATCTTTAGGGTCAATAGCCTTGAATAAGAGCGGAACGCCAGAATAAATCTTAATCCATCCTCTACGAGCCAATGTTTCCAGAACTGAGTAAATCTTCGTTCTTGGCACGCCGGACTTTTCCGACAACTTTGTAGCAGTCGTTATATGATCATTTAGTAAACTGAGATACACTTTCGCCTCATATTCCGTAAGCCCAATTCGCTGCAACCTCTTGACGACGCTCTCCATACTGTATCAACTGATTTAACAAAGGGCTTAAGAAAATAAATAGTTGCTGTAACTCCATCGAGTTACACAACCTCAAAGATGATAGTCTGAAAAATAGAGAAACAATTGCCAAAAACGTTTTCGTCTGAGACTGCAACTTTTGTAAAATGTCAAACCGAGAATTTAAACGCTGTTTGTAGCATTTAGTGCGGGGGGTGGGATTTGCACTCCCCACGGCGTGGAGATGTCACCCGCAAATCCCCTTTTTTCTCGTTTACTCAAAAGCTAAAATAGCGCGCAGGAAAGAAAAGCCGTGCAAAGTTTATATAGAATTCTTTCACTAAACATCAAATCATATGCATATAACGACTTTTAGTTAGGTGTCATGTTATGGCTGAAGAGTTGGAGAAGTATATTAGGCCAATAAGAAATGCATCCTCGCCGGGAACACTAGCCGCCCTAAGTTTAGCCGCACTGAAAATTGGGGGAATCGAGTTTCCAATAGTCTTAAAACTTGGCCTCGGACTGGGTGCCATATTATTCCTTTTGTCGGCGTTCTTCATATTCTTTTATAGCATCTATCCATCATCTAGAAAAATGTGGATTGGAACTGCGATAACATTTCTGTTGGGACTAGTCTGTCTGATTCTGTCATCTGTGGCTTTTTTGATTTTTATTCTTCAGCCGGGCCTTTGATCCAGCCTTTAATTCCTATTCCCTTTTTCTTTTCCTTTGGTATTGATGTTGCAGTTTTAGAATGAAAGGTGATTCCCCAACAGCTTAAGGCGTGGAAGTAAGGCTCTTGGATAAGATTAGTGAATGACAGCTCGCCATATGCCAAGAACCCTATTACTTGTGTTGATAAAAGCCCTTCTTTTAGTATCTCGGCCTCAGTTCCTAATCTGCATCCAGCCATCAGTTCAATCACTCTTCGGTTAATACAGGAAATGAGGATGGTGGCATCGTTTCTGCTGAAGCCTTGATCGGCTCTGAGCATATCATGCACGCGTCGAGCTCCTTTCTGAATCTTCTCAAAGTCACCTATTACGAAGTAACCAGGCATCTCAGGAGTGTAGCTTCTGACTGGAAGGATAAGCTCTATATCTTCTCCCACCACTCTCATAGGAGCGACACAAGCATAATTACCAAAAGGAAAAGCAAATGCGTATCTGCCCAAAATAGGGTTAAACACTAATATTCTTTGCTGTGTCCTAGCATTGGAAATGATTTCAGAAATGGCTTTTTTGTCAACTACAGGCAAGCCTTTCTCCCCAGATAGTCGAGCTTCATTTTCGTAAACCACGCTGGCGTACTTTGCACAAGGATCTTCTCTGCCAATGCGTTTAACGTATTTAAAGTGAGGTTTTTTGTCAGGGTCAAAACGAAACATGTGCTGTCTTCCAATTCTTGATATTCCGTCTGCAGCAAGACCCATAGAAACCTCGGATAAGTTAGGGATCAATGCACACACAGCTTCACCGTCAAGAATCTTTAACTGTTGATGTTCTTTCAACCTCCCATAAAATTGATGGAAAAGCCTTGCATTCAACCCGTCCCCGCTGCTTCCGCCTATCACATTCATTATTCTTGCCTCGCGAGTGCTGCCCATGAAATTGGCAATTCCCTCTGCCAAAAAGTGCTCGAAGCCGGGAGCGTCGACCTTCGATCCCTGTGTTAGCACAAGCAAAGTCTTTCTCATGCGAAGATATTCTTTGCTTGCGGTCTGTTGGCTGAAGTCAACCCATGCATCACGAGCCATTTCTCTCCCTTGCTCTCCTGCCTCTTCTTCTGTTCGAAGACCCCAGCTGCGTCCTACACCTATAGGCAAGTTTGTGACCAAAGCTAAGAGAGACAAGCCGTTATAGCCGATTCCTGAAATTTCTTTAAGCACAAGGTCTTCGTTTTCTAATTCTCCTGCGGTTGTGTGGCCAATAAGTCTGACCTGATTTGCAGCACTTCTTTTAAACCTGTTTTCAATCGATCTCAAAATTGAATCACATATCAGCTTGTCTTTCTCTGCGGGTTCTCCTCTGTAACTTAGATACAACATCAACAACTTCACATCTTCAAGATTGTAGCCGCTGTTAGAGAGATCTTTTTCAAGTTTGTCAAGAACCGTTCCGATTAGTTTCTGGGCTTCTTCTGGACTGTTCCTTCTCCTAAGCTCAAACTCCTCTTGCGGGTCAAGTAGTAACTCATTCAACGTGTGTGCATGGCTTGCAAAACCCAAAAAGAAATCATCAACCATAGTTTGTCCCAGGTTAAAATATTACTGTCAGATTATAAATGTTTGCGACAATGACAAACTCTTCAAGAATTCCGAGAATTTGAACCGAGGTCTAAACCTAACCCTCTCATGATCATTGAGCTGAGAGTTTGAACAATACTATGACTTGAGTTGATGGCAGCCCAGGATAGGTCAAATATCGGTTTAAAATGTCCGGGTTAAGGCTCAATTCTTCACTATTTTCGCAAAGCACCTAAAGACCAAACTTAAAATGCGGTTTTAGAGTGATATCGTGACTAAACAGAAAGGCAGTTATTAAAATCGACGAATGCCGAGCTTTCATAGGAAAACCTAAACTTGACAAAGCTGAAAAAGAGCTAAATTTTGCCCTTGATTACTGGCTAAATAAAAGAGAAGCACTACCAACCAAAAATGCGTCTAAATGCAAGTCATGTGCATACATTACCATTTGCGATTCTAAGCCTGTTCTCCATTAACCTTAGCCCCTTTCTGTTAACAGCGACTAATGGAACTCATGCGTTGGGTTTAAATCTCGGTTTAAATTCCCGGAATTTTGGTTTTAGGAACTGTTTATTTTTCTTAATGATTTGGTGGATGAGATGAGGATTCAAACTTATCCTGGGCTGCCCAATTTTTGTGGGTGTTTGAACATATCCTGTTTAATTGTAATATAGATTACAGTTTCGCAAATTAAATAGATATCTTGGGTTCTCTTTCTCTTAAACTATTCTTATAGGTTAGTTGAAAAGGATGAAAAGAAAAATGTTAGCAGATAATTTAATGTGTTCACGGAATGTTATCATCCCAATTTTGGCTATAGTAATGCTTATTGTTAGCGTGTTAGCTCTTAAAGCCCCTTATTTTTCCACTGAAGCTTCGAAAACCATGAATGAAGTAAACACGCAACTTGGCTTCTTTTCAGAAAGTCAATTGCTTGAGAACCCGTCCGATTGGTTCACAACGGGGCAAGCGGCAGACCTAATGTTGGGACCCGTTGGGCTTGAGGAAAGTGGGGGGCCATCGTTTCTAAACCATCCCATGGGCGTAGCTACAGATGGCGCGCGTCTATTTGTCGCGGACACTTGTAACAATCGAGTACTGATTTGGAATTCAATTCCCACAACAAATTATGCTCCGGCAGATATCGTGGTTGGTCAACCAGATTTCACGAGTTCTGTCTCTCGCGGTGGTCAGAACGGTTTAAACTGGCCAGTAAGCGTCGCAGTTGCCGGTTCAAAACTTTTTGTTGCTGACACTGGCAATAACCGAATTCTAATATGGAACAGTATTCCAACTACCAATTTTGCACCTGCAGATGTTGTTGTTGGGCGTCATGATTTTGAAACTTGCGAGGATCTTCCTCACACCGAATTTACTAGGGATTTGTTGCGCTGGCCTTGGGGAGTCTGCTCAGATGGCACGAGACTTTTTGTTGCAGACACACGAGTGGGTAGGGTGCTGGCTTGGAATGCTATTCCGACAGAGAATGGGGTGTCAGCAGATTTGGTGTTGGGCAAATTTGATTTTGACCATCCTTACAATCCAGACGATTATGATCCACTTATATACCCCGAGTTGATGGTAACTCCGCGAGGGATCCGTTCAGATGGAAATCGCCTCATAATTAATGATCACGACGGTTGGCTGCGCATATGGAATACTATACCAACCACGAATGGAACACCTTGCGATTACATTGCACAATATAGTAATTCTGAAACTGAACCGGGCTTTGACGGCAATCGCATACTTGTAGCCCAAGGGCACGGCATATTCATATGGAACTCTATCATAGATTTTATGGATAATAAGTCTCCAAACGTAATCTTGGGCAATCCCTCTTTTCCTGGTGTCAGCAGAGATAAAATGTTGTCTCCGCGTTCCATAGCTACAGACGGCCAGCACATCATCGTTGCCGAGCGGTATGGAAGTAGAGTTTTAATCTGGAACAGCATTCCAACCGAGAACTATACGTTACCTGATGTTGTGCTAGGACAGCCTGACTTTGACACAAACATGTTTCTATCTCAGGTAGGAGTGGATCAAATTGCAGGTATAAGCACTGACGGTGCCAACCTTCTTACAGCACACAGCGGCGAAGCTAGAATCATGATCTGGAAAAGCTTACCCGAAATAGAATGCCAACCAGCAGACCTCATATTAGGATGGAGTGACTTTGATCCTACTAGTAGGATAGGAGGCACAGGAATGGTGGATGGATGGGGAGTCTTCACGGATGGAACCAGAGTTTTTGCCACAGATACTGCTCGAAGTAAAGTGCTCATATGGAATACTTTTCCAACAGTGAACGGGCAGCCACCAGATGTCGAACTAGGACGCGCTGGAGAAGCAGGAAGATATGGCTTAAATCAACCTTTTAGACTCGCAAGTGATGGAAAAAGGCTTGTAGTCGCTGATTGGTTCAATAATCGAGTTTTAATATGGAACACCATTCCTCAAGAAAACGATGCGCCAGCCGATCTCGTAGTAGGTCAACCAGATTTCAACTCAACAGAACCTAGAACTGGCCTCGCGGGATTAAGCCAACCAATCTCGGTCTTTACAGATGGGAAACGACTTTACGTAGGAGAACGAGGACCACCATGCAGGATATTAATTTGGAATACGTTCCCCACTCAAAACGGGCAGCCCGCTGATATCGAGATAGTCACATTCCAGATCGATTCACTTTTGTGCGGGTTGTCTCCCTATGACATATTTTCAGACGGAGACCATCTTTTTGCAACAGACAACAGTGGGAATCGCGCGTTTATTTGGAACACCATTCCAACAAGCAGTAATCAAGCGCCCGACATAGTTCTAGGTCAGCCTAACTTCAATTCCACATGGGCGTCGATTAGTCGCTACGGTCTAAACACCCCCACTTGTGTCTCATTCGACGGAATTCACCTTTGGGTAGGCGAAACAACATGGAGCCATCGCGTCCTACGATTCTCAATCCCTAACCCAAGATCAGTAATACTAAAGCCACCATTCAATGTTAAAGCGAACTCGATGACACTGATATGGTCCCAAGCCACAAGGGACGATTTCACACGCTATGAAGTTCACATGTCAACAGAGCCAGGATTCACTCCCACCAATGAAACGCTTCTCGTCACCATAACAGATAGGGCAAACACCTCATATACTGTAAGCGGTTTATCTCTAAACACCATTTACTACTTCAAAATAAGATCTTATTACACCGACGGACTATACGGTGATTCAGTTCAAAGGTGGGCAACAACGCTTGCTGAACAAACCTCCTACAGTATTTGGAATTTCGAAATAAATGCTGAGGAAAAAAACTTTACAGTTCAGATAATGTCAAATGGAACAATTTCAGCATTCGAGTTTCTGCAAGCCGATAGGAAGATAGCCTTCAACATTACTGGATCTTTGAATAAAGTTGCCTTCTGCAATGTCACTATTCCAAGACAGCTGTTGGATGGTCCATTCAGCATAAGATTTGACGATGTACCTATAACAGATGTAATCGAAAACTGGAATGAAACCCACACGATGCTTCATTTCACCATAACGTTAAGCCAACACAAAATAGAAATAATAGGTACTAGCGTCATCCCTGAATTTTCATCACCTCTCATTTTGGCACCATTCATAACAGTAACAATACTAACAGTGATACTCCACAAAAAAGACAGCCACCGTAACCATAGGCAACACAAAGAAAACCAATAAAACTATTTTTAACTTCGACTTCTGGACTTTTTTCAAAGATGTCGCGAAAAAGACGGTTAAACTGAGCTTTTTAGACGAAGTGCGGGGGTTAGGTTTAGACCTCGGTCTAGATTCTCGGAATTTTGCTTTGAGCAATGGGTTCCAAAAACATTGTATTTTGTGGATTGTGAGTCCGTGATACTGAACATTAGAATAATAAACAAGCAAGGACAACAACATTGCTGAGAAAAGTTGGGGAAAACGACATTTAAGGAGAAAATTCGACTCTTATTAGAAGCCGTGTTTGCAACTCTACTATTCATGATGCAGAGTGTAGTTTATGGTGGTTGGGCTATAAGCGTAATGTCTATTCCATTATTGCCTTATCTAGTTATGCTCGCAACTGGTCATCTGAATTTGGAGAGAGATATCGATTTGTTATTTTTGCGAAGGAATTTATTGTTGGCAGGGTAATAGCTTTGATTGGATTTACATTGTTTTTGGTTGCAGGGATACAGTTCCTTAGAGACCGCGCTAGAGGTGCTAATGTTATTAAAACAGGCTTATATTCGGTTGTTAGGCATCCTCAATACTTAGGAACAATAATCACTACCATCGGGCTAACCGTAATGGTTCTAACGTTAGGGGGCAATCCACAGATCATACTCTCTTGGTTGATACAAGTTCTGGGATACGTTATTTTAGCCAGATATGAAGAATTGCGTCTTGAGAAACAACATGTAGAGGATTTTCGTCAATATAGACGAAATGTTCCCTTTATGTTCCCAGCAAAGTGTCCATCCAAAATTCCAGAAACAATATTCACGATTTTAATAGCCATTATCATTTCCCTTGTTTTCTTAATTTTTCCTTTTGAGTTAATTCGCATCCGTTGAGTTCTAAAATTTGTTCATTCAAAATATCAGAAAGTGCGGGGGGTGGGATTTGAACCCACGAACCCCTATGGGATAGGCGCCTCAGGCCTACGCCTTTGGCCATGCTTGGCAACCCCCGCGTGGAATCGTGTTCTCTTATTTTTCATGTTTGTTGTTTGAATTAAATCTTGCTTTAGAAAAGTCGGGTACTAATGAAGGAAAAGTGTGGAAAGTTTAGGTTAGGCGGAAGTCTTCCTTTATCGTCGTTAACACGACGTGCGTGTTTGTTCTTTCCACGTAAGGTATTGCCAGAAGCCTTTTCGTGAACTTGCTTAGTTCTTCTCTGTTTTTGAATTTCGCAATTATGACCGCGTCTATCAAGCCCGTCACGTCATACACGCAACAAACATTCGGCAAACGTGCAATCTCATTTTCCACTTCCAAAAGTCTACCCTTAGAAACGGTTATTTCGCTGACAACTGTTAATTCATACCCGAGTTTTTCATGGTCAAGCAGCGCCGAATAGCCCTTTATTATTCCTTCTTTTTCCATCCGCTTTATCCGAGACAAAACAGTGCCTATGGAAATGTCGCATTGGTTGGCTATCTGCCGCGACGAAAGCCGCGCATCAGAAGTTAACGCCTTCAATATTTTGACGTCTGTTTCATCCAAATCCATAGTCGCTCACCTTTTACTGTATATTTGTCTAATCTAATGCGTTGTATATTTAACATTTATGCATGTTTTTTCCAATAAATCTTTTATATGTAAAAAAATAATTCCATCTGTTGTAAACTTGATTAGGAATGAGCAGCATGGAATACGCACAGAACATTGACATGTGCCTAAAACTAATAAAAAGCGCAGATTACATTCTCTTACATTTCACAGACCTACTCGGCTATTTAAAAGGCAGAACCATCCCAGCAGAAGAAGCAGAAAACGCCCTAAAAGAAGGCGTCGGCTTCGACGGCTCTTCCATAATCGGCGGAGTCGGCATAGAAGAAAGCGACATGGTAATGAAACCCGACCCATCCACATTCACAGTTTGCCCATACTACTTCTACGACAAAGGTGTTGCAAGCTTCATCTGCCAAGTACACAAACCAAACGGCGAACACTTAGAAAGCGACCCAAGACACATCTGCAAACAAACTATACAAAAAACATTAAAAGAAGGATATACGCCAACAGCCGCAGCCGAACTAGAATTCTACCTAGTCCAAAAAAACACGGAAGGCGAAGTTTACCCAGTGGAGAATCACCTCATAGACAAACAAAGATACTTTGACATAGCGCCTGGACGAGACATAACAGAAGCTTACCGGATGGATTTATCCAACGCCCTATTCGCCATGGGAATCACTGTTGAAAGACAACACCACGAAGTAGGCTCAGCACAAAACGAAATAACATTCAGATACTCAGACCCCCAAACCACTTCAGACAACATCATGCGCTACAAGTTCGCAGCAAAAGCAGTAGCAGACAAAAAATACGGTTGGACAGCAACATTCATGCCAAAACCGTGGCACGGCAAACCCGGCAGCGGCATGCATGTTCACTTAGGACTGCGCAACCCAAAAAATGGAGAAAACCTATTCTACGACCCGAAAGGCTACGCGCACCTTTCGCAAAAATGCCGATATTTCATCGGCGGCTTACTAGAACATGCCCGAGCACTCTGCGCGATTGTTGCGCCAACAGTTAACAGTTACAAAAGACTTGTGCCTGGCTACGAAGCCCCAGTGTACGTGGCGTGGAGCAAGAGAAACCGCTCTGCATTGATTAGAGTGCCAGAATATTTCCCTGGAAAAGAAAGAGAAGCAAGAATAGAGTTCAGATGCCCAGACCCGCTTTGCAACCCGTACTTGGCTTATGCCGTGATTTTTGAAGCTGGATTAGACGGTATCAGAAAAAATATTGATGCTGGCGACCCCGTGGACGCCAATGTTTATCACTTAACAGAAGCAGAACGCAAGAAGTTAGGCATCCAGATTTTGCCAACATCACTTAAAGAAGCCTTAGAAGAATGGAACAGCGACGACATCTGCAAACAAGCTTTAGGCAAGGAAAACGCGGAAAAATACATGGAGCTTAAAATGCAAGAGTGGAAAGAATATGAACCACACCAGCCCAACGACAAAAGCCAAGTAACCAGTTGGGAACTGCAAAAATATCTCTATGCATAGAAGTAACATGCTTAAATACTCGCGTCCACACGGAGCAATAATTCCACAGTAAGAGAAAGATAAACAATGAAATACGACACAATACTCGTGCTTGACTTTGGCGGACAATACTGCCACCTCATAGGAAGACGAATAAGAGAGCATGGAGTTTACTCGGAAATCGTTGCTCACGACACAAAACCAGAAGAAATTGAGCTTCTAAAAGAAAAGTTCAACGTGAAAGGACTCATTTTTTCAGGCGGACCAGCAAGCGTTTACGAGCCAAACGCGCCAAAACCCAACCAGCACATCCTAGATGTGGGACTGCCAATTCTGGGATTGTGTTATGGACATCAACTTATTGCTCAAATGGTTGGAGGAAAAGTTGAAACAGCAAAAGAAAGAGAGTATGGAATAGCATACGTAACCATTAACAAGCCAGTAGGCGTTTTGAAGGGATTAAACGCAAAAGAAAAAGTGTGGATGAGCCACGGTGACACTGTCTTCTCAATTCCCGCTGACTATGAAGTGTTAGCGCATACAGAAAACTGCCCAGTCGCAGCGTTCAGACACAAGAAAAAACCAATTTATGGTTTGCAGTGGCATCCGGAAGTTGTGCACACAGAAAAAGGAAACAGAATGCTCCAAAACTTCATTTTCGAAGTCTGCAAATGCGAAGCAAACTGGAAAATGGAAGACATCATAGAAAAGATGACGGCAGAAATAAAAGCGCAAGTTGGCGAAGGAAAAGCCATAATAGCCCTAAGCGGAGGCATAGACTCCAGCGTCGCCACAGCCCTAGCAGCAAAGGCCATAGGCAACAGACTTACAGCAGTATTTGTCGACCATGGATTCATGCGCGAAAACGAACCAGAATTCGTAAAAAACGTCTTCCAAAAATTCAAACTAAACCTTATAATCGCAGATGCACAAGAACGATTCTTGAAGAAACTTAAAGGAGTTACAGACCCGGAGAAGAAACGCAAAATCATCGGCGAAGAGTTCATCCGCGTCTTCGAGGAAATTGCTGAAAAAGTAGGTGCTGACTACTTAATCCAGGGAACCATATATCCCGACAGAATTGAGTCTGGATTCAGAAAATTCTCAGACAAAATAAAAACCCACCACAACGTAGCGGGTTTACCAATTAAAATCAAATTCAAAAAAATCATTGAGCCACTACGCGACTTATACAAGGACGAGGTTCGAAGAGTCGCTAAAATGCTTGGATTGCCAAAAGAAATAGTTTTCAGACAACCTTTTCCTGGTCCGGGACTCGCAGTCAGAATAATTGGTGAATTAACTCCGGAGAAAGTTAGGATAGCCAAAAAAGCAGACAAGATTGTACGCGAAGAAATTGAGAAGAGTGGATTGGAAGAGAATTTGTGGCAGTACTTCGCCGTTTTGACAGACACCAAAGCTACGGGCGTGAAAGGCGACGCGCGAGCCTACGGGTATGTTGTCGCAGTCCGTTTTGTAGAAAGCCGCGAAGCAATGACGGCTAGTTTCGCAAAAATCCCGTATGAGGTGTTGGAGAGAATTTCTACAAGGATTACAAATGAAATATCAGAAGTTACGCGTGTTGTCTATGACATAACGCATAAGCCGCCGGCAACGATTGAATGGGAATGAAAGAAGAGTTTAACTTTAAGCCCTAGGTTTTTGCATTAAATCCTCAATTTTCGTGTTTTTAAGCAATTCCACATGCCTAACTAGTTCGCCAACCACAACCTCAAAAATCTTCTTTCCCTTCTTTGCAGAAGCCGTTCTTGAAACGCCAAAGACCCCAGAGCTTGTATAGTCTGCGGTATCCAAAGGAAGTGTCACGCCTTCTATTTGCATTTTATGCTTGCGCGTTTCCTCATCAACCGCCTTTTCCATGTTGACCAATTGCGGATGCAAAGCCAAATTTACCGACGTTTCTTCCGCGCCAGCGTGCCCTCTTTCTTCAGAATTGAAAATGTTTGGCAAAAGTTTGCTCGCCGCAGGCCACCACTGAAAGACTGAGATGAAGATTCCTTTTTCTCGCAGTTCTCGAGCCAGTTCAGTAAGAGCATGAAGATTGCCGCCGTGCCCATTTACTATTACAATTTTCTCTACGCCATAATAATTCAGTGCGAGACATGCTTCTTTCACGTAGTTTTTGAATGTTTTAGGCGAGATGAAAATGGTTCCCCAAAACTGTTTATGATGTGAACTGACGCCGAAGGGAACGACTTGCAAACATAAAACGCCAGTGCGTTTGGAGGTTTCTTCAGCTATCGCCTTAGCTATTAGATGGTCTGTTCCAAGCGGGTTCTGAAGACCGTGTTGCTCGTTGGAACCGACGGGCAAAATGGCGATGTCGTTCTTAGTGAAGTATTTTTTGGCTTCACTCCAGCTCATCTCATGCAACAAAACTTTCAACTGTTTCACCTTCACGAAATCGCTTATATTAAGAGGCGAATGATATAAAATTTGCATTTGAACGGTGAACAAGTTGAAGGCTTTGATTCTTGCTGGAGGCTTCGGCACGAGGTTGAGACCGCTGAGTTGCACAAGACCTAAGATTCTATTTCCAATAGTCAACAAGTCCTTGTTAGAATGGACTTTTGAAAGGCTAGCTAAAAATGGAATAGATGAGGTTGTGTTAGCTGTCAGCTACCAAACAGAAACTTTCATTAAACTTTCACGGGTTCCAAAACATGGAATACACATTACTTATTCTCGAGATCCGCTAAGAAAACCACTGGGCACAGGCGGACCAATAAAGAAGGCTCAGAAACTAATTGGTTATGACGCATCTTTTTTGGTTATAAACGGAGACATTTTTGCTGATGTAAACTATGCTGAATTATTGAAGAGACATAAAGAGAAGCATGCTTTAGCAACGATTGCCCTTCATAAGGTCGAAGACCCAAGCAGATTCGGAGTAGCAGAACTAGCAGAGAATGGACGCATAAAGAGGTTTGTGGAGAAGCCCGAACGTAAAAAGGCTCCGTCTGATTTGATAAATGCTGGAGTGTACGCCTTTAACCCTGAAATCTTCGAGTACATTCCAGAAGGAAGAAAAGTGTCTCTTGAACGTGAAGTTTTTCCAGAACTCGCTGAAAAAGGCATACTTCATGGGTATGTTTTTGATGGTTTATGGACGGATATAGGTAAGCCGGAAGACTATTTGGAAACTAACAAGACTTTGCTGTCTTCCGCTGCAAAGCACCAAAAGTTGAATACTAAAGGTAACGTTGAGATAAGAAGCCCTGTGGCTTTTGACAAGGGAGTTTCAGTAGGAGAAAAGTCAGTCATTGGTCCTTTTTCAGTTTTAGGACGAAACGTTAATGTCGGCAAAAGCGTTCAAATACGGGAATCCGTGATTTTCCCAGACACAGCAATATCTGATTTTTCAACAATAAACAACGCGATAATCGGCGAAAACGTGGCTATAGGAGCAAACGTTAAAATTGCAAAAGGATGCGTAATAGGAGACCACGCAAAAATAAAAGACGATGTGTCACTTGCAAGCGGAGTATGGGTGTGCCCTGCAAAGGAAGTTTCAGAAAGCGTATTAACGCCAAAATGCATCGCTTAAAAAGGAGAGCCCAAAAAAATTATGCAAAGCTCGAAACGCTTGTTTGGAACAAACGGAATCCGCGGATTAGCCAACAAAGAGTTAACTCCGGAAGTTGCGATTAAGATTGGATGCGCAATAGGCACATTTTTCAAGCGAGGAACGCTCATAGTTGGATATGACGCTAGAACAAGCGGTCCAATGCTTGCAAAGGCGGTTATTTCTGGGTTAAACGCAACCGGATGTGACGTGCTTTTTGCTGGTATGGCGCCTACACCCGCATTACAATATGCGGTCAAAACAGAAAGAACAGACGGCGCAGTAATAATAACCGCGTCGCATAATCCACCAGAATACAATGGAATAAAAGTTGTTTGGAATGATGGAATCGAACTTTCTCGCGAACAAGAAATAGAAATTGAGAAAATATTTTTCCAAGATAAAATACGCTACGCAGAATGGAACAAACTAGGCGAAACACACGAACTGCCGGGAATAATTGACGACTACGTAGAAGCCATAAAAACACATGTTGACGTTGCAAGAATAGCGAAAAAACATTACCACATCGTTGTTGACGCAGCAAACAGCGTCGGCAACCTAGCCGCGCCAAAACTACTTCGAGATTTAGGGTGCAAAATCACAACATTAAACGGAAACATTGACGGAACCTTCCCGGGAAGATTACCGGAACCTCGCCTAGAAAACCTCAATGATTTAGCTTTAACCGTGGACGCTGTGGGTGCAGATTTAGGCGTAGCCTATGATGGAGACGCTGACCGTTCAGTTTTTGTTGACGAAAAGGGGGAAATTTACTGGGGAGACAAAACCTTCGCGTTAATAGAAAAATATTTTTTGCAAGAAAATCCAGGCGAAAAGATTGTCACGCCCGTGAGTTCTTCAACTTTGATTAAGGACGTAGCTGACGCTTACGGTGGAGAACTTGTATGGACTAAGGTTGGAAGCGTCACAGTCGCACAGACCATGAAAAAACTGAAGGCAAAACTTGGCGGAGAAGAAAATGGCGGAGTCTTTTATGGACCGCACCAATCAGTCAGAGACGGCGCGATGACGACAGCCCTAATTTTAGACATTATGGCGAAAACAAGCCAAAAACTATCAAAGCTTCTTGGAGATTTGCCAAAATATTTTATTGAAAAAGGCAAAGTGGAATGCTCTGAAACGCTTAAAGAGGCTGTTCTGAAAAAGCTGACTGAGCAAGTAAAAGGATTGAGAATAAGCACTATTGACGGCGTCAAAATATGGTTTGAAGACAAAAGCTCTATTTTGATTCGCCCAAGCGGAACAGAACCCATTTATCGGTTGTATGCAGAAGCCAAAACAGAGAAGAAAGCACAAGAACTTGTCCGCGAGTACACCTTAAAACTAGAAAAAATAATTAAGAGTTTGAAGAGTTAAAACTGCCCTTCACATTAACAATTATGAGGACCGCTTGAAATGTCACCAACAATGCTAAACATAAAACCGGAAGAAATCGACACGCCAGAAAAATGTGGAAACTATACAATCAGTATAATAGGCTGCAGAGAAACCGGCATTCTCCACGCCTACCTTTTTGCTGAGGCGGGATTCAAAGTCACATGTGCAGATACAGACCAAACAGTAGTAAATGCAATAACAAAGGGAAAAATTCCTTTTTTAAAGCGTGAAAATGAGCTTAAATTGAAGAGCTACGTAAAAACAGAGTTATTAAGCGCAATAAGCGACATACGCACAGCTGCTTCCAAAAGCGATGTTGCGGTCATAACGACTTCTGTGAAAATCGATAAGAAGAAAAAACCTGATTATTCAGAAATTGAAAGCGTCTGCAAACAAGTTGGTTTAGGTCTTCATCGTGGCGCCTTAGTAATTATCGTAAGCACCACAGGGGTCGGCGTCATAGAAGGATTAATTAGAGAAACTTTGGAAAACACTTCTGGACTTAAGGTTGGAACTGATTTCGGTTTAGCTTACAGTCCAATTCAAATCTTTGAGGGACAAACATTAGAAAAATTGGCGAATCATAAACGAATTGTGGCAGCAACAGACAAAGACAGCTTAAATGCGGCATCGATGATTCTTGAGAAAGTTTCAAAGAATGGCGTTAGAAAAGTAGAAAACATAAAGGTAGCGGAAGCAACTGCACTCCTTGAAACAGTACACCACGACGTTAATGTAGCACTTGTTAATGAGTTGGCTGTTTTATGCGAAAAATTAGGTGTAGATACTCTCGAAGTCTGCAAGCTTGCGAACGCTAGTAATAACTCAGCAATTCCTTTCCCACAAATCACTCCAGAAGAAACACAGGAAAAACCATATCTGCTATTAGACGACGCTGAGAACCTCGATGCAAAACTCCGCTTACCCGCAATCGCTAGAGACATAAATGGCGAAATGATTAAACACGCAATTAACTTGACAAAGGACGCCTTGAAAACATGTGGAAAAACGTTAAGACGAGCGCGAATTTCTTTGTTCGGAATTTCACAACTACAAAACATGAGGGGCACTCCAAAAAAAATGGTAAAAGAACTCGCTGAAATGCTGGAAGCAAGAGGCGCCAGAGTCAACCTTTGCGACCCATACTTTTCAGGAGAAGAATTATCGGGCATACATCACGTGTTTAGCAGAAACTTGTTTGAAGCTGCAGAAGGTGCAGACTGCATATTAATACTCACGGGACACGAACAACTTAAACGTCTAAACTTAAAAAAACTGAAAGTCTTAATGAAAATGCCGGCGGCAATCATCGATTTTGAGGGAATCGTTGAACCGGACAAAATTGAAAAGGAAGGCTTCATATACCGTGGCTTAGGAAGAGGAGTGTGGACAAAATGAAAAAACTAGGCGTAGCAGTGATTGGAACAGGCTTCTGGGGACGAAACCACGCCAGAGTATTCAAGGAATTAGAAGAGACAGAACTTTTAGCCGTCTGCGACATTGACGCTGAAAAAGCAAAGAGCGTGGCTAAACAATTCGGAGTAAAACCTTACACAAACACAGGAAAACTGTTGAAAAGAGAAGATATAGAAGCAGTGAGCGTTTGCACATGGTCAACAAGCCTCGCAAAAGAAGCCCTAAAAGCACTGAAAGCCGGAAAACACGTTCTAGTTGAGAAGCCCATGGCTGCAAACACGAAACAAGCAGAAAAACTGTTAGAAACAGCCAAAAAAGAAAAATTGCACCTCACCGTCGGCTTTTTAATGCGATTTATTCCTGGACTACAGCACATTAGAAAAGCTGTTGAGAACAAGACACTTGGCGAAATTGTATGTGCAACATCAAAGAGAGTTTCTCAGTGGCCAGAAAGAATAGGCGACGTTGGCGTAGTTAAAGACACAGCCATACACGACATAGACGTAATGAGATACTTATTCGATGAGGAGCCAATAGCTGTTTACGCCAAAACCGGAAACATGAGACACAAAAAATTCGAAGACTACGCACAAATAATGCTTACCTTTGAAAGCGGAAAAAGCGCTTTAATTGAGTCCAACTGGCTGACACCATACAAAACACGAATACTAATAGTTACCGGAAGCGCGGCAATAATGAAACTGGATTATATCACACAAGAATTAACTGTGGAAGACGCAAAAGAAACCGTGCAGCCGCGATATCCATGGCAAGAACCACTGAAACTTGAGCTTAAACACTTCGCAAACTGCGTCATGAAAAAGGAAAAACCACTAATAACAGGGATGGATGGCTTAAAAGCCCTTCAAATCGCCGAGGCAGCGTTGAAATCCTCTGCAACAGGCAAAGTTGTAGAACTAAAATAAATTGTGATTGATGACTACGTTTTGCCCTAACCTTTCAAGTTGAAAGGCTTACCTTCACGCCGAACCTTCTCTGGAACCTTCTCCTTCCACTTTTCTAAGAACGGCAAATCTTCAGCTTCTTTCCGCAATTCGTCAGGCAGCATTTCTGGAATCTCGTCGCGTATTGGATACCATCTTAAACATTTAGGACAAACGATTAAGCCTTCAACTATTTCGGCTTTTTCTTCGAACACGTGCAATTCCAGTGGGTGATGCTTGTCAATTGGACAAGCCAATATTTCCATCAGTTTCTTTTTGATCTTCTGTCCCTCCAGACCACATTTTCGCATTCAAACCTATAAAACATTTTTAGGCTTCCTCAAAACTAAATCCTTTTTCAATGAGCTCCTTCCACATATTCAAAGCTTCAGCAGTATAGACTGCTTCTTTTCCATAGTGCAGTAGACACGGAAACTCCTTGCATAGAAAACAAGATTTCACGTTCTTTTCTTTCGCGCACTCCCAAAATGCGCATCCTCTATGAGAATCTCTAACTTTTCTCAACTGTTCATTAACCCAATCGCATCCGAAACATCGTTTTTCTTTGCGCTTGTAAACTGGGCAACATTCACAGTATATGCCACACATGCCCGCTTCAGTATTCAACCACCTCACCAATCATCAACACTAAAACGACACGCATAAATGCTTTCATATTCGCTGGACTATCTTGATGTCTAAAACTATTTGATACCAGTTTGGACCAGTTGTTCTGACAACTCGACCGAATGGGATTTCGAAGGCAGCACCAAGGTGTTCAAGTTTTTCTGCGACTTTCGCCTTAACTTTTTCGATTGGATTCTCATTTTTCTTGGCATGTTCAAAATAGTAAAAATGTATCCATCCACCGGTTTTCTTCAAAGTCGATAAGGCATAAGGCAGATACTCTAGCGCTTTTTCTGGCAGAGGCATCAAAACTCTATTTGCAATGTGGCGTAGCCTTGTTTCAATAACTTCTTTTGCATCACCTAATAAAGGGATAACTTTTCCATAAACTCTATTCAACCTGACATTGTCTTCCAAATACTGAACTGCTGCACGATTAACATCAATCGAATAGACTTTTTGAGCGTTCGAATGCTTGGCAATAATTATGGAGAAACAGCCGACCCCGCCGAACATGTTAACGACTACTTCGTTATTTTCAACCAGTCTCGCAATCCGCATTCTCTCGAAGAAAAGCCGGGGCGAAAAATAGCATTTCTCAACATCGACAGAAAACAAGCATTCCGATTCTCTGTGAACTGTAACAGTCTTGTTTTCACCAGCAACATGTTCCAGTTTTCGAAGTCTAAAATCTCCCGTAACTGGGCTTGTTTGTGCTAAAACAGTTTTGACATTTTTATGCACCGCTATAATAGCTTCGGCTACGGTTTTACAGAACATTTTTGCTTCTTCTGAGACACGTATAATCGCTATGTCTCCTACAATATCATAGGAGTTACAAACGGATTGCAATTCGTCGGGGGAAAGAACTTCTGCTAAAAGCATCTTTAATTTTTTCTTCAAGGACGATAGCTCCTATTAATAACGATACAGTAACTGGAAACATTTAAAAGCAGACGGGTTTCCTTTGTAAGAAGAGGACCTTGCCATGGAGAAAACGACGGCTGGAATAGTTTACGAATGTGTAAGATGTGGAGCGAAAGTTCCTTCCGAAGAGTTGGAACTCCGCGGTGGAGAAATTAAATGTATAGTCTGCGGTTATAGAATTTTGAAAAAAGTGAAACCGCCCGTTGTTAAACGTGTCCCTGCCAAATAGAAGTTGAAGAGGCAAGCTACTTAATCAATGAAAAAAGGGTTGTTTCAAGGACTCACTGAAACTTTCTGTTAGAAGATTTCTTTTTCTCCAATCTTGCGAAGAGCTCTTCCACGAAGCTTTATTGTTGGACCAACGACTTCTTCAGGTTGTTTTTCTACAGTTTTTCTTTTTACAGTCTCTCCGCAGACCCCTCTGGGCAGCAGTCGCCTTTTTATGCAAATGGCGTACGTGCAGTTTGCAACATTACACATTTCTTCGGTCCATCTGCACCATACACCATCTCGTCTATAGACTGTAGCGTTTTTGGCGCATTTAAAGGAATTACATGTTGGAGAACAAGCCTTCACTTGAGCCAACACATGCACGACCTTTAACCATTTATTTCAATAAAACTTTTGTATTGATACTGCTTCTTCCTTGATAAATAATCACTTGACTTTTGATATAAACCTTTTTCCCCCAGACTCCTTATTTTCACTCTGGCTTTTCGTTTTCTTGAGAAGTCTTACGGCGTTTTCTGCGGTAAACCTCTATTGCAAGAAGAAAAACCACAATTAATATGATTATTATCGCGGTTACTAAATGAATTGTTTCAATAAGCAACCCAGCTAACATGACGTATTTTCCTATTCTTATTTCAATGGTTGTAGAACCTTCAATAATGTAATTTCCTCCTGCGTAAGGTTGTGTTTGTTCGGCTAAGTAGACTGTTATTTGGATGTTTCCACCAATAACGTTGTTGAAAGTCACTGCGCCATTGGCTTGCGTACTATAGGAACTTTCAGACATGCCTTCCCGTTGCAGAACTACAAGTGCGTTAGGAATTGGTTGTCCAAAGTAATCTACGACTCTAACAGTAACATCCAAACCATATAGGTTGCAGCTAATGGACACATTTTTATTCTCAAAAAGAGCAACAACAGTTTCGTTCAGTTTTATACCGTTTTCTTCATAAACTTCTACAGAGTAATTGCCAAAAACAGCATTGAAGATAACTATTCCTTCAGCATTCGTTTTGTCCTCATAGAATATTCCACCCATAAACTCGAAAAGCCTCACTGTAGCGTTGCTGATTGGCTGGTTGTTTGCGTTTGGATTTGTGACGTTTACCTGTAAAGTTTGTGTGGGGCAAGTTACGTTTATATCAAACCAAGCCACCGCATTCGCATTTACAAACAGATTAGGTATGGCTGTCTCGTTAAATGATACACCATAGCGTGAAACATTGAAAGCATACGTAACATTAGGCAATAAAGAATGGAATACGGCTATTCCGGTAAGGTTGGTGGTCGCCGTCAAATTTTCAGGCGAAAGGAATAAACCAGCCTCTGAAACCCGCACTTCAACACTACCAACAAAGGCTTTCACTAAAATTCTGAGGTTAGTAAGGTTGCATGCAAAATCTAACGATGCAGCTTCGGTGATGTTTAACCAATGCTCGCCAACTTTTTGATCTCTGTAATATGCCTCGCCCGTATAGTTTCCAATCTCAAGCTCAACACGTACTAAACCATCAGAATTACTTGTTGCGTTTACTACAGATGTAGCGTTTTCGTAAACTCTAAGCGTTACATTTCGAACTGGTTCGCCCGCAAGATTTCTTGTAGTAACGTTAATTTCAAAACCGGGAACTGTGAAGCTTTGGGTGTCAGGTGGGTTCTTTGTTGTGTTCCCGAATGTTGAAGTTATATTAAGAATGTAAGTGCCTATTGTGGCGTTGTAAGGAACAGTCCAGTTCGCATAGATTATACCTTCGCTTGTGGCGTTTGTGCTGTCTGAGTGAAGCGTTGCGCCTCCGAAGCTTATTGTTATTGTAACATTTTCTTCTGCCTTGTAACCCAATGCCTTAATGTCAACAACGTCGAATCGGTGGTATTGGGTAGCGTTTGTTAAGCCTACAAAAAAGGTTGCCGATGCGAGTGTGCTGTTAAAGAAGACTTTGTAAGTGCCAGTGTAGTTGGTGTTAGCGTTTGGATTTTCGCTTATAAACTCGTCTGGAAAAGAAACTGTTGCGTTTCCATCTCCTTTATCGGAGGTTGCAATATTGAGCATTTTAGTGTAGGAAGCGTTTGTGGGTGTTTGAACCGTGATGTTCGCAACGTAAGATGCGCTTGCGTCTCCACCAATTATGGTCGCGTTGATTGCCGCGGAGTCTCCTTCTTGTCTCTGCAGTGGCTCTTCAACAGGCGCTATTTCCAGAAAGTATGACGTTAGCACTGTGAATGTTGATGTGTAATTCTCTCCGGCGCTATCATCAAGAAGCGTTACATTGTGGCTGCCTGCAAACGTGGTTGGAACGTTAAATGTCGCATTTACTAAGTATCCTTCTGCTTTTCCGCTTGCAATGGTGTCTCCGTCAAACTTGATAGTGAAAGTTCCGTTTGCGGTTGTTATGGTGCCGTTCAATTGAACAGAAGCTCCAACTTTTGCTGAAGAAGGAGTTAAAGAGGCAATTGCCGTTACAGCTTTCGCTGTTGGCATAAAATAGAAGAACGTTACTGTTAAAGAGAGAATGAGCATTAAAACTGTTAGAGATTTAGCCTTTCTAACCCAAGATTGCATCAAACATTTTTCCCTCGTACGTTTCCTTTGAATTTGTGAAGACTTCTAATACTGTGAACATTTTAAACTTTACCTTTTTATCGGCGAGGTTTAAACAGAAAACTAAATGTGTGCATAAGCAGTATTGACTTAATTCCGAGATGAACTAAAGTGATTGATGACCTATTGAGTTTAGTCCAAAAACATGAGGAATGGCGTGGAAAACAATGCCTCAACCTCATACCTTCAGAAAATGTTATGAGCCCCGCTGTACGTGAACTGCTTTCTTCAGAACTTGGACATCGATACACTGCAAGAGACCGCTTCTACATGGGTACACGCTACATAGATGAAATAGAACAGTATGGAGAAGAAATTGCAAAAAAAGTGTTTAGAGCGGACACTGCAGATTTACGCCCGCTTTCAGGACACATTGCCGACTTGATTTTTTTGGCTAATTTCACGAAACGCGGCGATACATTAATGTGTATTTCTCCAGAAAATGGCGGATACCCTGGCATGTGGAACGACGCTCTAGCGGGACTTTTAAACCTAAAAACTGTGCCTTTTCCTTTCTCCAAAGCTGACATGAACATACAAGTTGAAAGTGCAAAAGAAACCATAAAGCGCGTTAAGCCTAGAGTTGTGATTTTCGGTGCAAGCCTAATCACTTTTCCACATCCAGTAAAAGATTTGGCAAAAGTAGCCCAAGAAAATGACGCGTGCATAGGGTTTGACGGTTCCCACGTTTTAGGACTTATCGCTGGCGGTCAATTTCAAGACCCCCTAAGAGAAGGCGCCTACGCCCTTTTTGGTTCTACACACAAAAGCTTCTTTGGACCTCAAGGAGGAATAATCCTAGCAGACAAAGAACACGGTGAAATTCTAAAAGCGAAAGTGTATCCAGGTTTTGTAGACAATGCCCACTGGAACCGCATTGCAGCGTTAACTTTAGCGTTGATGGAGATGGAGAAATTTGGAAAGGCTTACGCAACGCAAGTGGTTCACAACTCGCAAGTTTTGGCAAAAGCCTTGCTCGATTATGGTTTTCCTGTCATCTGTAGTCATTTGGGATTCACTAAATCGCATCAAACAATATTGGATTATGGAAGTTACGAGCAAGGAAGAGCTATCGCAGAAAGACTTCAACTTGCAAACATTATCACTGACTGCGTTATACGAATTGGCACTTGCGAAGTCACGAGACGCGGGATGAAAGAGCAAGAGATGCTGCGAATTGCCGAATTGATTAAGAGAACAATTATGGACAAGGAACAGCCAGAACGAATTAGAAAAGATGTTGCAAAACTTTGTGCCGAATTTCAAAAGATTGAATACTGCCTTAAATGATGAACTGTTTTTATTTAACAATTCTAACTTCATATTTCTATGGCACAGAATAGCACAGAGAAGTGACATGCTTGGAAACTTTAGTTCCCTCAGCACTCATACAAGCTATGAAAAAACAGAAATACCACTTTGTCGGTCGCCACTCAGCCGTCAAAAGATGCAGATGGCTTTACGAAACACTAGTTCACGATAGGCCATGTTATAAACAGAAATTCTACGGCATAAAAACACATCAGTGCATACAAATGACGCCAGCAGCGTTTTTCTGCACTCAGCAATGTCTCTTTTGTTGGAGAGCCCAAACTGACGATTTGCAAATTACATGGAACGAAATGAAGCTACCGCCAGGGGATTTACCAGAAGAAATTGTTGACGGAAGCATCAAGGCGCAACTTAAAATTTTAAGCGGATACAAAGGCAATCCAAAAGCTAACAAACGCAAATTCAGGGAAGCCCTAACTCCAAGACACGCCGCGATAAGCTTGACTGGAGAGCCTACACTCTACAACAACATCGGAGAACTAATTAGGGCTTTTCACAGGAGAGGGTTCACTACTTTTCTCGTTTCTAATGGAACCGTGCCCTCAGCGTTGGCAAAATTAAGTGAAGAGCCAACACAGCTTTACATTTCTGTTTGCGCTCCGGATGAAGAATCATTCAAGAATGTTTGCCGTCCACAGATTCCCAAAGCATGGGAAAAAGTGAATGAGACATTAGCGCTTTTGCCTAGTTTTAAATGTCCCACTGTAATTCGGATAACGTCGGTGCGTGGTTTAAACATGAAAAACATTGAAGGTTACGCTAAACTTGTTGCGAAAGCTAATCCAACCTATATTGAACCGAAAGCTTACATGCATGTGGGATTTTCTAGGCTTCGGTTAGGCTATGAACATATGCCAAGTTTAGCGGAAATAATGGATTTTGGAAAACAATTAGCAGCAGAAACTGGGTATTTGATAATTGATAAATCAGCAGAGAGCAGAGTTGTATTATTGAGTAGGATTAAGAAGCCTATAAGATTTAGTGATGGTTAGAATTTGTTGCATATGATTCAGAATTTTTAAGGATTTTGCAAAGCAAACTGTTCTTTTGCGAATGACATGATAAAAAAGCTTAAATACCATTCCCTATACAATTGATTTCTTAAACCAAAAATTAAATCAAGGTGTGAACAAGAATGGTTAACGAAGGAAGAGGACGACTTTTCAGAAGAAAAGACGGAAAATTCCTAATCTACCTACCAAAAGATCTAGCAGAAGACAGCATGTTCCCATTCAAAGGCTCAGACTCCATATTCGTCAAAATAAGCTTCAAACTAGGAGACAACAAACTGCTAGTAGAGAAATGGAAAGAACCTCCACCACAACCACAATAGGAAAAAGCAAAAGTTACACGCTGGGCTCTCTCCCCATTTTTTTTCTTGTATCAACACATAATAAAACACTTATCTATTTACTTCGCTAACTAGAAATGGTGCTCATTGCGTGCCATCCTTAAGAAATACCTTGCGCGAAATAAGAAAGGAATTGAAAGAAAAAGAGAGCATGCGAGAAAACGCTCAAAAGAGCATGCGAAAGGTAACAAGCCTTTCCAAACAAGCGATACTTTTGATTCATCAGAAAAAATTAGAAGAAGCAAAGAGACGCATCCAAGAAGCAAAAGAAAACCTTGCGGACCTTAACACTTTGTCAACTAAGTACCCAGAGATAATTTATGGTGGTTTATTTGATTCTGCATTACAAGAGTTTTCTGAAGCGAACATATTTCTAAGCTTGGTAGAAAATGGAATATTTGTAACTCCAGAAGAAGTGAACGTGCCTTCAATTGATTATGTTCTTGGGTTAGCAGATGTTATAGGCGAGTACAGACGTTTAGCTTTGGATGCTCTACGCGAAGGCGACGTAGCGAAAGGAGAAAAATGCTTACAGATGATGGACCACATCTACGTTGAACTTATGTCCATGGATGAGGCGTACATGCTTGTTCCTGGTCTAAGAAGAAAATGCGATGTTGCAAGAAAAATTATTGAAACCACGCGTGGAGATATAACGCAGGAAATGCGAAGAAAATCTTTGGAAGAATATTTGAGGCGCTTTGAAAAATCGCAAAGAAAAAAGAAAGCCTAAAAGTTGCCTAAATGGGTGATACGGACATAAAATCTAAATTTTCGGTTGAAAAAGCTCATAAAGCACAGTTACTCTTGTCACAGCGAATCATATTTAAGGATAAACTTCCAAGAAAGATTCGTTTTGTTGCTGGTGTCGACGTTGCTTATGTTAATGGGGTGTCAATTGGTGCAGCGGCAGTGCTGGATTATGATTCTCTTCGGCTCATAGAATCAGAAGTGGTTTTTTGTAAAACGAGTTTTCCCTACGTGCCCACGCTTCTTTCCTTCAGAGAAATTCCGCCTGCCGTTTTATGTGCAAGACAGCTAAAAGTTCAGCCAGATGTTTATCTTGTTGACGGCCAAGGTTTTGCACATCCATACCGCTGCGGGTTTGCAAGCCATTTAGGCCTCGTGATAAGAAAGCCAACTGTTGGTGTTGCAAAGAGCAGACTTTTCGGCGAAGTTGACAGCGCAACGATTGAGAAGGATGTTGCTTTTTTAAGGCATGAAAATGAAGTTGTTGGCGCTGTTGTTACAACAAAGCATGGATGCAAGCCGGTCTATGTTAGTGTTGGACATATGGTTTCCTTAGAAACTGCCATAGAAATTGTTAAACACTGCACCCGTGACCATCGCGTTCCAGAACCAATCTTGAAAGCTCATGAAACTGCGACGAGGGAAAAACGAAAAATCAATATCGCATCAGCAACAACAAAGGAACAGTGAGATTAGAATTGCTTCACCCAAAACTTGCAGTTTTAACGAAAAAGATTCGTGACAAGAAACTTCGAAAAAAAGTCGTTGAATTGTTGGAAAATCCATCATTCGAAATAAACAAGAAGAAACATCCAAGCTTGCCTTTGGACGTGTCACCAGCTGGACTTTCACATCATCATTGCTATCCTGGCGGTTACATAGAACACGTAGTTTCTACAGCAAATCTTGCATTAGCAATGTGCGATTCTATTGAGAAAATTTATCATGGAAAGGTAAACCGCGATTTGGTTCTGGCTGGAGTTTTGTTGCATGACATTTTCAAGCCCGCCACATACGCTGTGAATGAGAATGGAAGCTATGGCTCTACACATTTAGCCGATTACATGGACCATTTGTCGCTTGTGATTTCTGAGCTTGTTCGAAGAGATTTTCCTTTAGAGCTAGTTCATGTGGTGTCTGCACATCATGGCGATTATGGCCCGATAAGACCGCACACTGTCGAAGCTTTGGTTTGTCATTTGGCGGATTTAATGGATTCACGATTGAACGGCGAAATTTTAAACGCAGCCGCTTATCTAATGAGGAAAAGCGTCGGCGAGGAATTGCGTGGATTGACTTCGAAGGAAGCTTTCGACATAATAAATTCGAAGGTTATCGAAGGTTGGGAAGGCGTAGCGAAGGCTGTGGAGAAGATAAAACGAAGGAGAAAATCTCGCAAAACTTAATAGTTGTTTCCACGTGAAGATTTGAAAAATGGTGAATGCTATAATGGAAATTTCATTTGAGGAATTTCAAAAACTGGATTTGCGTATTGGAAAAATTGTTGAGGCAAACCAGATTTCCGGCTCGCGCAACTTGATAAGGATGATTGTGGATTTTGGAACGGAAAAGCGACAAGCGGTTGCTGGGCTCCTGCAATGGTATAAACCCGAAGAGTTGGTCGGCAAAAAGTATGCATTTATACTGAATCTTCAAAGGCGAAAGTTCATGGGCATCGAATCTCAATGCATGATTTTAGCTGCAGAAGACAACAAAGGCAATGTTGTAGCGTTACAGCCTGAAAAAGACATTGCGGAAGGAAGCAAAATACACTAGAAAAGGCATTCAGCTTAACAGTTTTGTTATAGCCTCAGCTTTTTCCTTATTGCCGACGAGACTTTCAATCATTTCTTGGTCCAAATCAAACCACTTGGCAAGACCAGCAGCCATCTCCGCATTGTTTTTGAAGATTATTCGAAGATAGGGAATAACTTCTTTTGTGGCTCTAACGGCTGAAATGTGGCATTTACGCTTAATCTTATATCCAATGTTTAGTTGCGTAGCACGTTCAGCCTTAGACCGCGACAACATTTGTATGCGTTCAGGAAACTTAAACGGTATCCATCCGTGAACCTTGGTGTTCTGCCTAGCCATAGCCACACCCGCAGTCAAATAGTCAATCACGTAGCGCATGAAACTCCAGTCTTGTGTTAGCCGGATTCTGCCGCGATATACGTCCGCCATTGAAAGGGCATCCATCGCCTTTGCCAGGTCATGTGGGTCTGTTAAATGTGCTGGAGCGTTTTCGTATATCCACTCGAAAAGCATGTCCACGTCAATGTCAGCCATGTCCGCCGCTTGTTTAGCGCCAACGCAGGTTTTCCCGTAAAGTATCATTCTCAAAACATTAAAAATCGTGTCTTGCCTATCGCGGTAGCCAAGCCAAGAAACATCCTCGTAAGTTAGTCTTTTTTTGCCTTGCGCTAATGCTTGTAGGTCATTCACTGCGGAACGAACATCGCCTTCTGAACGTTGTGCAATGAATTTTAAAGCATTTTCGTCGGCTTGGATTCCCTCAAGGGAACATATGCGTTTCAAATGTTTTGCAACTTCGCCGGCTGGTGGCTTCTTGAACTCTATAAGGAGGCAGAAAACGCGAAGATTTGTGAATCGCGGGTCATAGACGTTGTTAGCGATGAGAACAACAGGGCACTGAGCGGTTTTCACAATGTCAGTTATAGCTTTCACTCCGCCTCTGTCTGCTGTGCCCGTTAACCCGTCTAACTCGTCAAGCAAAACGATTCTCTTTCCGCCAAACAATGACCCAAACTGGGAGGCTAAGCCAGCAAATCGTTTGACGGCGTCTTCTGTTCGATAATCACTTGCGTTTTTCTCCACCAGTTCCATTTTGAAGTCATTCGCAAAAGCCTCAACCGTAACGGTCTTTCCAACACCTGGTGGTCCATAAAGAAATGCTGCTCGCTTTTTGGGAACACCTTTTTCCCAAGATTTTACCCATTCAACAAATTTTTCAATTGACTCTTTGTTTCCAACAACTTCCGCTAAGGATTTCGGTTTATACTTAAGGGTCCAAGTTGTATACACGAGAAACTGCACCTGTTTAGTTCTTCTTACCTATCTCGGAGCCAGCTTCAACAAGCCTAGCCAACAAAGCACTCAACTGAACCTCCTCATCGGCACCTTCAACAAGTCTGTAATCTATTTCGCCGACGATGTCAGCCAACTTTATCTTCCAGGGTTCTGGAATTTCTGCTCTGAAAATTTCTGTATGAATCTGCCGAATTATGTCGCTCCCTGCTACGCCATACTTCTGAATCATATCACGTAACTGTTTTCTTGCTTCCAGAAAGTTGCCGTTGATGGCGGTTTCAATCATTTTTTGGACGTCAGCGGGGTTGGCTCTTCCCGCAATGGAGTACACAACTTTCTGGTCTACTGGCTTGTTTAGCGACGCCGCTGCTTGCAGAGTGTTTATCGCTCTTCTCAGGTCTCCGCCGCAAACCTCAAAAATCGCATCTAATCCTTCTTTTAGAAGTTTGACATTTTCTTTTTCTGCGATACACTTCAGATGCTTGTCCTGTTCTTCTCTGGGTAAGAAAGTGAAGCGAAAAGGTGCACAGCGGGATTGAATGGGCTCTATTATTTTTCCACTGTAATTTGCGCATAAAATGAAACGGCATGTTTCTGTATAACGCTCCATCGTCCGCCTTAACGCTTGCTGAGCATCTGCAGTCATATTGTCTGACTCATCTAAAATCATGATTTTGAAAGGAATTTCCCCAATAGAACGGGCTCTTGCAAACGTCTTTACAGTTTCTCGAACAACATTTATGCCTCTCTCGTCACTTGCGTTTAGCTCCATAATGTGCTCTCTATAAACGTCGCCGTAAAGGTCTCTTGCTAAACAAAGTGCGGCCGTTGTTTTCCCAGTGCCTGGAGGACCGGCAAAAATGCAGTGGGGCACATTTCTAGATTTAACAAAACTCTTCAGCCGCTCAACTATTTCTTTTTGGTCAACCATGTCGTCTAGTGTTTTTGGTCGGTATTTTTCAGCCCACATTTCAAAGCTCATGAATCACGCCTCTATCCATAACTATTAACTATGTTTAAATTAATATGCTGTTCTGGTAAAGACACTTCCGAAATTCGGACGCATGCTTGGTTTTTAATGTGTTTTCTCTTCTTTCTCGAGAAAGCCCGTTAGGAAAATGGCGTATTCGCATGGATGCTCATTTTGTAGCAGAGACTTTATGATTTTGATTTTGCCTTTTTTGCCGTGACTCACTCGCGAAATGACGTAATCCAGCGTTTTTTTGCGTACTGTACAAAGCCAAGTTTTCTGCTGGTTTTTAACTAGCTTATAATATGGGCATGTTTTATATTTGAGAGTAAAGCCGCCTTCGAAGTATTCTATTTCAACTTCTATACCTAACTCTCGGTACATGTCAATTAGCCTGTCGCCTACTTCTCGGATAGTCCACGGGTAATCTTCCGGAAACATCTCATCCAATTGTTCCTTCTCAAGTGCAAACGCTTCTTCCACCGTTTTGCATGAAGTCATCTCGTCAACAAGCGTCTGCATTATTCGCTTTCTCGGCACGGGCTCCAGAACTGGTTTTTCAAGCAGTTTTAGTTTGAAACTGAGAAGATTTTGAAACACGGTTGTGGAAATATCGTAGCCAAGTTCTCTAAACATCGACTCGATAAGCATCCGTTGACTGTTCATTATTAAAGGTTCAACCCTTTTGAATATCATGGTGAAATGTTCGTCGTCAACAAACCGCACTTCCGCGTCCGGTTGAGTCGCGTTGACGCTTTTAAGGATAAAATTCTGGGACAATCTTCTGATTTTTTCCGGGTCATTTCTTGCAAGCATGCGAATAGCATTTGCAATGCGGACACCAGTAGCGCGGTATATTTCGTCAAATTTCTGCCTATCAGTCTCGTAAACTTTGGACGCAAAAGAGTTAAAGAGTTCGCGAGGAACTGGAACAACGTCTAAGAATTGTTTGCCAATTGTTTGGAAGAGGCTTAGTTCAGCCAGTTGGTCGAGGAGGCTTTGGTCTTCGGCGCCTACATATTTTACCGTCATGTTCACGGTTGTGTGTTCAATTGAATAGTTTACAAGTTTCCATCCGCGCGTCGCGAGCATGACGGAAAAAGCTGCAACTGATATACGAGTTACTGGAATTGCTGTCACTTGGAAAACTAGTTCTAACGTGTTTTCTTCTTTTTCCGCTAATACCTTTGCTTGCCTAAACCAGTTCATTTTGACACATGCAGAAAGCAATCCTTTCACAAAATCTTTAGGTTCTTTAGGAAGTTCATCTGCACCTAAAGCAATCCGCACATCCTCTATGAAAGAACCCAAATCTGTGACTGGCTCTTCCAAGTGTTTTTCAGCCCAACTCATGAAGGCAGGTCCAACCAACATCAGGTTATTTTTGAACAATCCCGGCGTTACATTTGACAATCTTTTTTCAATTTGTTGGTCAAGAAACTCGCCGAACTCTCTTTTTCGCAGAGGATAAACTTCGGAGCGAATCATTTTAATGACGATGTCTTCTCCCATCATGCGAAGGTCGAAAGGAACTCCTATGCCCTCAAGAATAGTTGCGATTTGAAACGCTACTATTTCGGGCAGACGCTTGAACGCTTTTGGTCTCAGTATAGCGACACTGTCTATTTCGCTGTAGGAGGGAATGTCAAACATTCTTGTTAAATTCCTAATTTCTTCAAGAACCGAGATGAACTCTTTGAAGTTAGACGGAGTTTTCCATGCAACCGACCCCTTCAAAATTTCAATAATGTTTTTTGCTTCCGCTTTCTGTTCCTTTATGAGAGACTCAATGGTTTTGTCTCCAACAGCAACATCTAGCAAACTGTCTAAAGTTTTCCTACTAATAGATGTTAAGTCAAGCGCTTCTCTAAGGTTTGTCTGCTCACTCATCTTCGCCTTTATTACACAATCGTCGCACGAACCAACCTTATCAACTCTCAAAAGGGTTTCTACTGCCTTTTCAAGAACGCGACTTTTTGTGCCATACGTTTTTGCTAGTTCTTCGAGTGCTTCGTTGGTTTTTCTAGTTATGGTGGTGTGAAGATGTACGGACATGACTTATCACAAGATTACCGTTTTTTTGGTTGCTTTTAAACATGTTCACAAAAATCAATAAATGTACATGATAAACACAGAAAAAAAGAGGATAGTTTAGCTAGACACGATTGGTGAGACTGCTTTTCCCTTGCGCGCCATCATAGCATCAGCGACTCTTTTGACGGCTAACATGTAAGCTGCGGTTCGCATGTTCACGTTATGCTGCGTTGACATTTTGAGAACATCATTGAACGCCTTGGTTATAGTATCTTTAAGTTTGGCACGCACTTCTTCTTCTGTCCAGTAGTAATTCATTTGGTTTTGCACTTGCTCAAAATAGCTGACAATGACGCCTCCTGAATTTGCCAGAATGTCTGGAATTACGAAAATTCCTTTCTTATATAGGATTTCGTCTGCCTCGGGTGTTACTGGGCCGTTGGCGCCTTCCGCCACTATCTTCGCTTTAATGTTCGGCGCATTCTTTTCGGTTATTTGGTTCTCCAAAGCCGCGGGAACAAGTATGTCGCATTCCATTTCCAACAGTTGTTCGTTCGTTACGAGTTGGCTGCCAGGATAGTCAACTACAGAACCCGTCTTGTCCTTGTGCTCTAACACTTTCACTGGGTCTAAGCCTTGCGGATTGTATATGCCTCCTTTAGAGTCAGAAACTGCGATAATTTTGCATCCGATTTCATGAAGCAATCGTGCTGCATGATAGCCGACGTTTCCGTAGCCCTGCACTGCTACTGTTGCACCTTTCAGTTTTATGCCTAAATGTTTTGCTGCTTCCATAACTGTGTACATTACGCCTCTTGATGTAGCCTCGTTTCTTCCGAGTGAACCGCCGACATTAACGGGTTTGCCTGTTACTACGCCAAAGACTGGGTAGCCTACAATTTCGCTGTATTCGTCCATTATCCATGCCATCATTTCTGCGGTTGTGTAAACGTCTGGTGCAGGGACATCAGTGAAGGGTCCTATGAACTTGGAGATTGCGCGTGCGTATCCTCTTGTTAGGCGTTCCAGCTCTGCTTTCGACATTTCCTTAGGGTTGCATCTTATTCCGCCTTTTCCACCACCAAGCGGTAGTCCAGTAACAGCTGTTTTCCAAGTCATCCAAGCGGCTAAAGCTGTGACCTCGTCGAGCGTTAGGTCAGGGTGGTATCGTATGCCGCCCTTAGTTGGTCCCAATGCGTCGTTGTATTGTACACGGTAACCTGTGAAAACGCGGATGCTGCCGTCATCCATGACTACTGGAATGTTAACGATGAAAGCGCGCATTGGATGCTTCAGTATTTCGTGAATGCCAGGGTCTAGGTTCAGTTTTTGAGCAGCGATGTCTAATTGTTTAAGGGCGGCTTCGTAAGGGTTTGGCACGACAACTGGAGGCGCTAACGTCTCGATGTTAATGAATACAGCTGTTTGAAGTTTTTCTACCAAAGTTTTGAGAAGTTCACGTGCTACTTCACCATTACTGCCACCGTTGCTTCCGTAGAACCAATGATAAGCTTCAGCCAGAGCATCAGGACGGTTTGTCACGAAAGACCCAGCAGGTGCCATTTTGGGAGATTCAGAGAAGTAATCAATCAAAACGCGCAGCATGTTCAGTTCGTCTCTTGATAAAGGCAGTAGCTTCTTTAGTGGTTCAGGTGCTTTAACATGAACGTACTCAGCTTCGTTGATTTTTTTCTGGAGACCTTCAAAGACTTTCCAAGCGTCCTCTGGTGGAATGCCGAAGTTTTCAGAGTATGTAGTTACGAGAGCATAATGGGCTGTTGTATAACTTTCAATTTTAGCTGTAAGTTCTGGTTTTTCAGCGAAAAAGTCAGCCATAAGTTTTAGCATTCCTAATTCTCGCGCTGAAAGTTCTACTAAATTCAACATTTCACTTCATTCCTCCGGAAACACAATAAGACCAATGTTCAACTATAGAAATATTATGTCCATCATGTACACACGTGTACAACATCGTTAACACAAACCGAAACACAACATAACATTTTTAACCATGTCAGAGAATTCAAACCACGAGCGTGCAACCGATGCAAAATGAACAAACAAACTTCTATTCAACCGGCATAAAAAGCCTTGACAAACTCTTAGGCGGCGGCTTAATACTAGGCGAAAACGTTCTTTGGGAAATAGAGTCTGGAACATTCGCCAAAGAATTCCTTTACGCGTTCATAAAACAAGGCATAGTTGAAGGAAACCAAGTGATTTACTTAGACTTTATTTATCCTCCACAAGCGTTAATGTTACAGCTTGCTCAATTAACCAAAAAATTACCTGAAGGATGGGAAAAGAGATTATTGGTGCTCGACTGTTTCTCAGAAGCGGCAGGACAAGGCGAACTCATTTTCAGCGACTTTTACGACAAAGCACCCACATGGATGAGAAAAGTCCCAAGCTCAAAAGACCCAGACAGATTTCACCACTTTTTTGGAAGAATAGAAAGAGAATTTGTAACACCGGGCACGCGACTTGTTTTCAACAGTTTGTCTCTCATGGAACACAACTGGGGAAGAGATGCGGTAAAAACTTTTTTTGGACATGTCTGCCCAGCATTGTATGCATATCAAACTTTGGCTTATTGGACAATGGCGAAAAACGCGCATCCAAAAGAGTTTTGTGCGATGATTGAACACATGACGCAGGTTGTTATTGATTTGTCAAAAAATGGCGACAAAAACTTAATTAAAATAAGGAAGGCAGGCGGAAGATACGACTCTCAGACTTACCAGCAACGCGAATACACCGTTAAAGGTCTCCAAATAGATATTTTTTAATCAGCAGTACTGTAAGATTACAGTTTAATGTTCACGAATGTTCATTTTCGGCGACCGTTTAAAGCAACGCTTAAATTCTAACGCAAATATCCCTTCATACTCCAAAAAAGTTTGCATTTGTAAAGGTGAAAGAAAAATGAGTGAACGTGTACACAGAAACAGTTCGTACCTAAACGGAAAATCAACCACTGGAACAACAACCCGCGTCAAAGACACAAGCCCAACAAGTGGAATGTGCCCAATATGCATCCGTGACTGCCCAATAATGTGCGAAATCAGCCTATCAGGTTTCAGAGGAAGAGAAGCTCTCTACCCAGAACCCGTCCAATTTGGATACAGCACCGCAGGAGCACTCAAAGATTTCGGATTAGACTGGTCACACTTCAACATACAAGCAGGTTTGTTCGAAGCACTTGGTATAGAAGAAAACTCGGATGTTGCCCTTTTCCCCAACGTAAGTACAGAGACCAAAGTAGGAGGCATACCAATAAAAGTGCCAATATTGGCTGGTGCATTTGGCTCAACTGATGTCGCTAGGCTAAACTGGGAAGGCTTAGCAATAGGCACAGCACTTTCAGGCGCAATAATAATCGTTGGAGAAAACGTCTGCGGTATGGACCCCGAAGCACAGATTACGCAAGGCAAAGTAACCTATTCAAAAGAACTGAAACGCAGAGTCGACTTGTTCCGAAAGTTCTGGGACGGAAAATACGGCGATATCGCTGTACAGACAAACGTTGAAGACCAAAGACTAGGAGTTGACGTCTACGCAATATCAAAACTGGAAGTAAACGTTATCGAGAGAAAGTGGGGGCAAGGCGCCAAAGCCATAGGCGGCGAAGTCCGTGTCAGAGACTTGGACAGAGCAATAATGCTGAAGAAACGAGGCTACGTGGTAATTCCAGACCCAGAAGACCCAACAGTGCAGCAAGCATTCAAAGAAGGTGTATTCAAATCCTTCGAAAGACACAGCAGAGTAGGAATACCAAAAGAAAAGAACATGATAGAAGACATAGAATGGCTACGCAAGCAAGGCGCGAAACACGTAACACTAAAAACAGGCGCATACAGACCCTCAGCAGTTGCATACACAATGAAAATAGCCTCAGAAGCAAAAATCGACGCCGTATACTTCGACGGAGCAGGCGGCGGAACAGGCATGAGCCCAGTTCCAATGATGGATGAAATGAGCATACCAACAGTCTACTTGGAAGCAATAGTTCTCAAATGCGCACAATTGCTAAAGAAGAAAGGACGCTACGTTCCAGACATTATCATGGCTGGAGGCTTCATAAACGAAACACAAATTTTCAAGGCAATAGCAATGAGCAACTTCGGAGACGGCCCATTCGTGAAGGCAGTGTTAATGGGGCGCTCGCCCTTGACGGCTGTCATGAAAGCGAACTACTTCAAACAATTATCAGAAGAAGGCAAACTTCCGAAAGCCTTTGCGGACAGATTCGGCAACACGCCAGAGAAGTTCTTCATTGCAGCACCAGAATTGAAAGAAAAATATGGTGCCAGATTCAAAGAAATACCATGGGAAGCAGTGGCGCTTTACACGTACTTAACTGACCGCATAGGCGTAGGACTAAAGCAGCTTCTAGCAGGCAACAGAAAGTGGAAACTGGAACTTATCAACAGAAACGATTTGATGAGCTTGTCCGAACTTGCCGCGCAAGTTACAGGCATACCTTTGGCGCACGAAGCAGAAAAAGATGCAGTGGAAAGAATACTGGGCTAACAGCACCTTCTTCTCTTTTTTTAGTTTTCAGTTAAATCCTTAAATTTAAGAATAGACAAGCAGATAGACTACTGTGGAGGAAAATGGTCTATGGTAGAAACTCAATCAGCACTAAGCGTTGCATGCGAACAATTGAAAATAGCTGCGGAAAAATTAAAACTAGACCCCGACATTCACGAGATGCTTCGACACCCAAAAAGGTCGCTCATAGTCTCTATTAATGTAAAGATGGATAACGGTAACGTTTGCACTTTCTTAGGTTGTCGCGTGCAACATAACGATGCAAGAGGACCATTCAAAGGTGGAATACGCTACCACCCAAACGTCTCCTTAGATGAAGTTACGGCTTTGGCAATGTGGATGACATGGAAATGCGCAGTTGTGGACATCCCATATGGCGGCGCAAAAGGAGGAGTATGCTGCAACCCTAAGGAAATGTCGAAAGCAGAACTGGAACGCCTAACAAGACGATACACGACCCTAATTTTGGACATAATTGGACCGTACCGTGATGTGCCAGCACCAGACGTTTACACAGATGCACAGACAATGGCATGGATAATGGACACCTACAGTCAATTCAAAGGCTACAGTGTTCCAGAATGCGTCACCGGCAAGCCCATAAGTGTTGGCGGTTCAGAAGGAAGAGCTGAAGCCACATCGCTTGGTGTTGTGGTCTGCGCGAGGGAAGCTGCCAAAAATTTGGGACTAAAGCTAAAAGGGGCGACGGTGGCAGTGCAAGGCTACGGAAACGTTGGTTGGAACGCGGCAAAAATAGCCTACGACATGGGCTGCAAAATCGTGGCGGTAAGCGACTCAACTGGAGGAATTTACTGCGAGAAAGGTCTCAACCCCTACAAGATATACGAACACAAATCAAAAACGTGTTCGGTAACCAGTTATGAAAAATGCGAAAACATAACAAATGAGGAACTGCTCGAAACAAAATGTGACATACTAATACCAGCAGCATTGGAAAATCAGATAACCAAAAAGAACGCAAACAAAATAAAAGCAAAAATAATTGCGGAAGGCGCCAACGGACCAACAACCCCAGATGCAGACAAGGCACTTCATGAAAAAGGAATACTCCTAGTTCCAGACATCCTAGCTAACTCAGGCGGAGTAACCGCAAGCTATTACGAGTGGGTTCAAAACCTTACAAGAGAACATTGGACAGTAGAAGAAGTAAATCGGAAATTAGAAGATAAAATGGTCAAAGCCTTCAATGACGTTCATAAACTGGCGAAAAAAGAAAAAAGTGACATGCGAACTGCAGCGTTGATGCTTGGCGTAGGAAGAGTTGCAGATGCAATAAAGACGCTGGGCTTATGGCCGTAACAAAAAAGGACAAATTTCCACTTCCATCTCATTTATACATCACAATTGAAGCAGCGCTCTAGAATTTTCTTAAACTTCTAATCTAAGTTTTTAAACTACTGCTCTTATAACTACTTCGCACCAATAAACTCAGAAACGGAGAAAGGATAACGAATGCACAAAACGTTGTCTACGAAAATTGAAAGTTTAGACTTTCAATTTGAACATTCACCCGTAAAAGTCATTGCGAACAGAAACTGTCCAGAAATAAAGCTTGCAGGACTCGCTGTGGGACCTTTTGAGGAAGGAAATGAATATGAGATTCAACATTGGATAGCAAGCGAGCTTGAAAAAACTGGAATAGTGCGTTTTCGCGAAGAAGAACGTTTAGACGCAAATAAGCTTTACAAAATTCAATGGACAGAACGCGTTCAAACGGCAGGACAAATCTCAAAATTGCCTGAGAATTTCTATCCAGAACTGCGAAGATACTTAACACAGCTTAAGGCGGAAATTGCCAAAACCCCAGAGAAAACGCGGGAGTATGAAAAAACTAGACAGGTGACACAGGACATTGTAAATGCAAGGTTAAAGAAAATTGTTTCGTTGGCGTCGTCTCCGACCCGTACTGAGCACATGCTCAAAAATTTTACTGGAGAGGAACGGTTTCTTTATGAACAACTTTACATGCGTATCCAAGAATGGAGAACGCAAATATTAGAATGTAAGGTGATGGAACAATGACGGAAGAATTAGAAGCGATAGATCCGCAAGAGCGTTTTCAAGAATTTTTCAAGATCGAGAAATACCGCCAAGCAATATCGCAGCTTGCTGTGGCTGGTAAAACCTCTTTAATAGTTGATTTTGAAGACCTTGCAACTTTTGACCGGCGACTCAGCGAGGAACTATTGGAAAAGCCAGAAGAGTACATGAAACATGCGAATAACGCGGCTTTCTCTCAACTTCAAATAGAAGATGCGGAATATGCTGAAAAACTGGCAGACAAGATGGAAACAGTAACTGTCAGAATTGTGCGACTTTGGGAGTCGACACCGCTAAGAAAACTCGGCTCAAACCACATTGGAAAACTCGTCATGGTTGAAGGCATCGTTGTCCGTTCAACACCCGTCCGCCCAATGGTCATGAGAGCAGCCTTCAAATGCAGAAGATGCGGAAACATAACATACTTGGACCAGACTGGACAATTCCTCAGACCGCCGCTTAAATGTAGAGACCCAACATGCGAAGGAAAAGGCCCCTTCGACTTCATACAAGAAGAATCCACATTTATAGACTCACAAGACCTACGTCTCCAAGAAAGACCCGAAGACCTACCGCCAGGGCAGCTTCCGAGAACATTACATGTCAAGCTCGTAGGAAGCGAAATAGTAGATGTAGCGAGACCCGGAGACCACGTTTCTATAGTGGGAATAATTCGCGCATTCGCGCCGACGCTTCGAGGCGTAGGAAAGCTTAGAGTGTTCATGTTGCATTTAGACGCTAACTCAATAGAAGTTTTAGGTAAAGAACCAGAAACAGCGATCCCGTCACCTGAAGAAGAAGAAAAAATTCTCGAACTTGCAAAAGACCCGTGGATACACCGAAAAATCATGAACTCAATAGCACCTTCAATCTATGGCTACGACCACGTGAAAGAAGCAATAATGTACCTTCTCTTTGGAGGAGTGCCAAAAACTCTTCCAGACATAACAGTAAGAGGAGAACTAAACGCTCTTTTCATTGGAGACCCGGGAACAGCAAAATCACAACTATTACAGTATGTAGCTAGAATTGCACCACGAGGATTGTATACTTCTGGACGCGGCACAACAGCCGCCGGTTTGACTGCAGCAGTAATAAGAGAGAAAGGAGGCGGAATGAGCCTCGAAGCTGGAGCACTAGTATTGGCTGACAAGGGAATTGCATGCATCGACGAGATGGATAAAATGCGTCCGGAAGATAGAGTTGCAATTCACGAGGCAATGGAACAGCACACGGTTTCCGTTGCAAAAGGCGGCATCGTCGCAACACTCAACGCGAGAACCGCAATACTCGCAGCCGCCAACCCCTCCTTAGGAAGATATGAGCCGCATCGTACCGTGGCAGAGAACATTTCCTTGCCGGTTACGATACTTTCAAGGTTCGACCTTATTTTCGTATTGAGAGATGTGCCCGACAAAGATACAGACAGTAAAATGTCCGAACACATTCTCGAAATCCACAGAAAAGGCTTGAGCCCCGTTGAGCCTCCAATACCATTAGAATTATTGAGAAAATACATAAGTTACGCAAAAGGAATCAAGCCAGTCCTAACTCCAGACGCATTAAACCGTCTCAAAGATTTCTATTTAACAATGCGTTCAGCAAGCGAGGCGGAAGGTTCACCGGTTGCAATAACTGCGCGGCAACTTGAATCATTAGTGCGTATAGCAGAGGCACGAGCCCGTGCAGCTCTCAGAAAAGAAGTTACAAGTGAGGATGCAGAAGCAGCGATTAATATAATGAAGAAGTCTCTGGCAGAAGTCGGAATAGACGTGTCCTCGTACAAGTATGATATAGACATTATAATGACGGGAAAATCAAAAAGCATGAGAGACAAGCTGCAAGTGATTCTTTCGACTTTGGCGGAGATGGAAAGGGAAACTGGAATGGTCGAGAAAGCAGCACTTCAGAACGAGTTGGAAGCAAAATATAAGATTCCAAAAGGAGACGCAGAACGCCTAATCACACAACTGTTACGTGAAGGAACAATTTACGAACCTAGAGAAGGTTACCTAAAAAAGACATAGAGTAAACGTAAAGGGCTTAACAGGTAATAAAAGGGAGGACTGTGCGCTGTCACTCGGAAGCTTCAACGTTGGCTTCTTTGTAGTATTGTGCGTTTGCAGTGAACACTGTTACGCCTACGGTTACGCCGATGTCGCTGACTGAAACGTGGTCTGGATTGGTTACGTAGACTATCATGCTCCAGCCTGACTTCAGAATCAAGTCGTCATTGGCCTGGACAAGGTCATAATTCACAGTTAGTGGCACTTGCTTGCCAGAAAGCGAACCGTCACTGTTTGGAGCGATATATGGTAAGTCATCGTTTATTGTGTCTTGTGTTTTATTGTAATATATAGTGCTCCAGCCGCACTCTTGACCTCTTACAGATATTTTGTCAATGACGATGTCACGACCGCCTGTGTTAATTATCAAGAAGGCTGTTTCAGCAAAGGTTGTGCCATTATGCCACGTATGCAGCTTGTATACTTGGAGACTTTCCTCTTGAACTCTTGTTGTGGTTACGTTAATGGCGTAAAAAGTGACAACGGTCGCGAGCAACACTGAAACGACTAGTATGATTAGTGTTGTTACTACAACGCTTAGTCCTTTTTTATTCTTTAACATACGCATAGCATTCATTCCTACCTGAATTGTTTGAAAAAGTAATTGAAAATGAAAAGTAATAGCATTTGTATGTCATAGAAACTAACGCAATTTAACGATTATGATTAAAGTAGCTGATTAAAATTTAGAACTTAACAAAAATATTTGAAGTAAATTCTAACGATTCAGTCTCGATTCGTGAACAAACGTTAAAAATCCAGTAGCGTTAGATAGCAGTTGTGAATGTTTCATGAAGCCAGTGATGGTTGTTGTTGGCACAAGACCAGAAATAATAAAGATGGCACCGGTTATCAGAGCTTTACGTAAGAACAAGATACCGTCAGTTTTTGTTCACTGCGGTCAACATTACGATTACAACATGTCTCAGCAGTTTATTGAAGAGCTTGAGCTGCCAATGCCAGATTACGGATACAAACTCAAAGCTTACTCGCAAGGAGCGCAAACTGCACGCATAATAGTCCACATGGAACGATTATTGAAAAAAGTGCAGCCCGCTCTTGTTTTGGTGGAAGGAGACACAAACGGAGTTTTAGCAACCGCTTTGGCAGCAGTCAAGCTGAGAATACCAGTGGGACATGTAGAAGCAGGTTTGAGAAGTTTTGATTTGCGCATGCCCGAAGAACATAACAGACGCTTAACAGACCATGTTTCTACCTACCTGTTCGCACCAACAAAAACAGCGGAAAACAACTTAAAAAAAGAGAATGTGTGGGGAAAAATCTACATTACTGGAAACACTGTGATAGACGCAGTAGCTCAGCACTTGCCAATAGCAGAAAGAAAATCAAAAATATTGGAAACTATTCGCTTTAAAAGATTCGCTTTAGCAACAGCCCACAGAGCAGAAAACGTAGATGACCTCAAGGTTCTCAAGAATTTTATGGAAGCCTTCGCAGAAGCACCAATCTCAGTGGTTTATCCAATGCACCCTCGCACAAAAAAGAGACTGAAACAGAACAAGATATACGCTAAAATCAAAAAAACAGGAAATCTGCATATTTTGCCACCGCTTGGCTATTTAGACTTCTTGGTTCTAATGAAGAGATGTGAGATGATAGTGACCGATTCAGGTGGCATCCAAGAAGAGGCAACAGCGCCATCTATACGCAAACCAGTCTTGGTTATTCGCCTTTCCACCGAGAGACCAGAAGCCGTCGAAGCAGGTTTCGCCACGGTTGTTGGGGTAGAAAAGAAACAAATATTGAACGCTATCATAAGAACGCTGGAGCAACAAAAAGAACTTCCAGAAAAATCGCCTTACGGAGACGGAAATGCAGCTGAAAAAATTGTCAAAATAATCAGGGAAGAAATGAGTTTTTAGTGTTTATGAAATGTATGTGACTTTTTTATCTTCTTCTTTACGGGTTTCCTCTGCTTGTAAAGCTCTTTTCTCTTCTATCTTCTGCAAACGAACAACCATCTTCTCTGCTTTTGCGATTTCTTCGTCTAAACCATCTAAATTCACATCAAGATTTAATATCGACTGCAAAACTTCCAAAACACTCTTAGCAGCCTTCGGGTCGGGTAGGTACCCGCGCGTTTCGCCTAAAAGACAAAGCGCATCCATTTTCTTCAAACGCGCTAAACCAAGAATCAAGCCGGCAGTGCCGACGATAGGACTTCCCATAGGGCTGAGCATGGCTTTGGCCTGTAATGCCTTATTCAAAAGTTCTGGACCTGTCGCAGCAGCAATTACTTTAGGTTTATCTTTTACCTCGACGCGGTAACCGCCAATCGTTATTATCAAGCTTACTTTGTGTTGCTCAGCAAAGTTGAGAATGCGGTCTGATATTTCGTATTGACCTTCAATTGTTTGTGCTTGGCTGTCGCCTGTGAAAAGAATAAGGTCGTTTTTCCCATTTCTGTTCTTCCAAAAATAGAATGTTCCACGTAAGAGTCGAATCCCTCCTTTTTTGTTAACGAGCACGAAATAGGGAAAATGTGGAGAGTACAAGTATGCGAATTTTTCAGCCTTCAACTGTTTAATTAAATAGCGTATGGCGATTTTGCCGACAATCCCTAATCCCGGAAGACCCTCAATTAGAATGGGATTATCCAACTGAACCGTGACAAATTCTTTAATGACTGTCTCCTTCATTTTGTCAATCCTTCCTCTTCAAAGCCATCCTATACTTGAGGTATTTATCGTCAGGAGAGAACTTTGGTGGATGTGGTACACGAACTTTTCCACCGCAATAGGGGCATCCATCACTTTTCAATGTGTATTTTCCGCATTTTTCACATTTTCTTAAGAGCCAAACCACTACTTCTCCCTTCTAAAGACGCCTTGCCCGCCAGCTTTAGAAACGTTAGAGATAACATTTTGAGCAACTCTCTGCAGAACATCCTCTGCGCGCTTGTAATTTTCCGCCATAACCTCAATACAATATTTGGGCGCTGCAACAACATAAAAGCGAAGCTTTGCGTCACGGGATTTTTCAGCCTTTTTGGCGTTTAGAAAGGCTTCTTTGATAACTTTTACTCCGTTAGGTTTCATGCAACGAAGCTCAACCACGCCTTTTACACGAACCATTGGAACACGGATTCTTTCTTTTGCAACCTCAACAAGAACCTTTGCAAGGTCTTCGGGCACACCTATTTTTGTCAGAGCTTCTATGCCTTCTTTCAAACCCTTTTCGAACCCCTCATAAAGTCCATATTCTTTTTCGATTGGCGCACCAACTTTTTCATAAATACTTTCCAGCGGTTGCCCAGTTTTTTCGGCGACGCTTCTGAGTAGGGCTTCTGCTTTTCTTTCCTTTTTCCATGACATGATTTTCTCGATTTTCTCTCTTTTTGTAACTCTTCTAAGAGACAAATCAATGTGTCCTTTTTCTACGTCCACCCGCAAAACTTTCAAAACAACTTTTTGCCCTTCCCGAACGAAGTCTCGGATGTTCCGAATCCAAGAAGAAGAAACTTCAGAAATGTGAAGCAACCCTTTTTTATCGTACTCATCTAGTTTTACGTAAGCACCGTAATCTGTTACGGCTTCTACCGTGGCTATCACTAAGTCGCCCACTTCAGGCCATTCTTGTTTTTTAAAAGCCATTTTGGTGTTCATCCTCTTTCAAAAACCGCGACTATCTCACCTTTGATTATTGCTTTTCCACCTGATGGTGAAGCCAATTCGGTTCCGCAGACATTGCAGTTGACCTTGTTTACGGCACGATTGAAAACTAGTTGTTCATTTCCGCACTTTTGACATTTCACTCTGAGGAAACTGCTTCTCGGTCTCGGAATAAGTTTTTCCCATTCAGCCATTTCTTGCTCACCTCAAAATCTACACAATTGCCAATTTTCTTAATCGTACACCGTCTTTATGCCTAGTGTAACCGCAAACTTTGCATTTCAACTTTAAGGTTTGCTTTTTTGTTGTCTTTGAAAATTCTCTTTGAAGAGGATACTTCTGTCCGCCATAACCTTTCTTCTCGCGTTCGTGATGGCGTTCGCCTTTGGCTAAGGCTCTTCGCTTTCCAGCCTTGTAAAGAGATACTGCGTGAGCTTGATGCTGTTTGCATCTTGGACAGTATGTTCTGATTTCTTTAGGAACATTCACTTTAACCACGACCAGCCTTCCATAAAGAAAACAAACACGTTCTTATACTTTTTCGCTATGTCCCCGAAATAAATGTTTAACTAATCGGCGTGTGTTAAGCATTATTTAATTGGATATAACGAGACGTTAAGGATAGATGTGGAAAGGACTCATGCTAAGTCAAACTATTAAGAAAAACAGCGTTACCATAATGATACTGTTACCTTTATTCTCAATCATCGCTCCATTTGCGATACTATATCTCTATCAAGACGTGGCATACCCACCATATCCATACTACTATAAAGTGTACACAAACACGTTCGAAGCCACATGGAAGGGCAGAACCTTCTACCTCTTCTTTCTCTGGCTGTTCGCCTTAGAAATGATACTCGGCTGGGAAGCACTCAAAACAATAAAGTGGAAGTTAAAATCCATAAAGACAGCCATATTTGTTATAACGCTCTTGCTTCCTACTGTGTACATAATCGTTGCCAATTTCTACGGATTTAACAAGGCAATAGTTGATTGGACTTATAACAGAGGGATGCATCCTCCAGAACGCCCACCCGACTGGATGCCGCTTTCAACAGAATACCTGGTTCTCACCGTTCTTTTTGCATTAACAATTCTTGTTGGATATGGAATTATAGGCTTAATGAATTACTCCATTTCGATAACCTTTCTAGGAATTATTGGGCTAATATACACAATAGACAATTTATATCCAAAAGGACAATTTACGCCATTTCAAATTCTTGTTCCTACAACATCAATGCTTGCGGCAAACGTCCTAAACTTGCTGGGATACCGAACCACATTTCTAACACCCACAGAAGGAATGCCACATCTTGAAGTTAGCAATTCAACGAACAGTTGGAATGCAGTTATAGCATGGGCGTGCTCGGGAATAGACAGCCTAATAATTTACTCAGTTACGATTCTCTTATTCCTAAAAAGAAGCGCCATTCCAACAAAACAACGGATAATCTATTTTGTGATAGGCGCTGCTGTTACCTACTTCATCAACATTATTAGAATAGCAACCATTTTCATTATTGGAGTAAACGGCGGCGATTGGGAAGCTTTCCATAACTTTTATGGACAATTATACTCAATAACGTGGATTATATCGTATCCATTAATAATAATTGGAACCCGTGCTTTGTGGAGCAAAATTAGAAGCTGGAAAACGGTCGCAAATAACACGGCTGGTTTCTCGCATCAAACAAAACCTTCAACGTGAAGCCCTTAACTGTCACATTTAGTTAACTTCAACTTTCTCCGCTAAACCCTGTTTAACCAATATTTTAGCATTTTCCATAGGCAGAGAAGCAACATCCTCAACTTTAAAAGGACCATAAAGTTTCATATCCGCACCAATTATGGCAGGAACGTCCTTAAGAAAACGCAAGACAGCCCTCTTACGCTCCTTTCCAACATTGACTTTTGGCGTGTGCCCGTGAAGAACATCTTCTGTAAGCTTTCGAAAAGCCTCAGCGTAAGGTAGAGCGCCCTTGAGAAAACTCTCTTCCTCAGCAGTTAACAAATCAGAAGGAACCACGTTGCCTTTCGCAATCATATTGACCAATTTTCTGTAACGTGCATGAGTCACTTCACGGAACATGCGCTTAACATTTTGCATTTCTCTAAACAGAAGCCTTGCTCTTGCCGTTTTCTTGTCGAGCATTCGGCTTTCTTCTCTAAGTTTTCGCATATAATCAGTGATTCTAAAGTAAAAATCGGAGGGAAGCTTGCCCAATTCGGTAGTTTCTGTTTCTATTTTCCAGATTTCGTAGAGTTCATTGTACATTTTTATTCACGCCCTCTGCATGTTTTCAACGTGCTTTTTGTGGTAACAAATCTTCGCCATGCTTTATATCCATCGCATAACCCTTTTAACGCATTAACCACTGATAAGGGTTCCACTTTAACTCGAACATTAGATTTTAAAACGTAATCTCTCGGCGGAAAAAATGTATAGCGCAAGAATTGTGGAAAAGTAGTTTTTGATTGGGCGAAGAAATTTTTGAAGTAGAAGTAGGTTTGGTTGCGAATGTACCAATATAGCCATTCTGTGCCTACTTGCTTGCCTTTAAACTTGTGCCAAACCAGCGCCTTCGAATTATAAATTAACTTGTAGCCAAGCCTTTTGATGCACATGCAAATGTCCGTGTCATCTCTGTAGCTTGTCCCCATGTAATTTTCGTCAAATCCTCCTACTTCCAGAAGCAAGTCTCGCCGAAACGACATGTTGCATCCAATGAAAGAATCAACTTCCCGTAGGTTATCGAAAGGAATGTCAAAGTTTCCAACAACAAACCCGCTGTCAAGAACCTTCCCCACTTCGCTCCTGCCTATTTCTACATAAAACTTGCTAGGTTTCCCGTAGGGAATTACTCTTCCCCCAACTCCACCAACACTATTGTCTAAGTAAGGTCCACAAATATGCCTTAACCACTCGTTATGAACGACAACATCATCATCCAAAAAGGCAACAACATCCCCCTCAGCTTCGGAGACCCCCACATTCCTAGCATGTTGCCTGTTTCTTTCGCGTATAGAAATGTACCGTATTGGAAAACGATCACTCAATTTTTTAGTGTCATCCGTAGAGTTGCTGTCCACAACGATAACTTCGTGTAGTTCATCCTTCAAATTAAAGAGTGAGGTTAAACATTCCTGCAGATCTGAGCATCTGTTGTAGGTAACGATTACGGTTGATACTTTGATTGTCAGCTGCAGCTCACCTCAACAACATTTAACCTACAGTCTCTGCTCGATTTTTGCAGACAAGCAACACAGCAGCAGCTGTGGACAGCTCCACTTCTTGATTCTTGTAAGGACCAAATGTTTCATCGCCGATTCTGAAGGAAGGCGCATCTGAAACATGAACTTTCACTGTTCCGCTTTTAAAGGCCACAGCGTCTTTGAACGGGTCAAAACTGTCTATGGCTGATGCTGGAAACTCAACTTTTTTCAAGCCAGTCTTACCATGCAAGGTGCCAGACAAACGAATCAGTCGATGCACGTCTGTAGTGACGACGGTGTCAATTTTTGCAGATTCAAGTTTAACAACATGCTCCATTATTTTTCGCCAACTTTCTGCACCAACGCCCTTGACTCGACCCAAAGCCTTCATGTCAGACCAATCTTTTAACACCAACGCTTTATTCCTTAATATTGCATTTGAAACATTACTCTTAAGTCCGATTCTCTTGAGGTCATCTTCCTCAGCTTTCTGAATGAACCGTTGCAGTCCCGAGGCTAGGCGTTTACGCCAACCAAAATCACCTAGTTGGGTGGGAAAGGCGGATGACGTTTCTCCGTGTTTCTCATCTAAACCGTGAAAGGGGAAATTGAATCCTAAACCAGAAAAGTAATCAACAATTTCCTTACGGGCAACCGTGTCCAACGTTTGAACCGTTTCGTTTTCTACATGCACGTGATAGCCCCGGTGACCCGAAAAAAACACATGCGTTTCCTTCGTGGAAAAACCAAAATCAGTCATCAACATGTCCAAGACTTTAATGGTTTCTTCCCTAGCAGATTGCAAACAAACCTCACAAAGCCACGTGTTAACCTCAAACTTTTCCTTTCCACAAACAGGGCATTTATCAGGCACAATTCCTTTTCCAGAAAATCCACAAGCCCCGCAAGCCCATTCGTCATGCACTTTATCGCATGGAGTGGGTATGTGGTCTGCGTCGATGTCGAAAATCAAGTCGGCGCCTAGCCAGCCTTTCTTGTCCATTTCAGCTTTAGGGTCGTCATAATAAGCACAAGAATAATATGCGTCAGATGGAACGAATTCTTTCAGAAAATTCCGCAATTCGTTTTGATTTGCGAAAGCCTTGTGGCGCACCATAACGTTGTCAAATGAGATAAAGCCGAACTCTCTCTTTTCAATCATACGTGGAGTTGCAACTTCGCAATTCTCGCTACTATAATAATCATGGAATAACTTGTTGATGAACAGTTTTGACTGCACTTGACATCCTCTTTTATAGGGATGGACTAGCCACTTATATGTAACAATATTCGACAGAAACCAAGATAAACACTTTATGCAACATGCTAAGGAAACTCATCAAAAACAAATTTCTCCGGAGGCAACCACATAAGCTTAAGAAAAGCGTCACCCACAAACTCGAAATACAAAATAGAAATTTTATGCTTGCCAGCAGTTAACTCCACATCAAAATAACCCGAATCGGAAGTGTATGAATCGTAAACTAGCTCGTCATCAATAAAAATCATAGTACAATTATCTACAATTACCTTAAACTTGTAATTGCCCGAGGTTTCCACGTTAAAGAACCCGTCAATAAATGAGGAGAAATAGTCTCTGTGTATCGTGGGAAATGGTGACATATACCGAAAATTAAATGAAGGCGCAAGAACCACCGACGAAACTGTTGGAATGCTGGAGAGATACAGAAAGTCAGAAGTAAGGAGTTTGGGCACTGTTTCCCACGGAGGCTTCCAGAACAAAAATAGAGTCTCATTTTCTTCAGTTACATTGTACTCGAACTGAATTGGGCGGAAACCTTCTTCTAACACAAGTTTTGCTGAACTGTCTTGAAAATCTATTACTGTTTCATTTTTAATTGACAAACGTCTATAGTTACTTGAATTTGACACGATATAGAAACTGTACTCCCCACTCACGGGAATGAACAGTTGCCCATCCCACACCACACTCAATTCAGAACCATCCCTGTGAGGATTCAGTTTTTCAAACAAAGTAGAAGAAACAGTCACGTTCAACACGGTTTCATTAAAAAGGGGCACATCACCAGTAAACGAACCATTATAAACAGTCATCAGCAAGCCTTGATTATACAAACTGATATTAAAACCACTGTCAAAAAGACGAATAGAATCGCCCACAAATTCCTTTTTAAGAAGCCAAACATAATCCGCAGAAGCGTATACGCCATAACTTCCATTCTCAATCAAGCTCAAAGCATATTTTTCCATATTCTCAAAGTACCATTCAGATACCGTATCAAACAAGATGAAATCAGGAGAAATATTTTGGAGGAAAAACTCCACTGCACTAACGTTGCCTGCACTCGATAAGACATTCCATTCCCACATTGCATACGCGTACATCCGTTGGCTCAAATGGGGATGTATATTGTTTTGAGTCATTATTGACGCATCAGACGGCACTAATTCTAAGATTTTGTTTAACGCTGTAAGATGTTGAGAAGAGCACCAGTTGACTTTGTTTGCAAGAGCACCAAAGTGGGGCTGATAGAAGAGGATACTGTAAGAAATTACCAGCACTGATGTGTAAAATATCGCCAACACCTTCTTACCTAAGCTTCCAAAAGAAAGATTAAACGAAAAGAAAGATCTAACCTTGTCTTTCAAAAAGGAGAGTCTTCTGCTTCCTCGTACAGCGGATATAAATACAAATGGCACGGCAAACGCGACATACTGATAGCCTATAACTGTATAGTAAGGCGGATAATTAGATAAGATCACAGCCAAAAACCACGGAGCGCCAATAAGAAGAGAGGGAATATCCAACAAAGACAACAAGCCCACCGGAATCAGCAGCCCAAACATGTAGAGAATCTTGTCGCCCAGAGTAGGTAATATCAACTGTAAAGTTCGCAACGGATTAACAATAGTATTCCATAACAGTCCCAACGGATTATGCACGGGATCTCCAAACTGAGCCCAATTTAGGTTAGGACGCACTGTGGGGTTACAGATAAAGAGAACAGTTCTCGCGAGTAGGTACCAAGAAATTCCTAAAATTATCGTTAATATGGAGGCAACTACCGTCTTGTTAAATAAAAACTTGTAATTGAGATTTTTAATTGAATGTTTAATTTCTTTTCTTTCGCTCCAAAAGCCGTATAAACCAAAAAATATGACAATAAACGGGACAAATTCCACAACCGACAATGCTAGAATTATGAACAAGAAATAGTTTAGAAACTTCTTTTCGCTGAAGTAGTAAAACGCAAAAAAGAAAAAGAGTGGTAGAAATGCTTGTGTGTGAAAATCAAAGAGGTTTACACCTATCAAGGGCGGATAAATTAAATATAACAAAGAGAATAGATAGGCGTATTTCGGACTACGGGTTTCTTTTAAACCAATCAAATAAAGCGGAACAGCACCCAAAGCAATCACAAAAGATTGCAAAACCAACAAATACGCAGTGCTTTGAAAAATCTTATACACTGGAACCGCAAGGAAAAGCACCGGAGAAAAGTGTATTCCAAAAAAACACCCGTTGGGGTTTATAGGCAGCTCAACAGTGTACCAGAAAAATCTGCCGGCATTTGCTGTGGACCAAATGCCTTGTTCGTAAATGCCTAAATCCCAAGCGGTCGTCAAAAAAAGACCATGCTTGAGTATTGATAAATAAGAGAGCACTATAACGTACGTTAAGATAGAGACTAGGAGCAGCACCGGAAGCTTGCGAAATCGTACATAACTCCCAATTTTTTCCATCAACTTAAAGCGCATGCACCTTCAGACGAACTAGGTATATCTAGAGCTTGTTCTTATTTTTATCTAAATCATAAAAAAGATACGCTAAGAAAATGTAAAATAGGCTCAAGCAACAAAACCTTCTCAAGGAGCAACATAGAAAAATAATGACGACAATTCCTTGATTATCTCAAAATAGAAAAGTTAAGAATAAGAAGAAGTGAGTTCCTATTGAAGGAAAAAATAACAATAATCTGTGACCCCTTACTCAGCGAGTACGGTCCAACACGCCCACCAACGCTAATAGCAAGGGAACTAAAAAGACGTGGTTACCAAGTAACATTGGTATCGATTATTGCAAGCCAAAAAGTAAGGCAGAATCTTGAATTGGAAGGAATTAGCGTTAACGTGATTGGCGGTAGAACGCCTTTCAAGAGCGAATCGTTAGCATGGTTTTATTTTTGGTTGTTAGAAGGATTCTTCTCCGCGAACTCAAAAAAGCTAAAGGGATTAAGATCAGCACTAGACGGACCTGTGCTGAATTTCTCTAACACAATAATTTTTCCATGCAAGATTTGGTACGCTCAAGGTCCACCAACAGTCTTGCTGGATAAAACCAAAGATTACTTAGCATTACATTATAGAACAGTTTACCTTTTTTCTGCACCCGTCCTTAGAAGAATAGACAGAAAAATGACCAACAAATTTTCCAAATTATCGGAAAAAGTATTCGCTAATTCTAAATATTTAGCTAGAATTTACGAACAAATGGAAACAAAAGTCGAGGCCGTTATCTATCCGCCTATTGATTGTCAAATATTTAAACCCACAACAACCACGCCAAAAGGAAACTATGTAGTGACATACTTTGGAAAAGAAACAAACTTCAGAGTCATCAAGAAAGCTTTGGACAAAGGAATCAAAATAAAGGCTTTCGGAGGAAAAATAGTGACGGCATCTAAAGAAACTTTAAAGCATCCAAACTTGGAATTCTTGGGCAGAATCAGCAACCATAAACTCGTCGACCTTTATTCAAATGCCGCATTCACACTCTTTCCATACATTGATGAACCATTTGGATACATCCCAGTTGAAAGCATGGCATGCGGCACGCCTGTCGTAACTTTTGGCAATCAAGGGCCAGGAGAAACGGTTATTGATGGAATAACTGGGTGGCTTACATATAATGAAAACGAAATTGTGGATATTGCCTTGAAAATATGGAACACGGGATACTCCAAAGATGTAAGAGAAGAATGTAGGAAAAGAGCTTTGGCATTTGACATTAAAGCAATCGCGAAACAATGGATTAGCGAGATCGACAATAAAGCATGATTAAAAAGGTTTTAGGCTTCTCTCAATCGTGTATGAACACGGGCGTTGAAGAATTCAATGAGAGTTTCATTGGAGAATTCTACATTGTCGTAAAAGATATACCTTGGGATTCTAAGATAATCTTCGAAATTTGCCTTTCCTATGTAGAAAAGGAACTGTTTTATCTCGTTCAAAGTCAGTTTGGACTTCCCCAGTTTTCTGTTAGTGAATACTATTGGCATCTCGGTTATGTAGCATCCTTTCTTAACAGCTTGCCGTATAGTTTCTATTTGTATTTCATATGTTTGGCTGTGAAGTTCGCCTATTACTTTTTTTAACATGTTTAGGGAGTAACATCGTAATCCACTGGTACAATCTTTTATCTTTGCTCCAATTATTACAGACGCGAATTTGTTAGCTACCTTACTTATCATTATTCTTATGGGGCTCCAGTCGGTGATTTTTCCTCCTGGAAAGTACCTACTACCTATCACCAAGTCGTAGCCCCTTTTTGCGACCCGCACAAGTCTAGGTATGTCTTTTGGGTTGTGTGAGTAATCTGCATCCATCGTAATTACGTATTTGGGAGGAGTTTCCATTGAAAGAAATATTTTCATTCCATCAGTAATTGCCGTTCCAAGACCGGATTTTTCAGGTCTCACAAGAAGTAGAATGTTATCGTATTTCTTCTGAAGTGCCCGTACAATGTTTGCTGTTCCATCAGGGCTGGAATCGTCAATCACCATTATTGAAACGTTTAGGTTTAGGTTTTCAATCTCGTTTATTATTTGCTGGATGTTTGCTGCTTCGCAGTAAGTTGGAAGGATTATTCCTATATCTGCGTTTAGTTCAAAGTTTCCTTCAAGTATTTTTGGAGAACTTGTTTGGAGAATAGTGTCTCCTACGTGTCTCCAGTTTTCCACACTTGTAGTGAAGGAAACTTCAGATTTCATTTTTATGTTTCAACCTTCTAATTATCTTATTAAAGAGAGAGTTATCTCTTATCATGCCGAACATACTTACCGCGTTTTCAACTTATAAGCTTATTTCACGTTTTTTGCTTTTCTGCGGTAATAAGTGAGCGGGTGATGAATTTTTTCGCATAGGGCGTCCGGGTTTGTGCATACACCGTGGGTTTTTAGTGTTTCACATTTGGGTGACGTGTATTGCGTTCTGGAGCCTCTTTCTCCAGCGATGTGCTCGACTTGGTAGCGTGTTAGTCTCTCGTTAAAATCAGAGAAGTTTCTAAACAGTTCAATTACGCTTTCTGGAGACATTCCTATGTTGACGAGAAAGGATGTTAAGGTGAATCTGCCTATGTGTGATAAGTGACGCCCAGAAGATACGGCTTTATAAAGTGTGTCTATGCATGGTGGAAAAGCTTCTCGGATGACAGCCTTTGGAAATCCTTCCATTTCCATTTTGCCTATACGGTCTAAGGTTAGTTTCTTTAGTTTTTCAGCGATTGTTGAAAATTCTGGGGGGAATTTGGCTTCTTTTATTTCTAATCTTTTCTCGATGTACTTGCGAATTTCTTCCTTCAGTAGCCTCACTATCTTGTTTGTGTTTAAGTAAACCTTTCCGTTGGATAGTAAGCAGTTTACGAGTTTCCATTCTTTCTCTCGCAAGTGTGTCGTGTTTTTAAGATAGTCTGTAAAGTGTAACGTGAATTCGTAGGGAAGCTTGTCATTACGGTTTATTTCAAGTTTCCATCCAAAATTCTGTGCAATTGCCAAGATTTTTTCTTTCGGTTCGTCTTGCATGTCGTTGAGAACTTGTTCTGCCTCTGCCAAAGCGTATCTTTTTTTGATGAAGGAATTTTCCGTTGCAATAGCCAGCATTGTAGCGACTGGGAAGGATAAGATTTCAACTTCAGGCCTTCGGAGGTCTCGACTTACTAAAGCGAATAAAATTGCTTCTTCAACTCTCGTTTCGGCGCGTTTCAGAATTTCCGCAAATTCGGGGCTTGTTAAATCTTGAATTTTTAAATCCAATTTTTTTACATAGTCTGTGGTTTCTTTGAGAAAAGGATATTTTGCTAAGTCAGAAAGGGTGAATTTGGCAGCGGTAACTTGCATTTTGTTTTTCACGTTATTCTGTTTCGATTCTTGGTGCTAAATAGAACGTGAGTTTTCCTTCTTTTGTTTGTTGAAAGTCTATTTTTATGGGCATGTCTGTGGAGAATTCCATAGTTGCAATGTCAGATGTTGCTGACGCTGTTTTTATGATTTCGGAGAGGTAGCTTAGGCTGAATGTTGATTTTGATGGTTCTTTGGCTTCTAAGTCTAGGAGGGTGTCGCTTCCTTTTTGAAGCGTTATTGTAGCTCCCATGAGGTCACCTGTGGCGTTGAAAACTATTTTTTCAGCGTCTGCTTCGATTCGCACGTGGTCGCTTACGAGTTGTGCGTCTTCGATTGCTTGGCTTAAGCCTTGGGTTGTGGTTTTGGCTTTTACGTTGAATGTGAGTTTTGGCGTGGGTACTTCTTCTTCTGAGGCTTCGAGAGTTGGCATTGTAAAGTTTCTTGAGTATTTTCCGGTTATTTTTAGTTGTAAACGTGCAGTCTTTTCATCTAGCGAGAGTTCGACTACTTCGTCTTTGCCGGCTCTCTTAAGCAGTTTTAGCAGTTCGCTTATGTTTATGCACATTTTCGTTGGTTCTGTGCACATGTATTCTTCGAAAACTGTTTTTGGCCATTCGAAGTCTACCATGGCGACGCGTGATGGGTCCATGGCGCGTAGTTTCATTCCTTCTGGGTCGAGTTTGAATGTGGCTTCGTCTACGAGGATTGATATGGATGTGACCATGTCTCGCAGAAGTTTTGCGTCGGCTACTTTGAGTTTGAACATTGTAGTCACCTTTTTATTGGATATTGTTAGCTGTGAATAAAGCCTTTGCGCATTTAAGCGTGATGCTGAATTAGAGAGGTTGCTGAATGAAGACGGTGGATTTGAAAAGAGAGTATCACGTCATAAACAGATTTAGCTGTATTCTCTGAATGTGTAACTACATTTTGTGCATCGCAGAAACTGCGTGGAAGATTCATCAGCGCCTCTCGTTTGCACTTGCCAAACATAAGCTGTGTTATTTCCGCATTTGGGACACTCAATCCTAACCGTTGGTAATGTTCGAAGTTTTTGTTCTTCCTTGCTTATTACCGCGACAAGTTTTTGCGGGTTATGCTGTATTACTTTGGCAACTTTTGGCGTCACCCTCTTTTCTGCGGGTTTCTTTTTGTAGCCGCACTTGGGACAAACCATCATCAATGATGCTTCTTTGCCGGTTTTTCCTTTTTTAGGTACAAGGCGAGAACCACATTTGGGACAAAATTCCATGTGTTTTTACTCCGATGTCCGTTTGTTTTCCCTTATCATTGTCCCTTTTAAACTTTTTCTTATTGGAATAAATATTAGGGCTAAACGAAACTTATTCCAGAAGCAATAAGATGTGCTACACGTAGTGCCTCAGGAATGTTACTTCTTGTTGAAGTTAACTGTAAAATTTTTTCTGCGTCATCCTTGAGGATTCCGGAGATTTGCATGTAGACTTTCTCGTTTTTGTTTCGTGTGAAAACTTTGAATATTTCTCCCGCGTTCTGTATTGCTTCCCAGCGTTCTTCGCTTTTTGGTAGATTTTTCAAAGCCTTGCGGATTTTTGCAAGGTTTGGTTTTTCGCGTGTAACTGCTATCGCTGGAAGCTTTGTTTTCGCATTTAACTTCTTAATGTCGACAATGTTGAAGCCTGCAAAGGTTACTCCATTAAGCATTATGACCCTTAACTGTTTATAGTGAGGCGAGTTAATTATCATGGAAGCTATTTTTCTTGTAGCGTCAAAACCGTCAATTTTCACTTTCGTATGCATTACGCCGTCGAGGAAGTATCCACCGCGAAAAACAACTCCCACAACAGGTATAAGTCCCTTGGTGCGGGGTGTGAACATGCCATCGTCGATTCCGAGAACGCGAATTTCGGGTTTGATTACGCGGAATTTTTTTGAAACCAAAATATCTCCCTGGAGAGGTGGCAATCATGAAATATAGGACTACATTCATTATAAGTTTAGCGAAAAACCAAGAGTAATGTAGGAATTATCAGAGTACGGGGGAAGCGTGTGAAGATTAAGTCTTCCATTAAGAACTATGGCAACATGACCGAAGTGTTAACAGACCATGGGTTGGCTTCTCTTGGAGATGCTTACGTAAACTTCGTATATTCCGTGGCAATATCGGCTAGAAAGGGTGCACCTTGCGGTGAAAAGGTTAAAGGAAGCGTACTTGCTGAGGCAATAAGAAGAACTGGGTTAAGAGAAAAGTTGCCTTCAAGAATGACGCGGCATTTGATGGCTGATGCTGCTGAGGCACTAATAGCGTACGCGTGGCTTCAAGGGTACATTACAATAGAAGAGAGTATTACAATATTGACAAGCACAGAAGACTCAGTAGAAGGTTTTAGCCAGTTACTTTCGGCAATAAAGAAGAGAATTAGGCTTTCTTGAGGGCTTTCTCGAACTCTTTACCGAAAAGTTTGTTCATGTCACGTGTTTTTTCTAATGCGTTATGTAAGATGGTTTCGGGTTTTGCTTTGCCCTTTGTGCGAACGTAAATTATGGAGCTTGATGCTAAGGGGTGTGGCATGTCATAGCCTGCTAAATCAACATTTTCGTCTTCTAAAAGTCTCTTTTGCAGTAGGTTGCAAATGGTGTGTCCTATGCCTTCAACTTCTATTTTTATCTCGTTTGACGTTTTCTTTAATACTTTAACTTTCATCTCTAGTCTCTCCTTTTACATTACAACGGTCCTTTTCCATAATCTAAAGCTGTCTTGCGCTTTTCAATTTTCCCACATCTCGGACAATGCATAGCTTGCCGTCTCTGCTCTAATAAGAAGCCGCACTGAGAACAAAAAGCGTAAACCACTCCTAAATTTTTATCTTTGGTTGACAAATGGTAGACTTTGTTCTTTTCGCTTATTACTTCAGCTCTTATGATGTCGCCTGGCTTGCACACATCAAACATCGAATCCACATAACGCATTTGCACGTCAGAAATGTGCAGGACACCAGTGAAAATGCCGGAAAGTCGTTTATTATTTATTTTGAAAATTCGTACACTTGCACTTTCAGACTGGACATTTGAAACTTGCCCAAGAACCGTGTTTCCAACTCTAGGAACTAGTGCCCCCCGAATTAATGGAAAAACTGAAACACGCCTATTCACAAGGTCAAGCAGAGCGCGCCCAACAACCTTAGAATAAATTACGCCGTCCTTAACGTAGGTTCCAGCATCTGGAATAAACTCTTCAATAACGCCTAAGCGTTCTCCGGGCAGCACAAATTGGCCGCTTTCTTGTTTGGAGGGTTGTGGATTCATTTAAATTCACTTTCTGCATGGCTTGTGCATAGATTTGGACGAAGCGAGGGATAAATGTTCGCCAATGTGATATGTGTAGTTTTCTGTGCCGCTCAATAAACCTTTTGATTGGTGCTGGCAGTAAGGCATGCCACAGTTACTTTTTGCTAAGTTCATCTCTTTCTTTCTATAACATATAGGTCTACTAGAAACTCATGCTTCCTTTTCGTGTGGAACTCAAACATGTGCGGAATCGTCATAAGCATGGCATAAACTGCTTTGATTCGTCCGTCATGTTCTTCGATGAATTTTTCTAAAAAAGAGTTAGGCGCTACTGGTTCCAAAGCTACTTTGTTGCGTTTCAGTCTTTTAATGAGTGCTTTGTCTTTTTGTGTGCTTTTGTGTAGCGAGTAAATGATTTTGCTTGTTTTAAGAGCTTTTTCGAGAAATTTTCGGTCTGCATGTTGTCTTTGTACGCCATAGGGCGGATTTTGTAGGATGGTATCAAAGTTTCCGCGGATAGCGTCTATGTCCGCAATAATCCATTCCACTTTTTCTCGCAGGCCTACATGTCTTGCATTTTCGTATGCAACTTTTATTGCGGTCTTATCTAAATCTACGCCTACGACTTGGTTTGCACCTAAAAACGCGGCGCCTAACGCGAGTCTTCCAGTGCCGCATCCTAAATCCAAAACCGATTTACCAATAATGCCGTTGTATGTGTAGGCTGCCGTGTAAAGGATTGTTGCTGCAACATCTGCTGGAATTGTGTATTGTTCAAGGCTTGGTTTAGGTGAAGGATGCGGCTTCACTTGTGAAAGCAGCATTTCCAAGTCTAATTTTCGAATAATCCTTTTCTGCATAATTCTTCCCAAGACAACTCGTCAACAACCACGCGAGCTTCATTAATTGTGAGCACGGGTTTCGGGAATTTCGAGGCGTCATCGAGAGAAATTCTTGGACATGCAGTGTTCACGTAAGCGTCTACCGTGGGAAACTCCATGAGCACTTCTGGCGTGACCTCTCTAACGACAAAGAGAAATGCTGTTTTCCCGTTTTCTTCAAGTTTACGTTTCAAATTCAATGCTTCATCAAATCTTCTTTGCCCAGGCTTCAATCCAATTAAAACTGCCGTGGATTTTGCCTTTTGGGCTTCTTCTATGCTTGCCCATCGTTGTTTCAGAATTTTCGCTGCTTCCTCATCAATCGGATAGGCGCGGTTTTCGTAAGGGTCCGCAACTATTGTGGGCTTAGACGTAGAAAGCGCAACGCCTAATGCATGAAAGCGCCCGCCGCCAACAAAAATAAAGGCTTCAACATCTTTTGCTATTGATTTAGCGTTGCTGTAATCGCATCCGATTACTTGCCCGGGATAATTCAATCGTCCAGCGTCGCCTAAGACGACAATTTTTCCGGCGCGGAGTAGGATTTCTCTGACGCTGTCGAGGGCTTGCACATGCTGGACGGTTGTTGTTAAACCTATCTTACGCCATTTTTCTATTATGGGTAGGGCTTTTTCGATGGCGCTGTCCACATTTATGGTTGCTCTAGCTTCGATGTAGATTGTTGGAACTCGTTCGTATTTTAACAGTTTTGCATGTCCATAATGGATGATTAGGTCCACGCCGAGTGTTTTTGCTTCGGCTGTGGCTAAGTCGCATGCGCCATAGCATGGGTCTGCAGAAATTATCGGTAATGCACCAAATTTTTCAATGGTTTTGGCTAGTCGTGGCGCTTCGGGTTTTAGACCTTCTGGAAGTTGTATTAAGACGTGTTTCGCTCCTAGTTTGAGTATCTCCTGTTTGATTCTTTCTTCTTCAAAATCGAATTGTTTCAATTTTGGACACTCTCTAAACCGGAAAGTAAGAATGTTTAATTTAGAAAAGAGAAAGCGAGGTTTATTCTTCTGTTTCGTTCCATCTGGGCGTCCATTCCCAGTCCGGCTTTGGTTTTCGGTTTCCGCGCCCAAGAGCTCTTTCGCTTTGCTCGGCGAGTCTTTCAAGTATTATTTTGCGTTCTATGCTTGCGACAAGTTTTTTGGTGGATATTACTGCGTCGTTGTTTACTGATATGCTGTCGATTCCGGCTCTTACGAGAAATTCTGCAAAGTCTGGTAGGTTTGATGGTCCTTCTCCGCAGATGGAGACTGTGCAGCCGTTTTCATGAGCTACTTTGATTAAGTGAGCAATTATACGCTTTACAGCTAGGTCTCTTTCGTCGAAGTATCCCATCTGTCCTAGCCTTTCAGAATCTCGGTCAATCATTAATATGCCTTGGGTCATGTCGTTTGAGCCTATGGAGAAGCCGTCGCAGAGTTTCGAGAATTCGTCGGCAAGTATGGCGATTGACGGCGTTTCAGCCATGAACCACACTTGGAAGTCTCTTGACCTTTCTAAACCTTCTTCTTTCATGATTTGGAGGCATCTTTTGGCTTCCCACACTGTACGTACTACTGGGAGCATCACCCAAACGTTTTTCAAGCCCCATTCTCTGCGGCACTTCTGGATTGCTTGACACTCAAGTCGAAAAGCCTTCTCGTACCATTGGCTTATGTAGCGGCTGCATCCACGCCAGCCAAGCATGGGGTTGGCTTCGACAATTTCGTATTTTTCGCCGCCCTTCAATTCGCGGTACTCGTTTGTTTTGAAGTCGCTGAAGCGGACGACAACTGGGCGGGGTTGGATGGCTCTCGCGACTGTGGATATGCCTTCGGCAAGTTTGTCCACGAATTTTTGTCCTTGCCCGGTTTCTATAAGGTATAGTGGGTGTTCGCCTATATAGCTGGCTAAGATGAATTCTATTCGCATCAGCCCTATGCCTTCGAAAGGCAGGTCCTTGTACTCTTCGATTTTTTCGGGAACGCCTAGGTTCATGTAAATTTTTGTTGCGGTTACGGGTACGGATTGGAAGGTGCCGCCGACAACTGTTGGGGATGGTGTTGAAGCTCCGGAAGCGGATGAAAGCTGTTCGGTTAATGTTGCCATTATGCCTTCGTAAACAACGCCGCTTCTTGCGTCGACTGTGTATTCTTTTCCGGTTTCCATCAGTTTTGTGGCGTGTTCTGTTCCGACGATGCATGGGATGCCGAGTTCGCGGCTTACGATTGCTGCGTGGCATGTTACGCCGCCTTTATCGGTGACTATGGCGCCTGCGAGTTTCATGAATGGCACGAAGTCGGGGTTTGTCATGTCTGTGACGAGTATGTCGCCTTTCTGCATGACTTTTGCTGCTTCGTCTGGGTTTAACACGACTTTTGCTTTGCCTACTCCAAAGCCTCTTTTGCCTGCTGCGATTCCCCTCACAACAACTTTTAAGGTTTCTGCGGGTTTCATTGCTTCGGCTTCTGGCTTTTCAGGTTTCTCTGCAAGTTTTAGGCTCCAAACGGTTTCTGGTCTGGATTGTGTTATGAAGACGCTGTTTGGAAATTGCAAGTCTCCGTCAATTGCCCATTCAATGTCTTGTGGTTTACCATAATGTTGTTCGATGCGGTTGGCTAATTCTGCAAGTTTGAGAATTTCTTCGTCGCTTATGCATGGTTTTTCTTGATGTTCCGGATGGACTTGCAAGTGTACTGTTTTTCCAGTGTTTGGGTCACGCACATAAGCAATTGTTTTTTTGGCAATATTTCGTTCGACTATTTTCATGGTTTTTTTGTCGACGACGAAGTGGTCTGGGGTGACTGCTCCAGAAACCACTGCTTCGCCTAAACCATAGTTGCCTTCGATAACAATTTGGTTAGGGTCGCCTATGACAGGGTTTATTGTGAACATTACGCCGGCAGCTTTGGAATTTACCATTTTTTGGACGCCGACGCTTATGAGCACTTTTTCGTGGGCGAAGCCTTTCTCGGTGCGGTAAAAGATTGCGCGTGGAGTGAAGAGGCTTGACCAGCATTTCACGGTTTTTTCTAGAACATCGTTGACGCCTCTGACGTTCAAGTATGTTTCTTGTTGTCCCGCAAAAGAGGCGTCTGGTAAGTCTTCAGCGGTTGCGCTTGAGCGCACTGCGACGAAAACATCTTTTATGTTGAGCCTTTTGGATAGTTCTTCATAAGCAAGTCTTATTGCGTTCTCGATTTCTTTTGGCATCGGCGTGGATTCTATTAAGGCGCGAATTTTTTTGGAAGCTATTTCATATTGTTTGGGGTCGCTGGGGTCGGTTACGGTTTCTTTTATTATTTCGTAGATTTTTGCTGCTATGCCGGTTTCTTCAATGAATTTTTTGTAGGAGTAGGCGGTTATTGCGAAGCCCGGTGGAATTGGTATTCCAGCGCTTGTCATTTCGCCGAGGTTTGCGTTTTTGCCTCCTACTAGTGGGATGTCGGTTTTTCGAAGGTTTTCAAACCATATTACTAAATCTTTTTTTGCTTCATTCAACTGTTTTCGCCTCTTCTGTTTGTAGTTTTTCTACAATTATGCGGCATGGAATTGGGAGCTTGGCGCTTCCGCGTTTTAATGCTTCTTTTGCTACTTCAACGCCGTCTGCGTTCACGTTGATTGTTATTATTGTCTGGTTTGGTTCAACGCGCGCGGCGGTTCCGATTGGTTTTCCAAAGGACCTGCGCATGCCATCTTGCAGACGGTCTGCGTGGGCGCCAAAAATCATTTTGTTTTCTCTAAGGATTATGTGAGGGTACGGATGAACGTGTAAGCGGTAATTGTTTTGGAATTTATCCATTAAAGGACGGTTTGCTGCCACACGTGCGGCTTCTAGGGCGTTGTGGCGGACTTGGGCTCTTTCTAACGCGATTAGTTTGACTGCGTATGCAAACTTGGTTTTGGTATCTCCCATAGTGAATTTGGTGATTTTTGGTGGTGGAAAGCCTTTTACGAAGTCTTTTCTTGCGTAGGGTTGTCCTTTAACGGCTCTGTAATTGCGTGCACGCATTTTGGGTTCCCTTTTCTGCATACATAAGCGCAATATTTAAACGATTTGTTGACGTTGCCTTTTGATTAAAGTTATGAATTTGGAATTAGTTTTGAAAATTCAGAATGACGGTTCATGTTTTTATGGTGGTAATGGTTTGTTTTTGAACCATGTTTTTGCTAGTTCCTCGTAGTTTGGGAAGACGTTTTTGAGTATTGGAATGTACATTTGTATTTCTTCTTGGGTTAGGTATTGGAATTGGTATTCGCCCATGTATGGTGATGCTTCGCCGTCTCTTGTTACGAATTCCACGTGCATGAAGGGGTCGCCGCGTTTTATTGTTATTGGGCAACGGTCGTTGCTGAGGTTTACTAGTTCTAGGGCTAGACGCCCGATGAAGCCGCTGTGGACTTTTGCTGCGTTTAGGAAGCTTAAGCCCATGCGTCCGTATTTGCTTTTGGCGGTTAGGTGTGCCACGTAGTTTGGTGGTGTGAAGACTATTTCATATGTTGTTAGGTTTTTGTGTTCGAGATAGTGCAGTGTGGTTTCTTCTTTTACCGTTAGGATGTAGCCGTCTCCGTCGAGGAGGTTGTGGTCGTATGGGTATATACACTTGTATTTTTCGATGAGTTCTTTGAGTTTGTCCTTACCGAGTATGCACATGTTGTATGCGCCTCGTTGAGTTTTGTAGAAATACTGAAGTTCTTTTGTTATATAGCTTTTTAACACAAAGATGTGTGCGCGTGAAACAGCGAATAACCTATTTGTTTGGAACCAAATATGTTCTGTTGAATTGTTTTGGTTACTTGTGAATAGAGATAGTTCTATAAGTTTATTGGGTTACTATTTCATTAACTTGCAAGTTTGAGGTTTTTAGTTTGAAAGTGGAGTTTAGTGGTCATGCAATGGAGAAAATGCGAAAGAGAGGCGTAAACGTGGCACATGTCTATAATACGTTAGAGAGCCCGAAAGAGCTTTTTGAGGATATAGAGCATGATGTGATGGTAGCGATTAAGAAAGTTGACGACAAATTTGTTATAGTAGTTTTTAGGGAAGAGGACGGTGTAGTTAAGGTTATTACACTCTACTACACTACTAAATTTGAGAGACTTGTGAAGTCTAAAATGGTGAGAGGGGCATGGAAGAGAATAAAGTGAGAGCATGGTATGACAAATCGGTTGACATATTGTATATGCTATTTGAAGAGGGCCCAAGTCACGAGATTGTCGAGGTGGACCCTGATGTTCATTTGGAACTTAATGAGAAGGGCAAAGTTATCGGCATAGAGATTTGGAATGCTGGCAAACGCGGTCTCATAAAGCAAATAGCAAAAGCCACAACAGAAACAGCATAATTGTAAGGGAATAATCAGCGTTTTTGGCTACGTAGTTTATCGATTATTATGTGCATGAAACGTGGAACATAGAAGCAGAACAACCATTTGCTGTTAAATGAAATATTTTTGCGCCCTAACACGCCTGGAAGTTTCAGTAAGCATACAGCAAGTTACTAGCAATGTCACCATTAAATCCTAACCATGCTTAAGCCCCTCTAATAAAAAATGGAGAAACAAACTCTATACCATAAACACTTTCAGACTAAAGGTTCAACCTATTTATAAGGGAGGGGTATAGTTTTCGCAGAGCGCAATAGTTTCTCATAACCACGAACACGCATAGTTAAGTAAAACTTCTCACACAAACAATAACCCAACCCAAGGAGAAACCAAAAAATGAGTTGCAAACACTGTCATAACCAAGCAGTTTACACATGCACAGTCTGCGGAAAACCACTATGCCCACAACACACTCGATTGCGAACCGTATGCCCAACATGCCAAAAGAAACCCACACAGAACTATACCATCACAATAGCAAAAACAAAAAAAGAAAAAGACAAAATCCGAAAGTTTGTAGAACGCTTCTGGGGAGAACAAGAACAACTAACCTTTAACAAAAAATTCATCGTCACCGAACTCCCAGCCTACATCGCAAAAACAAAAAACACCATTGCTGGCTTCGTCTCATTCGCCGAAACACAAAACGCCATCATAATCGTAGCATTGGGCATACTACCAAAATACCAAAACGCTGGAATAGGCAAAGCACTAATCAAAAAAGTCGAAACAAAAACCAAACAATCAAACAAAAAACAACTACTTGTTTCAACGTCAAACGACGATTTACCAGCATTAGCATTCTACCAAAGCCTAGGCTTCCAAATTTATGAAGTAAAACCAAACGCCATAGCAGAGAAACACGGCAAAACAATAAAAGGAATAAGCGAATTGCCAGTAAGAGACGAACTAAGACTGCGAAAAATCATCCCTTAACAATACCACGTTCACGCCTAATACCATCCAACACTTCCTTCGCCACACCATACTTACCAAACAACTCAGAAAGCCGCTCACAAGGATACTCCACACAAAAACCACAATTCTCAACCTTCTTCGCTCTACCACACTTCCTTATCCCACACTCATTACAATACCAAAAAATCCGCGCACCATCGCCTACACAACCATCACAATTAATATCCTCTAACTTGTATTCCCGCTCATACTGCTTGGTAAAAATTTCAGCTACACGCTTCCGCTCTGCATCATTATCCTTCTGCGTAGCAACAAAAACAGGACAATCAGAGCAGACTATCCCACAATAACCAACAACCCTAACCAAACAAGTTCTCTCCAACACCATATTAGAACCATAAACAGATTAACCTACCGCTTCGCTTCAACAAGCACCAACGTCTCAAAAAAAGGCAAATCACGCCTCGCAACAACATTCGCCCTCAACCCTTCCCTCGCAAAATCTTCCAAAGTCTCTTCAACTCCAGCCAAAGTAGACTGCATAAGCAACACACGCCCACCACGCCTAAGATAACCTGGCACTTCACGAATAAAACGGTCAATAACCCTTCTACCACTCTTCCCACCAGCCCAAGCACGCTCAATCCAAAACGCCCCTTCACTAAACTCAACAGGCAAATAAGGAGCATTAAAAAGAACCAAATCAAATCTCTCATTCGGCTTAAACGGCGAAAACAAATCTCCTCGCACAAAAAACATTTTATCCATAACCCCATTCAACTCAGAATTTTCCTTCGCACAACGCACAGCATACGGGTTCACATCAACCGCAACGACACCAGACGCTTTCTCCGCAGCAATTATGCCCAAAAAGCCACAGCCTGCACCCACATCAAGAACAAAATCGCCTTTCTTAACAACCAAATTCTCAGCAAAAAGAAACGAATCCTCACAAGGCTCATAGACATTCTCCCAAACAACAAAAGCATAATCTCCAAAAAACACTTTTTTACACGCAAAACGCATTAGCTAACACTCCAAAATCTTCAGGCGCCAACTCCCTAACACGCCTATCACCAAAAGGAACAACCACATCAGAGGACACACCCCTCAAAAAAACCGACACAGCATTCCTAACCTTCCTATTACGCTGCGTAAACAGCATACGCACCAGCCGCTTGAACAATTCCTCATTCTTTAACTTGAATGGCTTAGGCTTTTTCGGCTTCAAACGCACAACAACCGAATCAACCTTCGGCTGCGGAAAAAACATCCCCTTCGAAACATCATCCAACAACTCCACTTCCACAAAATAATACGCAAAAACAGCCAACCAACCATAACCATCACTCCCCACAGAAGCCACAAGCCTATCCGCAAATTCCCTCTGAAAAACCAAAACCGCACAATCAAAACTTCTATTCAAAAGCCACAAAAACAAACGAGAAGAAATACGATAAGGAGGAACAGAAACAACCTTATTAAATTCTGGAACTGCCACCTTAAGAACATCACCCTCAATAACCTGAACATTCATCAAATCCTTAAGCTGCTCACGCAAAACCCTAACAAGCCTCGCATCAAATTCAACAGCCAAAACACGCCCACACTTGCCAGCAAGAAAACGCGTCAAAAAACCAAGCCCAGCACCAACATCTAACACCACATCCCTATTGCACACCATCGCATAATCAATCATCCGCCGAAAAACCGATGGCTCAACCAAAAAATTCTGTCCTAGACGCTTCTTCGGAAAAATTCGATGCGCTCGAAGCAAAAACTTCGTCTCAGCCAACAAGTCCATACTACCACAAATAAACTATTGAGCCCTCGTAAACAACCGATACTTACTCTCGCCCGACAACTCCTCCAAAACACGCTTAGTAATCAACTTAACCGGATTAGGCAACTCCGTACGCTTCTGCAAATCATCAAAACTCTCAAAAGGCTTCCTCTCACGCTCATTAATAACTTGCCACATATACTTCTTACCAATACCAGGAATCAACTCCAACGCATGCATCCGAGGCGTTATAGCCCTTGCAGTATTAAAAAAGTTAACAAACCACTTTTCACGATTCAAAACTATCCTACTAATAGCTGTGGGAAGTTCCATCTTCGCAGCAGCCGTCAACTCCTCATAACTCACCCTCCCAATAATATACGTAATCTCCTCACGCGCATCCTTACCCACATAAACACGGTCATGAAGCTTAAGCGTAACACCTTCCTTAGCCAAAGCCTCCAAAAGCGTAAAAAACTCTTCACCTATCAACTGCACAAGCGCTCCCGCTCGGTAACCAGCCCTGCCAGTAGGACGAATCCCAGGACGCCCATGGGGCAAGAAGTCTAAGACGTAAGCGTATTCTTCGTATCTTTTCTCCATCATGTTCGCCTTTATCTTACACTCTTTTTGCTTAAAAAATAGTTGCTAAAAAGGTTCATTCAACTTTTCGATGTTCATCCAAAAGGGCAACTATGGCTTCCAATTTTGAAGTCTCAATAATCTTGCGTCCAGCAGCAAGAAAAACCCTTAACTCATCAACACTCTTCGGCATACAGTTAACTATCTGAACCGCTTCCTCCTCATCCAAACCAAACTCCTTCACAAGCCTTTCTACAAGCTTTCCAGCAGCCTCCGCATCTACCTTCGAAAACTTAGAAACATAATCATAAGTGCGCCGCTGGAACTGATCCAGATTCTCCTCGCCAATAGACTCCAGCATCTTCTTAACTTCGGGAAGAGTAAGCTTCTTTTCCTTCTCACTTTTTCCCGCCATCTCAATCACGCTTTAAACGGCTCCAAATGTTCCGGTCTAACAATAATCTCCTTAACCGCATCCCCTTGCATAACGCTTACGACATAACTTCGCCCGCGTTTATCAACTATCGTGCCAACCTTTCCATGGTAACGTCTATGCGGCATGCCTTTCTGAACACTTGGGTCTATCTTTATAACCACACTACTTCCAGAAGGATACTCATACAGAAGCTTGCTCAACTTCGTTTTCCCACGTTCACGCGGTTCCTTACGTAGCAAACGCCGAGTCCCTGAACGATATCCCTTTGACTTCTTCATCCATTCTTCACCTTTTCAATCTTTCATAACCACGTTCAAAACATCAAGTTTTATAGGCTTCGCTCTGTTCTTGAGAAGTTCTGAAACGCTCGGAGTTGTTCTTCCATCATCCCCAGTCACCAATTCTTTAACGTAAAGCCCTCCTTGGCATCGTATTTTCATCTCAGCCTTTTTAGGCGACAAAACCTTTACTTTCACGTCATATATGTACTTTTCCCGTGTCAAATCTGCTCGCCTATGCAAAACACGGGTTGGCGTCTTTTGTTTGATAATTGCATTTGTTAATTTATCTTCAAGAAGCCGCATTTCTTCTTCCGTGATTTCATCCTCAAACTCGACTATTACACGGTATTCTTTCTGAGAAGATTCAGCCCTCTTCAACCTTCGAATCGCATCTTTGCTTGAAAATTTTAGATTCGAGACTTCAACCTTACCTTTTGCATAAGCATTCACTTCGTTTTCTAATTTCTTAAGGTCCAAGAACCGCTTCTTAGGTCTCGAAATTTCAATCACGAAAGGTCTACCTTTGCCAAGCATACGAGCATCAATGTCTTCCCTTCCAGAAGCATGAAACGATGTTTTTGCACCACATGTCGTGTCCAAAAACAATTTCCCAATAATCTCCTCAACCGATTCCGGATACATCTTCCCAGTCCAATTACATTTTTCGCAACCTTTTCCTCTGCAGTTCGAACAGAACCATTTTGACTGCGGTATGCCTCTGGCAAGTTTCTTGTAGCGCCCAGAAATGAAAAGAGGGTTCACTTGAAGCACTATCTTGTCAGTGAATGGATTAACAAGCACAACCACATCGGGCTTCTTATGTTCCACAACCTTCTCACTATACAAAGCAATCTTTTTACCCAACATCCTTCCAAATGCGGTTCGCATACTTTCAGCATATACCGCCTCAAACTCAGCCCTAAACTCGTCCTCTCGCTCCTCTACAAAAAGAGGTAATTCTACGCCCACCAAAAAGTTGTTATATTCATATTCCCTAAGCCACTTTAATGCTTTTTTTGCCAAATCTTCAGTCATTTCAAATTTGTTTTCGCACAAAAAACATGCCTTAGGCAGATTCTTTTCCGGCACTCGCCTTTTCATTTTATGCAATATTTCTTTGGCTGTTTCAAAAAAACCGTTTGTCGCAAGAATTTTGAGGATTCTGATGCCTTCTTTAGTTTTAGAAATGGCTAATGCGTGCGCTTCCAAAGTTAATGCAAGTTTTATTGTTTTTCCTCGTTCGTCGTTTTCTACTCCATGCCCAAGTAGAGCGAATTGTCTTCCTAAACAATGGTCGCACAAAGGATACTTTTCAAGCATTTTTAACGCTTTTTTTAAAATGTTAAACCCCATTGTAAGGTCCTTTCCAAATCACTGTGCACATTACTTAAAATCAAGCGGTAAGCCTTTCCCAAAGAACGGCAACTTCTTCTTTCGTCTAAGCGACTTTAACATTTTACGCATCATCACGTATTGTTTCAGAAGTTCTTTCACTTCCTTCTCGCTTGTTCCAGAACCCCTTGCAACACGCTTTATTCTGGAGGCGTTGAAAATTTTTGGATTATTCTTTTCTTCCGGCGTCATAGACTGAATCATTACACGCCACTTTTCCAGACGGTCTTCAGCAGTGTTCAACATATCCTCAGGTATATCGTAAGACATGCCTGGAACCATTTTCAAAAGCTTCCGAAAAGTTCCCATGCCTTTCATGGCTTCGAACTGCTCATACATGTCTGTCAACGTGAACTTGCCACTCAGAATAGCTTTGGCTTTCTTCTCTGGCACTTTAATCTCTGCTTCGCGAACTTTCTCCAACAGAGTTTCAAGGTCACCCATGCCTAAGAGCCTGCCAACGAAACGGGAAGGAATGAAGGCTTCTATGTCTTCCACTTTCTCGCCGGTGCTGATGAATTTTATAGGAGCACCAGTAGCAGCAACCGCGGAAAGAGCACCGCCACCTCGCGCAGAACCGTCCAATTTTGTAACGATAATTGAGCCTAAAGGTGTGGCTTCATTGAAAGCTTTCGCTTGAACTGTTGCTTGTTGTCCGATTGTTCCATCAATTACAAGCACAATTTCGTCGGGTTTAATGTTTTTTTCAAGCATTTTCATTTCTTTAATTAGTTCTTGTTCCTCTTTGTGGCGTCCTGCCGTATCGATTATCACAATTTCCTTGTTGTGGAATTGTTTTAAACCGTCAAGTGCGATTTTAACAGGGTCTTTTGCTTTTGGGTCGCCGTATAATGGCACATTTATTCTATTTGCTAATTGTTGCAATTGCGCATACGCTCCGGGTCTGTACGTGTCAACGCATATTAGCGCTGGTTTTAATCCTCTCTTTTGGTAGTATCTTGCAAGTTTAGCCGCCGCGGTTGTTTTTCCTGAACCTTGAATTCCAACAAGCATTATCACGTTGCGTTTTCCGGGTTCCACTTTTATTGGTGCTGGTTTTTCTCCGAGGAAACGAGTTAATTCTTCATAAACAACTTTTATTACGTGTTCGCGGCGTGAAATGCCTGGAGGGACTTTTTCTTTTAGGGCTCTTTCTTCTATTTGTTTGGAAATGTCTAGTACAAGTTTAACGTTGACGTCTGCTTGCAGCAGAGCCCTTTGTATGTCGCGCACAAGCTCTTTGACTGTAGCCTCATCTACGATGGATGCTTTGAAAACTTTTTTTAGGGCTTCGTAAAGTGTGGAGCCCAAGCGTTCTAGTGCCATGTTGTTTCTCCAGATTTTAAACAGTTTATGCTTTTAAATAGGTATTCTGCTCTTTAAGCTTAACTTGCATAACCTTTTTACGGCTAATTTAAAAAAAGATGAAGTTGAGGGTTAAAGTTTGAGTGACGAAGTTAAAATTGTAGAGAAGAAAGAGATTCCGTCTGGCACTACGATGTTGTTTGGTTTTCCAGATGTTGGGTTGGTCGGCGTTATTGCAGCGTCGCATTTGATAGAAGAACTTAAAGATTTTGAGGAAGTTGCGTTTATGGATTCAAAGTTGCTGCCGCCGATAATTGTCTTGCATGAGGGCTTGCCGCATTCTCCGATAAGAATCTTTGGAAACAATGAAGTCTTGTTAGCTGTTTCTGAAACTGCAATATCTGCAGACATTATTTATCCAGTAATGAACGCGTTAATTGAATGGGGAAAAAGCAAGAATGTTAAGATGATGATCTCATTAAGCGGTATTCCAATACAGGACAGACAAGATGTTCAGGAGTTGAAAGTTTTTGCTGCAGCATCAAGTCCAGATATGCTGAAAATGGTGCAAGAAAAAGGCATAGAAATATTGAAGGAAGGATACATGGTTGGTCCCCAAGCACTTATGCTCCAACGATGCGCGACTATGGGTTTACCAGCCATAGCATTGCTTGCGCAATGTTTCCTTAACTATCCAGACCCAGAAGCCGCAGCAGAAGTACTAAAAGGATTAGCAAGCGTCACTGGAATAAAAGTGGATGTTTCAAAACTTCTTGAGAAAGGCGAAGAAATTCGTTTGAGAGCCAGAGACGTTATGAGACGAACACAGCAGGAGATGACTAAAATGAAGAAAACGCAAGAGTACGACATTCCATTGTACGTTTCGTAAGGAGGAATGTAAATGTCTAGTAGAAGAAGACGTTCAATCTTTGACTTGATTGATGAATACTTTGACGAGTGGGAAGAATGGTTCGAAAGGTTTGGAGAACGATTAACAGAAAGACCAAGCTGGAACCATAAAACTTGTGCCGTTGAACCACTTCGTGACATAATGGTAACGCCGACAGAAGTGATCGTAACTGTTGATTTGCCCTACACAGAAGAAAGCACCGTGCAAGTTAAAGCGTTAGATGAGGATACTCTCGAGATATCAGCGAGAATGAAACGGAAAATACGCCTCGAAGAACTTGGCATAACACATTACAAAGGCGAATTCCAAACATTCCATTGTCAAACGCGCATTCCAGTGCCCGTACAGATGGATAAAATGGCAGTGCGTTTCAAAAAGGGAGTGCTAGAAGTGCGCATTCCCCGCAAACACGAATATACAATTCCAGTGGAATAAGTGCAGAAGCCTCAGCCCATAAATGTCTTCACAAATCCGACGGCTCTTCTCGCATCATCGGCTTCAATAAACACAAGCACTAAACGAGAAAATAAACTTTGATGGAAAGTTTTAACAATAAGATACGCCAACTTCTAGAAACAGCTTGATGGTGAAAATTCATGGCAACCGAACGTGCTATCCAATTTGCCGTGTTCGCACTTTTGCTTGTAGGATTAGGTGGTGTTAGCGCTTGGGCAAGCTATACTTACGTCTCACCTGATGTCTTAAAATTCGCTGGTATAGCATTAAGTTGGGGAATAATTCTGCTGGTCCTTTATTTAGGCTTCAAAAAGCTCAATTGGGAGTGGTGGAGTTAGTTAAGTAACACGCCCATCACCAGTTCATCATGATATTTACCGTCTTCGCCAAAGTATGCATCCTTCAGTATTCCCTCAATTTTAAAGCCAAAGTTCTGATAAAGGTGAACAGCAATTTTGTTATCAGCGACAACATGTAAGCCTACTCGGTGCAGTCCTTCCTCTTTCGCAAGTTCCATGAGCCTAGCAAGCATTGCGGTTCCTAATCCCACGTTATGAAAGCTTTGGTGAAGATACATCACCAAATCGCCTGTTCCTTTTCTTCGTACATGAGGACCCTTGAAAATCTGCATGTGTCCGATAATATCGCCTTTATATAAAGCGATTATAGCTATAATGTTTTGAAAATTGCTAAACCAATCTCTTTCAAGCTTTTCCCGATTGTAAGGAGGCATTCCCCAACGTACAGCGTCGTTCGAAAAAGATGCGTACATGTGGATAAGTTTCTCTTTATCGTCCATCTGAAACTTTCTTATAAGTACGGTTCTGCCATCTTTTAACTTGACCTTTTCAGCTGTCAAGAAGGAGTAACCTCCAATAAGGAGCAACTGTCAGATGAGCTCATTTTCGTTTGATGTCAAAATTTCGATCTTTCACTTTATTTTGTTCTTACTATCTTGATTTTGCCCATTATCCGCCAATACTCAATCTCAACGCCAGCAGCAATTTTCGCCTTCAACTCTTCCTCTTCTGGATAAGGAGCATCAAAATATTCGTAGGTTTCCAGGTCCATTATTTGAATGCTTGAGGGAGTGACAGCGTAAACTTGTCCACTGCGCTTTTCGATTATTGGAACCTCCGCGTTAGCATCCACAGGTTTTACAATGCTCCTTTTTACGCCGTCAAAAACGCCGATGGCCACGATTCTTGCTTTGGCAGAGCCATGTTTTCCTGGTTTTGATTTGGTTATGTCAACTATTCGGCACGGTTCGTTGTCAACAATCATATATCCGCCTACGCGTAAACTTCCAACATCAACTGGTTTGCTCATTTACTCACCAACTGCTCACGGTTTTCATCCACAGCAATTTTAAACAACACCCATATATAGATTAAGGTGTCGCTAATACAAAACGGTGAAGCAGTTGTTCAAAAGCGTCGGATTGGTTGCCCGTTTTGACAAAAAAGCAGCCATAAAACTTACTGAAGACTTGGCTAATTACTTGATAGAAAAAGGATTAGAAGTATTTGTAGAGGACACATTGGCAAACAAGGCAAGCATAAAAGGGAAAACCATTCCGCTTGAGAAAATGAAAACCGATTTCATAATAACAATTGGTGGCGACGGAACCATCCTACGAACATGCGTCGCTATTCCAAAGCCAGAACCACCAATACTCACAATAAACATGGGCATTCGAGGTTTCCTAACAGAAGTCGAACCAAAACAAGCCTTTGCCGCCATAGACAAGTGCTTAAAGAAAGAATTTGACATTGAAAAGTGCATGAAGCTTTCAGTAATGGCGGACGGCACAAAGTTTCCCGACGCCTTAAATGAAGTATTAATTGTAGCTGATGAACCAGTAAAACTGCTTTACACGCGCATCCTAAAAGATGGACAGCCAATTTTAGGCTCCCAAGCAGACGGATTAATGGTTTCAACACAAACCGGCTCCACGGGATATTCGCTTTCGGCTGGTGGACCAGTGTTGGACCCGAATGTAGACGCGTTTGTTTTGACTTCTATATGCGCCTTAAGCGTTTTTCGCTCGATTGTCTTCCCAGCAAATTCCAATTTAACTGTTGAAGTTGTTAGACCGAGAAAGATTCTAGCAATAATTGACGGACAGTATCGGAAAATTATAAATTCTAAACTTCCACGCATTACAGTCACACGTTCAAAATATGAAACCTCTTTTATAAGGTTCAGAGAGAACTTTTACCATCGCCTCAGAAGCAGACTTCTCTTTAAAGGAGTCTGACTGACAACGTGAATAGAAAAGTTATAGTTTTGGACACATCGGCTTTCGTGGCCGGCTTCGACCCATTTTCTATAAGCGAGGAACAATATACTGTGCCGATGGTTAGAGAAGAAATATTTGGAAGCTCAATGTCTTGGGTTAGATTTAAAACGGCAATGGAAAGCGGAAAGTTAAAAGTGAAAATGCCAGACGAGAACTTTCTCAATAAAGTTAAAGCGTCGGCAAATCTTATCGGCGACGCATTTTTCCTTTCAGATGCGGACCTTCAAGTTTTGGCTTTGGCTCTAGAGCTTAAGTCGCAAGGTTATAATCCGTTAGTTGCTACAGACGATTACTCTATACAGAATGTAGCAAACCAAATGGGTATACCATTTACTTCTCTAGCGACATTTGGCATACGCTTCCGATTACAATGGATAAGATATTGCCCAGCGTGCCATAAGAGATACCCGGCTGATTACAAATACGAAAAATGCGAGGTATGCGGTACAGGGTTGAAAAGAAAACCATTAAGGAAAAAGAACTTAGACCAAGAATAATCATCAACAATATAAGAAAGCAGATAGTTTAAAATTTGAAAATTGTTGAGGTTTAGTTATGAGCACGATCGAACGTAAAACCATTTACTTCAAGGAAGCAGGCGCTAAGAACACAGATGCATTGCTCAAACTTGTTAAAGAGTACGTAGAAAAAGAAGGCATAAAAGACATAGTTGTTGCATCAACAACCGGCGAAACAGGGGCAAAAGCATCCAAAATCTTCAAAGGTTACAATGTCGTTGTGGTAACGCATTGCCACGGCTTTCGTCAACCCGGAGAAACTGAGCTAATAGAAGAATATAAGAAGGAAATTTTGGCGAATGGAGCGAAAATCTTCACGGGCATTCATGCCTTAAGCAGTGTAGAACGAGCAATTCGCAAAGATTTCGGTACTATCCAATCTTTAGAGCTTATTGCAAACGCGCTTAGACTTATGGGAGAAGGAACAAAAGTATGCGTAGAAATCGCCTTGATGGCTGCAGATGCTGGTTTAATTCAAGTTGACAAGGACATTGTAGCTATTGCTGGAACTGGAAGAGGCGCAGACACAGCATTACGAATTCAGCCCGCAAATGCCGCGAGGTTCTTTGAACTAAAAATCAGAGAAGTAATAGCAAAACCACATGAGTTCTAAACAAACATTAGAACAAAAGTTTCAATCAACCTTTATTAATTCCGCTTGTTGTAAGAATGAACTCCAAAGGAAGCGTTTAACCATTGAATTTTGCGGAAAAGCTGAGGCAAGAATTTTCATTTTTTCGAGGAAACTACCTAATACTTATCATAAGCTGGATTCTAATAGATTTCGCCCATGAACTGCCAGGAACATACTATCCCGACTATGTCATTCAACTCGGCGGAAGCGCGACAATCCTGGGAATAATAATGCTTGTTTCTCTGTTAGCATTAGCTTCCGTTCAGTTTTTGGGAGGATACTTAGCGGACAAATATGGAAGACGATGGCTTGTCTCAAGCTTAACCTTCGGAGTTGCCCTTTCATTCATTTTTTACGCGATTGCTCCAAGCTGGGAACTCATTCTAGTCGGAGCCGCCATACAAAACCTATGCCTACTATACCAGCCAGCCTTAAACGCGTTAATGGCTGATTCGCTACCGCCGGAAAAACGTGGAATGGGATTTTCTGTGCTTAATTTAATAATGAGCGTTTCAACCACACCTGGACCTGTTGTTGCACTATTTTTGGTGACTGCTTATAGTTCCATAACGGGCATGAGAATCGCCTATACTATTGTTATATTCCTATATCTCGCAGCCGCAATCGTGCGCCTAAAATTGAAGGAAAGCATCAAAACCCCCGAGAAAATAAACATAAGAGAAGCACTACGAGCATACCCAAAAGCCATAAAAGAAGGAATAAACGTCTGGAAAACAGTGCCGCATTCAACACGGTTTCTATTTTTCTCTGAATTAATTATGCGTTTCTCGATTGCAATGACCCAGACATTATTCATGGTCTACGCTTTCTACGTTCTCCAAATAGGAGGCCCACGCGAAGTCGACCCAACATTCCAGCTTGCTCGCATAAATTGGGGTTATGCCATGATTGCCCTTTTCGTCTGCATGATATTTTTGTCTTTGCCCGTAGGTAGATTGATTGACAAAATTGGCAGGAAAAAACCTTTACTAACTGCAAATCTTCTGATGATTCCAGCCATATTATTGTTCATTCTCGGAAATTACTTGACGCTCTTCATAGCCATGCCACTTGTTGGATTTTCGATGCTTCTCGGCTTTTCGTCTTATCAAACAATGTATGCTGACCTTGTTCCGCAATCAAAACGAGGAAAAATAACGGGTTCAGCGAACTTTTTCGCTTACATATTCATGGCTTTAGGCGCAGGTTTGGGCGGAATCTTGTATGATGCTGTATCTCCTATGCTTCCGTTTCTACTTACAGCTACTTTTGCAATTCCTTCTACAGTTTTGATATTATTTGTACATGAACCGAAGCCCGAAGAAAGGCAAGCATGATTCACATAATCTTGACATGATCAACTGCTTCATTAAAAGAAAAGATGAAAAGAAAGTTATGTTAGAAGAAAAACGACGAAGATGTAGGTCATGGTTGTTAAAACATTAGGTGGAGAAACTTCTGCTACACTTCCTCACTATCGCGTTTGCTGAAGTATAATATGTCACGGTGTTCCACATACCCGCATTTCTTGAACAACTTTTTTGACGCAATATTATAATCTTCGATTAAGGCGCAGAAAATTCCTAAACCATGCTTTCTAAATATTCGCTCTGATTCAGAAATCAGTGCTTTGGCAAAACCGCGGTTTCTATAGTCCGGATCAATTGCTAATCGGTTTATCCAACCTCTTCGCATGTCACTGCTTAGAACCGCGACGCCTACAAGGCGGTTATTCTCAAAAACTCCAAGAAAAAATTCCGGGTTCGCCCTCATTTGCACGGCTATTGCTTCTTTGCTATCTCTTCCGTTAGGTTTAAAAGGCAAGTCTGCTTTGCGCCAAAGCCGTACTATTTCTTCATAGTTCTCTATGGTTAGTTTTCGAATTTCCATGCAACCACACAGAGAGCAACAGAAGCCCCTATTCTTTTTCGACCTCTTTTACGACATCTACAATTATGTCTAATGCAGAATCAACGAGTTCTCGCGTAATATTAAGTGGAGGCGCAATCCTAACTGTGGAAGCCCCACAGGTTATCACGGCAACTCCTCGTTTCCAAGCGCGCATCATAATTTCCGAAGCTTTTTTAGATTCGGGTTTTTTGTTTTCTTTGTTTTCCACGATTTCCATTCCAATCATTAAGCCTTTGCCCCTTACGTCGCCGACTATCTCGCTTTTCTCTTTTAACTCCTCAAGTCTTTTAAGAATGTACGCGCCTTGTTTGGTTGCGTTTTCCAGAAGTCTTTCTTCCTTGATTATTTCGATTACAGCGTTTGCAGCAACGCATGAGAGTGGATTACCACCGAAAGTGCTTGCATGAGAACCGCCAACCCAGTCCATAATTTTCGCTTTAGCTATAGTTGCGCCTAAGGGTAGTCCCGAAGCTAATGCTTTGGCACTACAGATGATGTCAGGTTCAACGTTCCAGTGTTCGATTGCAAACCACTTCCCAGTTCTGCCTATACCAGACTGAACTTCGTCATCAATGAGTAGAATGCCATATTTGTCTGCGAGTTTCTTTAGCCGCTGGAAATATTCTGGTGGCGGAACCACGTATCCTCCTTCGCCTTGAATAGACTCAAAAACAATGGCAGCAACATCTTCTGGAGGCACATACTTCTGAAGGACAAACTCGTCAATAAAGTCTACGCACCAATAGTTACACTCTGGATAGTTAAGTTTGAAAGGGCAACGGTAACAGTACGCATAAGGCACATGAGTGACGCCTGGCATAAGCGGGAAGAAATAACGCATTTGAGCGGGTTTACTAGCAGTAAAAGATAAAGAGCCAATTGTACGCCCGTGAAACGCGCTTATGAACCCGATGAAAAGTTGCTTACGAGTGTGCCATTTTGCAAGTTTGATTGCTGCTTCAATTGCTTCGGTTCCGCTGTTACCAAAGTAGACTTTTTTGGCGTCTTTTCCTGGCGTAATTGATGAAAGGTTTTCTGCGAGGTCAATCACTTCCTTATAGAAGAAGTCAGTGTTTGAATAATGCAAAAATCGGTCACATTGATTCTTTATTGCTGCAATAACCTTTGGATGGTTATGACCAACGTTTAGGCATACCAAGCCAGAGTTGAAATCTATGTATTCGTTTCCATCCACATCTTTCACGATACAGCCTTTTCCAGATTCAACAACAAGCGGGTAAAACCGCACGTATGACGGCGAAATCAGTTCCTCGTCTTTTTTTACGAGCGCTCTAGCTTTTGGTCCAGGTGGAGTGACAACGATTTTTGGGTAATTCATCCTAAATCACCAATAGGAGGATAAGGATTAGAAAAGAGGGTTTTATATAATTACCTATCTTTTTGGACAAAAAATAATGATTAGATAAATGGTCCAAAATAGGCTAGTTGCACATTTTATTAGTACTTTGGAGGAAATTAAGACGGTTTATGGTCGCGTCACTGTAATCTCAATCGCTGAAACATTAGACTTTTGGCCTTCACCGCGCGTTACTTCCTCTGTAGATATGTTGATACCTTGAAGCTGCAAATCCTTCAGAAACGCTCGCCGTAGCAACTCAACAGTGTCAACAGCTCTGCTTATCACTCGTCCCCTTGCTTTAACTGTGACTTTTTTGGCGCCTGAGTTGAAGAAGGTTAAGCAAGCGACTACGTAGTTCATCACTGGTTTTTTGCCGATGAATACAACGTTATCGTTTGATTCTGGGTTCCGTTGTGGTTTCGCTGGTTTTTGGGCGGTTTCCTCCTTTCGCTTCTTTTCTGTCATATTTTACCTCCTTTTTCGCTGATTGCAAATGGATGGCATCGTAAAGCGGAGTATACATGGTTTTTGAGATTCTTATATTTTTCCGTGCAGTGTAGCGTCAGACAGACTGTTTGAAGTCAATTTGCGGTAGCGTTCCCAGTCTTCATCAACCCACTGTTGGATTCTGTTGATGTCTTCTTCTGTCAAGTTACGGAATCTGCCTTGCAATTGTAGGTATTCCTTAACAGGTTTTCGTTTTGCTTTATCAACCAAACGGTCGCTTGGAGAATTAAGCTTGAACTTGCCATACTCAATTTCGTATAAAGCCCACAAGCCCGTTTGAACGGCGAGGCGCCCAAGCTCTACTGTCTTGTTTGCGTCATAACGCCATCCTGTAGGACACGGTGCTAAAATATGAATATATTTTGTACCTTTGATGTCTCTTGCCTTTCTCATCTTTTCTACAAAATCTATAGGATATGACGGACAAGCGGTTGCAACATAAGGTATTCGGTGCGCCGCCATTATGAAAGGCATGTCTTTTTTCCTTTCTCTTTTTCCTGACGGAGTAGTTGTTGTCCACGCACCATAAGGTGTCGCTCCGCTTCGCTGCATCCCAGTATTGCCGTAAGCCTCGTTATCATAGCAGATGTAAATGAAGTTTGTTTCTCTTTCTGCAGCCCCAGATAATGCTTGAATTCCAATATCAACCGTTCCACCGTCACCAGCCCAACCGATAACCGTTATGTCTTCCATTTTTCGCTGACGTAATGCAGCAACAATTCCAGAAGCTGCGGCAGCGGTAGACTCAAAAAGAATGTTTTGGAGAGGAACAGCAACGGAAGTGTATGGGTAAGGTCCTTGAATTACAGTCGTACAGCATGCTGGAACAACCATTATGACCTTGTTTCCTAACGCTTTGAAGAGTAGACGAATTGCGATAGATGGACCACAACCAGCACAAGCTGCATGGCCCTTAAGTAAGTATTCTTCTCTTGGAAGTTCTTTTATGGTCACCATTATTCTCACTCTCTCAAATCAACCCATTCAGTTTCTTTCTCAACTTTTCCAGCGTGCATCTGTTTTAGCGATTTCTTAGCAATTTTCTTGATAGTTTCTGAAGTGACATCTCTTCCTCCTAAGCCCGCAATAAAGCCCGTAAGCAATGGTCTGTTTTTTTTGTTGTAAAGAGACGCTTTGATCTCCGACGAAAGAAAGCCTTCCATTCCAAAGGATATGTGACGGTCTATTGTTGCTAACATTTTAGTTTGTTCAGCAAGCTTTGCTATTTCTTCCGTTGGGAACGGACGAAAAACTCTAACCCTTGCCACGCCCACTTTTAAACCTTCTTTGCGAAGGCTGTCAACGGCTATTTTTGCGTCGCTTGCCATGGTACCCATAGTAACCAATACTAAATCCGCATCATCACACTTGTACTTCTCAAGCAACCCGCCATACTCAAACCCAAAACGTTTACCGTAGTCCTTATCGATTTTCGGAATCAACTGCTTCGCGTTCTCCATAGCTTCTTGAATCATGTAACGAAACTCCATATACCAATCAGGCGAAACCAAATTCGCATGAGACAAAGGACGATTAACATCTAAAATCCACCCACATCTGTAGGGAGGCAGAAAATCGTCAATCTCCTTTTGTTCAGGAATTTTTACAGGCATGTAAGTGTGCGATAAAATAAAGCCTTCTAAGCACACCATGGCAGGCAAAAAGACTCGTTCGTCTTCGCAGAGTTTGTAAGCTTGAATAATCGTGTCAAAAACTTCTTGATTATCAGCGCAGTAGAACTGAATCCAACCAGTGTCGCGCTGCGAAAGAGAGTCACTAAAGTCGGACCAAATGCTCCAAGGGGCGCCCATAGCACGGTTAACAACAGCCATAACCACAGGCAAACGAGAGCCAGAAGCCCAATGTAATGCCTCATGCATAAGTGCTAATCCGTGGGCAGAGGTCGCCGTGAAAGTTCTGACTCCCGCAGCCGCTGCGGCAATACACGCAACCATGGCGCTGTGTTCGGATTCCACTCGTATGTATTCGGCGTCCATCTCTCCGTTTTCAACAAAGTCAGCTATTTTTTCTACCACGGTTGTTTGAGGAGTTATTGGGTATGCAGCTACAACCTTTACTCTTGCTGCCTTTGCAGCGTATCCAGCGATGTGATTTGCAGTATCAATAATCATTTGCGCCATTTTTATTCTTCCTCCCGTTTCATCGTTATCGCTTTGACTGGGCACTCATTAGCGCATATTCCGCAGCCTTTGCAGTAGTCGTAATCTATCTTTGGCGAGTCGTCTTCTTGACGTGCAATGGCTGCGTCTGGACAGTAAATCCAGCATAAAGTGCAGCGAGTACATTTGGAATAATTAACTTCAGGCCGGAATGTTCTCCAAGTTCCTGTTTTTCCCATGCTGCCCACTGTAGGTTGAGATAACGGCGTAAGAGGCATTTCCTTACGAGTTTTTGAGGAGCTACTCATGCGTTTTCACCATCCTTTTATTAGACGCTCATAAGCCAATTCTGCAGCCCGAGAATTCTTTTCTCCAGCTGCGCCTGACCAAGTTTCTTTTATGGCTTTCACGACACTTTCCAGTTTAACTTCTTCGGTGGCCTTAGCGAAAGCACCTATTATCGACGTGTTAACCACGGGCGAACCAGCGACTAGGAGATTTAGTTCGAGGGCGATTCCTGTTGCGTCAACAGTTGCAACCTTATAATTTTTTATTCCAGTTTCATCAGGGTGCTTTGTCGTGTTTAGGATTATTACCCCATCTTTCTTCAATCCTTCAGTTACATCCACAGTTTTGTAAATTGCAGGGTCAAGCACAATTACATAATCGGGATTGTACACTTGACTATGTATAAGAATTGATTCGTCACTTATCCTTGCAAAGGCTTTGACTGGAGCGCCACGTCGTTCTGCTCCAAAATAGGGAAAAGCTTGAACCCATTTGCCCTCAATAAAAGCGGCATGCGCCAACAACTCTGCTGCTGTTACGCTGCCTTGTCCTCCGCGCCCATGAATTCTGATTTCCTTAAGCACGGCTCTTTCCTTCCATTGAGAAGAGAGAAGAGTTTGTTTCAGACTTATTAGTTTAGCTTAGAAAAAACACCAAAAACAACATTAAAATGATGCCGCTTGACACAAAAACTGGGGCAACTATTCTCTTTGCTCTTCGTTTAGCCTTATCTATAAGAAGACAGAGGGTTTCTAGTGCTTTTTCTCCTATAACTTTAACGTTGTGGATTTCCACTTTACGGCATGCAACTTTAACGCGTTCTAAATTTGATGTGGCAGCAACTATGGCCTCTTTTATATACTCAATGAGTTTTTCGTGGTCTATAACCTCGCCGATAGGGTGATATCCGCGTTCAACTAGCACTATAGCATTTACTAAATGTGTATCTGTTGTGAAGATTTCGCCTTCATTTATTCCTATAGAAGATAGGGCAGAGAGGATTTTTTCACGTAACCCAGTGACCATGTTGTTGCCGTCAATGACTAAGTAAGCAGTCTTTTGAACTCCCACTTTGACAACCAAGGCGGTGATTCCTCCCGGTCCCATGCCATCTCTGAGACTGAATTCTTTAGGCTGAACAGTGGCTATGCCGACTTCGAAAGGTAACTGTTTGAGGGAAACCGCTTTTTCTAAGCATTCCACCGCGACAGCTTTCAATGACCTTAAGACTTCTTCTGTACCTGCATTTCCGTTGATACTATTATGGGCGTTAACAACCGTATAGCATGCTATTCCATGTCTTTCTGCTTCTTGACTAACAAAAGAACCCAATTCTTGAGGAAAATCTTCAGTGGTTCCAGGTGCAAGACTGAAAGAGATGAAAGCTGATTTACCGAAAATTTGGCAACACGCCGTGGCTATGCCATTACTAACTTTAACAAATGGCGTTGCTTTTGCCTCTGAACCCTCAAAGTTTAGTGAGTCAATAACTTGACTGATTACTTTTTGGTTTTGAGACTGCGAAGCCAAGTCAAACTCGTGCCCAAGCAATCCATGGGGGATGCATGCGACACACTTCAGCGCATTTTCTAATGATGTTTTAAGCATCGAGGGCAGAGGGCTGCTTCCAATGTTTTTGAAGGGCCCAGGATGAATAGATGGCACGGCAATTACTGCTTTGGGTTTGGCGGAATCAAATTTTATGAGAGAAACTTCCACGTTTTGTTCTTCACCCAGCTGTTCAAGAAAACTTTCAAACGGGGCATTTAAGTCCGCAACCCAATTCAACAAGAAAGCCTTTAAAAGAGATAAGGAAGGAACTTTAAGCGTTTTTTCGCCTACACGATTCAAAGGGGAAAGGAAAAGCCAACTTGAAATAATGCTTACAACACACGCGAACACTAAAAACAACAAAAAGAAGAGATAATCAAGTTTCGTCCAAATTATCATCAATTGAAGTACGCAAGGGATTGGTTGAAGGAAAGAAGCTGCGAGGAGTTTGCTGTAACTTTTGAATGATGTCGCGTTAAGAACCGTTAACCGAAAGATAAGCACGGCAGAAAATCCCAAAAGGCATAATCTAATCCACCAAATTGAACCAAACCAGACAGCGACAATAGCTCCTGTAAAAATGAAAAAAAGCCAGAAAACCCAACTGAAAAGTGAAAGTCCAGTAGTTCTTCTCAAATCGTAAATGGGGTCGCCTTTCAAAATTAGAGCGCTTATAACATGGTCAAGAACGATGTTCGTAAGTAATAAAGAAATGCCGAGAAGCATTCCCATTATTAATCCGTAAAGAGAAGGAAAAAGGATAATTGCAGAAAATATACCACTGCCCATGCAAAGCAAGGCAAGAAGCAAAACCATCTTTCCATAAGGCGGAAGCTTAAACAACGAAGAATAATGCTTAACCGCCTTGTCCATGGATATAGTTAATGGGTCGCTGCTTGCCACAATCATCCTCTCGTTCAAATTTCCTATGAAACATTATTAGGCATATTTTAAAGTGTCGCGAAGCTCCGCATAATCACCACGGAGAGTTAAGACACTCTTAGGAATAATCATTCACAAGAGAGACCCAAAATTTTTACATAAACACTGAAAAAATGGGAACACATAAATCAAAAGGCTATCATGGCGAAAACGGTGAGTGAACATTGCCTCATTAGGGGCAACGGTTTTATTTACCAAATATCTATTATAGGATTTTGCGAACCTTATGCCAGAACAAAACGTCCCTCCAACCATATTTCACATGCTCGAGAAAAATCTGGGTAAACAAATACGTGTAATTTTAGACCCAGCATATGGCTTTGAGGGGACATTAGCAGCAATTACGCGTGAACCCGCGGGGATATGGCTTTCCGATGCAGAAGCTATAATATTACGTGCAACAATCGCGCAACCCATACCACAAGTCGCAGGAAGGGAAGAAAGAAGCGAAATATTCGTTCACCTTAACTCTGTTCAACGAATAGAAGTTTTACATCCGCCTTCTCGACGCTAGAATGGCACTTTTAGAAAAAGACATTTGCCAAAACACAAACAACGATTAAGGTTATTGCCAAAGCCACAAGTATCTCAGGTTTAACCTTGACCCCTTCCGTCTCCTCCTCAAAGAACCGGAGCAACCCTGCACTTGCAGCAGGCATTGGCGCTGACTCTTTCTTCTTCTTTTTCTTGCTCATCTGAGCCAACCTTTCTCAATCAAGAGTGTAAGTAACTTTACAAGTTTCTCTATTATTAATGTTATGTTGTCTCAAAAGAGTTTTTATTTGTGAGTAAAGGATACTGTGATGCAAAGGGTGTTGATGATGACTACTCCACATGATGAATATAATCACGTGATTAATCTTCTACAACAACATCACAAATGGTTCCAAGAAAGTATCCCACTCATAGCCAGCGAAAATGTTCCAAGCCCAGCCGTTCGCGAAGCAATAATGTCTGACTTTGGAAACCGCTACGCAGAAGGATGGCCCGGAGAACGCGTGTACGCCGGATGCCGCTTCATTGACCAAGTAGAATTCAAATGCATTGAACTTATGAAAAGGCTTTTTGATGCAGAGTTTGTGGATGTCAGACCCATTTCTGGCGTCGTAGCAAACTTGGTTGTTTATACCGCGTTCACAGAACCTGGCGACACTATGATGGCTTTGTCCATTCCGTGCGGTGGACACATCACGACAGGCAAGAAGGAGCTGGGAGGAACAGCTGGAGCTGTCCGCGGTCTAGTAGTTGAGTATCTTCCGTTGGATTATAAGGAATTAAATATTGATATTGACAAGGCAAAGGAGAGAATTCAAAAACTAGCAGCAGAAGGAAGACCACCTAAACTTGTCATGTTTGGCGCGAGTGTTTTTCCATTTCCGCATCCAATTAAGGAACTGGAAGATATGATTCATTCAGTAGGCGGAACAGTAGCATACGACGCAGCCCACGTAGCAGGATTAATTGCGGGAAAACAATTCCAAGACCCACTTAGAGAGGGCGCAGATGTAGTAAGCTTAAGCACACATAAAACATTCTTTGGACCACAACATGGCGGAGTTCTTTCATGGAATAAATATGCCGATAAGATAAAGCGTGCAACATTTCCAGGAATGGTAAGCAATCACCACTTACATGCAGTTGCAGGCGTCACAATAGCATGCGCGGAAATGCTTGAGTTCGGACAGGAATATGCAAGCCAAATAGTGAAAAACGCTAAAGCATTAGCCCAAGCACTTTACGAGAGAGGCTTCAATGTATTAGCAGAACATAAAGGTTTCACGCAGTCGCATGTGATTCTAATCGACATAACGAAACAAGGAGACGGCGGAACAATCGAAGAGACTTTGGAAAAAGCGAACATCATAATTAATAGAAACTTGCTACCATGGGATATCAAAGAAGGACGTCACTTCATGCACCCGGGCGGCATAAGATTGGGCGTGTCAGAAGTTACAAGACTTGGAATGAAAGAATCCGAAATGGATGAAATAGCAGAGTTCATTAAGCGCGTGGTAATGGACAAGGAGCCTTTAGAAAAAGTGAAAACGGACGTGGCAGAATTTCGAAGAGACTACCAAAAAGTACATTACTGCTTTGAAAACGCAACTGAAGCCTACAAGTACATAAAAATTCGGTAAACGCGTTTAATGCTTATGATAAAAGAGAAAATACAAGTATGGACTATTGGACACAGCAGCCGTTCAATAGACACTTTTCTCGAATTACTGAATGAATACCAAATTCAAGTGCTCATAGACATCCGTAGATTTCCAACATCAAAAATCGAACATTTCAAAAAAGAACAAATGCAAAAGTGGCTCTCGGAGCATGGCATAGAATATATTTGGCTTGGCAATGAATTAGGCGGATACCGACAAGGAGGATACAAAAAGCACATGCGAACTAAACTTTTCAAAAAAGGAATAAAGAAGCTTTGTGGACTCGCGGCAAGCAAGCGTGTTTGCCTCATGTGCATGGAGAAAAACCCGAAATATTGTCACCGCCGATTTATCTCCACAAATTTAGAAAGAAAAGGTGCCAAACTAATTCACATCATTGAAAAGGGACAAAAGAGCCTTACCGTTTAAGTTGGCGATAAAGGCACTCACAGCCGCTCAGAACTTAAAACAACATCCAAAGAGGTCAACTTTTTGCTTCCAAACATATTCTGAGAAATCTATGAAGAGCTCAACATGCCCAAGATTCTGAAAGCCTTGCTTGTGAAGGAATCGAATAGCTTGGATGTTTCGTGCCACAGGTCTTACAGATAAAAATCGCACTCTCAATAATCGCGCTTCCGAAACAGCCCGTTCTACTAGTTTTCTTCCAATTCCCTTGCCACGATAACTTCTACTAACAATGAGGGGCTCTATTTCCGCCTCATTCCCTTCAACAATCAATCCTACAAGCCCAACCACTTTAGAAACAGCAACCGCCACCCAAAGCTGCTCGCATCCAAACTTTGTAAGATATTTATCAAAATAGTCTTTTGGATGCTCTCCACCGATTGTGGAATCTTGGTAAATTTCACGATGCCATTCTATTAATTCGCGCCATAAAGAGCGGCATTCTTCTCGGTCAGTATCTCGGTATTTACGAATAGTGATAGACATTAACACTTTAACCTCAATTAAGCCTACACTAATTTTATCTATAATAATTTCATCTTCTCTATTTTAATAAATGAACAACGCTCTCTACGTGAACCAAGGTGAAAAAATTTTGCACATATCAAGGTTTCAAAAAATGATGCGCCAAATATACTTTCATAGAGATTCCAAACGTGGAATAGATGGAACATATAATTGGCTTGCAGACGAAGTGAAAGAATTAGGCGAAGCGTTAAAAGCAAACAACAAAAAAGCGTTAGAAGACGAATTTGCAGATGTCATTGCATGGTTAGCTTCACTCGCAAACGTCGCCAACGTAGACCTAGAACAAGCAGCACTAAACAAATATCCTAATCAATGCCCAAAATGTAAACGCACACCATGCAAGTGCACTTTTTAACCTAAATTTTCCAATCGCTTCTGCCCTAAACCCGTGAGACCCCAAACGCGCGGTTTATTGCCTTTTCTCTCAACTATCCCTTCAACCTCAAGAAGCTTCAAATGATGCATAACAACACCATAACGCATTCCCGCCTCTTTCATAATGGCTCTAACGTCGAGGGAACGCCCCTCAAGAGTATTCAAAATTCGTGTTCTAGCTTTAAGCCCAAGCTTGACGTTTCTTATACGTGTCAAGTAGGCATTAGGATGATAAATCTCTTTTAGCATGTCCACCGCATATTAATTACGCCGTTAAAATAGAAAAAGTTTCTTAAGCAAAATCCATTAGGCTTATCTGCTTTGGCTTTTGCCCCTTAAACAAAGCGTTAATTTCCTCTCTTACAAGTGAAATTCTCTGAGAATAATACCGCGGCAACCGATACTTCTTGACAAGGTGCTCCGCTGCCTCAAGATACTTCTCAATTCCACCACGATAGACAGTGAGAGTTAATTGCCCTCCACAAGAGGGGCACTTACCGCGAAGAGGCAACCGTCGAAAATGCTTGTTGCACGATTTGCATCTGAAACCTTGTGTCGAGAAAGCACGTAAGTTTCCAGCAATATCTCGAATAAAATGTTTAGTTAAAACCTTTAAGGCTACCTTCCTAGCATCCACAGCCTCAATTTTCTCAGCTAACTCAAGCTGACTATTTAGTTTTTCAACCATCGTTTTGAACAATTTATACGCACTATCAACATTTCCCATGTTAACATTTGACACCGGAGTCGTGAAGCCGAACCCTTCAAATTGTGCCTCTGAACCAAGACGGTATTCGATGATGTCAATGAGGTGGCTTACTTGTCTAGCCTCTGTATGTTCCCATGTTTTTTCATAAAATTCTAGGGGGTAAGCTTTAGCGACATCCACATCGTGCGCTTGCCTTTGCACTTCTTGTGGATTAACAATTGGAATAAGAAGCAGTGGAGCATCCATTATTCCGCCTATCTGCGCGGGCAAATACTCTCTGGAAAAATTGAGCAGAGTGTCCAAAGCAAGCATTAAAGCGTCTTCGTCGCCGTCGCAGTCTCTACGCTTGGCTGAATGCCAGATTGGATGCGCATAACACACGTTTAAGTTGGTAAAGCCTAAAATGCGCCCTATAATACTGACAGAAGTATGTGGAGCTAGACCTGCAACTAAATGTCCAACAAGGTCTTCCACTCGCTTAACGTTATAGTAAGGCGAAAGCCCATAGACTTTCGTTAAGAGCTCATCAATAAAGTCTGCAACATGCACAAAGTACTCCGCACATTTCACCGGAACTATAACATCTTGAAGTTTCAATTCGCACACTTGATTTGGCTCGGTTAATTCTGCACCATCAACTGCGTGAGTGTAGCCCAATTGCCTAAGCCTTTCCACAGAAACGCCAATTTCAGAAGGTTTGAAATGCGTCAAAGGAGCGTTTGTAACATCAAAACGAATTGTTCCATCCTTGTAGACTGACAACCCATGTCTTGCACGCAAAACGCCCTTTTCAAGGATTTCTGGAACCTTTTTCTCATTCGTTAAACCTTTGACGCATTTCAATATTTTGGGTGTGGAAACACCTAGACGACTACACGCGCCTTCAAGCATTTCTCTAAAGTTAATTACTTGCTTTTGATAGAACTGCACGAGCACTTTACAGGATGGACATTCTTCTGCATTCAAAGTTCTCCCGCATCTGGGACAACTTTTCTCGAGAATGGTTTCAGAGCCGCATACCGGACAAATAATCCTAAATGTGAAAGTCTTGCAAACAGGACATTTACGCTTGACAACTTCTACAAATGCTGGTTCCTTTTTTGCCGCTTCAACTATGTCTCGTTGAGAACCACCAGACAAACCTATAGGAAAAAGAACGTGGACAAGAGGTTTCATCTCCCGCCTTTTCGCTTTTTCGGGTCTTCCCATCCTAGCACCAACGAGAGTTGGAGCTTTTTCCCGTACTTCCACGCCAGAGAGTAACTTAATCACACCGAGAATAGTTTGCGTGGATGAAAAATTCTCATCGAAAGATTTCCCATAGCCAAGACAAAACGCAAACGCATGGGCATCTTCATCTTTAATGTGAATCTTGCTATTGAAAACTTCATGTGGCAAACAGATTGTTTCCAACGCTTGCTTGACATTTGCCTCAATTTCTCCAACAATTTCGCAGCAAACGCTATTTTCAAATTGTACTTCTGCATTATGAAGCCAGTTTCTTAATAGTTTAAGCTCTTCAACTGAAGAAAGGTACGGCCAGAAGAATGTAAAAGACGGGTGTAGGGGTACGCGTAAAGCTAGTGATAATACAATAGCTTCCTTAACATCGGGCTTGTAAAAGAACGGATCTGCCAAGAAAGCAGTTAACCTCTCAAATGGAATCTTCGTAGTTTCTGTTATAACCTCCAAATTTCCATTAAATTGCTCTGAAATCGCTTTCCGTAAATCTTCAACCCACCACTCTTCAACGTATCCAGAAGGCGCAAGAGATTTACTGCTATACAAGAAATCGCCATAACCAATCAACATGTCTCCTAAAAACAGAATTTTTTCTATTTCGCCTTTTATAGCATTGAAATTTTCAAGAGTAACTCGAATAACAGACCCATTTTTCAACCGAACAATAGGCGGCTCCACAGTATCCACAGGAACAGCAATGCCGCCTTTTCCGGGAAGTTCCAAACGAA